>CAZHGH010000090.1:0-11797 GCA_964531205.1 uncultured bacterium
CGATGTCCGGGCAGGACGATCCTCTGTTTCAGCGTAAAGCGAGTAGGCTATGATACGGCCCGTCGCGGCCGATGGTCGAATCGAAACGGGTGGTGCATTCACCCCGATTCACCGGCCGCGTGTCGTCGAGCGTATACAGTCCGCTGCTACGCAACGGATTGTATTAATCGTTGCTCCGGCCGGATATGGAAAGTCTGTTGCGCTGCGTCAGTACTTGGAAACGCTCCAGGACGAGCACGTGCGCTACGACGTGCGATCCGAACAGGGAACGTTGCTCGGTTTCGTCCGCGGCTTCGCAGACGTGCTCGTCGACATAGCGCCCGACGCACGCAAGACCTTGTCAGGTGCATACGAGAAAAGCCAATCCTCGAAAACGCCGGGTGCAGACCTTGCGATGTGGATGCACGCGCACATAAAGACGTTTACAGGTGTCATTGCGATCGACGATTTACACGTCGCGGAGAATGATCCCGAAATATCGCGCTTTCTCGTATCGCTGATTGACCGGACGAAGGGCCGCACGAAATGGATTATCGCCTCCCGGTCGTCGTTGGATCTCCCGGTGGGTTCGTGGCTCGCGTACGGCGAGATGGACCTAAACATCGACGAGGAAGACCTTCGCTTCACGATTGACGAGGCGCGCCAAACGGCCAAATCATCGCGCCTTGCCGTGCGCGATGACGAGCTCGAGCAGATTCTCTCGATGACCGAGGGCTGGCCCACCGCAATTAGCTTCGCGCTCAGAAGCTCTACACGTTCAATGGACTTGCGAAATATCGCCGCCAGCACGCGCGAGATGATATACCGTTTCCTCGCCGAGCAGGTGTATGAATCGCTCGAGAACGACGAGCGCGAGCTTCTTCAGTTTGTTGCATACTTACCGGAAATAGATCTGGAGGTTTTGCGGCATGCCGGCTATTCGAAGGCGAAGGCAGTCGTAGAGGCACTTCGCGATCGCGTTGCGTTTATTTACGTTGATCGGCCCAACGTGTATCGGTGCCACGATCTATTCCGCGACTTTCTACAGCATCAGTTGGAGCTGGAAGGCGATAGCGCGGTCGAGAAGATTCAAAGGCGCGTTGCCGCGGCGCTCGAGGAACGGGGCGATGTCGCTTCGGCGTTAAAGATCTATACTTCTCTGCATGCCGAAAAGGACGTGTTGCGCTTGTTGGAAGCGCACGGGTTTGCGCTGATCGACCGCGCACACGGGGACGCCGTCGCGGATGCTTTAGAACAACTGCCGCAAGAGTCTCGCGCTGTGCATCCGATGGCTTTGGCGCTTCGAGCTGTGCGGGAAGCTCACAACGGACGATTCGATAGAGCAGAGTCACTTTTTCAACGCGCCTTGAAGCGAGAAATAAGTGTAGAGATCTCTTCGGATATTGCGATCCGATTGGCAACGATGCTGTTTAACCAGCGGCGTGAGATCGCGCCGTTGCTCGAACCGTTGCTGGAAGGCCCTTTTCCGGATGAATCACGCGTCGCTGCGCTAAGCTTGCTAATGTTGGCCTACGCAAATGCCGGACGCCGAGACCAAGTGCTTCGAGCGATCGCCGACGCACAACAGTACGCGGCCTCCGTAGATTCAAACGAGTTGCGTGCCAGACTTTTGTATCGCATGGCGTTGGCAAAGATGACGTTGGCATTTCCGGCGGAAGAAGTAACGACGCTTTTCCTCGAAGCGCAGGCGTTGGCAATCGAAAACGCACTCTATCTCACCGGCGCCGCCGCACTCCTTGGCTTGGCCTACGTTGCGATGTTCTACGATGACGACATTACGAAGAGCGTTTGGTACGCGCAACAGTCTGCAAACGCGGCGCAAAAAGCGGGCGATCGATACTCTATGCAAAACGCGGTCGTGCATCTCATGTTGTTGGAGAGCATCCGCGGCGGCGTAGAGCGGTTGCCCGTGTTAGAGCAGCAATTCCTTTCGGTCACTACCAGCGATTCAGGGCGCACGGCCTACATTGTGCCAACCAGAGCAATGATGGCCTCTTGGGAAGGCCGCTTCGATGAGGCGCATCGGCTCGGCGCAATGTGGCCCGAACCGGTCTATGATTTCGATCGCGTGCACGCCGCAGCGATTCGCGGTATCTACGCTCTCGGCGCTGACAAGAAGCAGCAAGCTCAAGAGTATATTGCGCGAGCACTTTCGATGTTGGAGACTGCACAACTACCGCATGTCTTTGCGCGGCGAAGAGCGGAACTTGCGCGCATGCTTTGCGCGATCGCGGAAGCGTTCATGGGGCGTGTAACAAATGCGAACCGTATTATGCAACGCGTCGGCATCGCGGATGGTCCGGCGGTTGACGCGATGAAGGACGTAGTCCTAGCAGTCTGCCGCATGGTAAAGAATCGAAGTTTCACGGACGACGTCGTCGAAGCGCTCCAGCAACTCCGGAGCGTTGGACACGGAGGATTGAGCAAAACACTGGAACGCCTCGTGGAAAGATTCGTTAGTTCCGCGCAGCACGCGGAGACGTTGCTGACGAAAGCCGAGCTCGACGTTTTACACGAACTTGGACACGGCCGGAGTCCGAAGGAAATCGCCACGATGACGGGACGCAGCGTATACACTGTGCAGGCGCATATCCAGAACATCATTAGGAAGCTCGGCTGCAGCGGACGTAATGAGGCTATGACGGTAGCTCGAAAACGAGGCCTCCTCGCTTAAGTATGAACAAAACGGCCTAGTGAAATTTAATTAGAGACACTAGGTACGCATGCGGCTATCCTTGGGGTATCGATACTGTTCGCCCTTATTAAGGAGCCGATTTTTCATGACTTTCTGCCCCGCTCAATCGCCCATCACAGTCGACATCGCCGGAGGCCTCGGCGCGGGCTAAACTGCTTCTGCCGACGTTTCTATACCAGGAGCCCCAACATGGATGTCCACACGCTGCCGGGTGCAGCAAAAGCGCTATCTAGCGACGTTCGACGGCTAACAAAACTAGTCGTAGAGCAGATCCAAGACACGAGCCTGCTGGGTGATCCCGCGCTCGACACGTCTATGGAACTGTTGCTGGATCGCCTCTGCCTCTCTGTCCAACTCTCGAAGCCCGTTGGTCTTGCCACCTGGGCGATTCGCGAAGGCCGCCGCATCGGGGCGAGCAAGACGTGCGAAGTCGCCGATGCCTGCACGCACGTCATTGCGAGCGAAGCCGGCAAGTTCGGCGTAGACCAGGGCCGCCTGCTGGCGTACCTCGAGGTGCTCAAAGCGGAGATCCATTCCGCGCTCGCGGCATTGGGAGACGAACAGTCGCGCCCTACTGAAGTTTATTCCGATAGCACGCATGCGCTGCTCGCCATGCTCGGCGAGCGCGATGCGCAAACGTGCTGTCATTCGAAGGCGACCGGCGAGTGGACGCGCCGCCTCTGCGCTGCCCTGGGGCTGCCGAAAGAACAGTCCGAGTTTATCGAACTCTGCGCGGTGCTCCATGATATCGGAAAGATATCTACACCGGAATCGATTCTTTCAAAGACCGGGCCGCTTGACGCTCGCGAATGGGAAATCATGCGAGATCACGCCGCGGCGGGACAGCGAATTTTGAATCAGATCCCGTCCTTGGCCCGCTGTGCCACGGTCGTGCGCGCGCATCACGAGCGCTTCGATGGCCGGGGTTACCCTGACGGGCTGGCCGGCGAAAACATTCCATTCGAAGCACGCGTGGTCGCTGTGGCCGATGCGTTCCACGCAATGATCAGCGACCGTCCCTATCGCAAGGCGATCGCGCCACGTCGCGCCCTCGAGATTCTACAAGAAGGCGCCGGAACGCAATGGGATCCGCTCGTTGTCGATGCGATGCTGAGCCTCTTTAGCAGCACGCGCAAACAGGTGCAGCCGGAAAGGCGCGCCTCTACCGCTTAGCAGCTGCAGCCCATATCGGGTCGTGGGCCTTAGGACGCGCCGTTCTCTCCTCAAACGGCGCGTTCTACTTTTATGGTGCCACACAGCTGACATCCGCGTGCCGCAGGATGCGCGTATGGAGTACATCATCGGAGCGGGAGCCATCCTGGAAAGCGGCCAGGCCGGGAGCATTACGCCCGCTACTCTTCACGCCCATGTCGATGCGGCGCTCGCCGAACGAGTCAAGGCCGCTGCAATCGACTTCGAGTCCGTAACGCCTCAAAGCCTTAAGCGGCTTCTCATCCTCACGCAAGGCTGGAACTCTGGACAGTTTCGCACGCACGTTACCGACCGGCTGCGAGCGAAGCGCGACTGCACCTTGGCAGAGGTGCTGGAAACCCTGGCGACGGCGGCCGGCGCAGCGGAGGTCCATCTGTTCGCGCATTGGCTGCCGGACGAGGCAACCTGCGCCGCCCTCGAACATCGCGGAATCGGGCTGGTTTGCCATCCGCTGGAAAGCATTGACGCAGCCTCGCTCATCTGCGGCCAGCGCCGTGAGTTATGGAGGGCCGCTTAGTAGGAGGCCTTACGATTGACACAGCAACGGTCAAGGGTTTGCAGGCACCATTTACAGTAGATGTTGACCGATATGCAACCCGCCCGCGTTGCGGTCGTTGACGACGACCGTTTTGTTCGAGAGATGCTCGAACTCGGCCTTAGCCGCGAAGGCTTTCAGGTCCGCACCGCCGCCGACGGCGCCGCGGCTCTCGATCTTGCGCGAAACTGGGACCCCGAAGTCATTGTGCTCGATATCATGATGCCGAAGATCGACGGCATCACGCTTTTGCCGCGCTTGCGTGAAATCACGCAAGCACCCATCATTATGCTTACTGCGAAAGGCGAAACCGCCGACAAAGTGGCGAGTCTGGGCGCGGGCGCTGACGATTATTTGGTCAAACCCTTTATCTTCGAAGAGCTCATCGCGCGCTTGCAAGCGAAGCTGCGCCGCCCGCAGCTTATAGAAGAAGACACACTGCGCTGGCACGGCGTCGCGATGAATCCTACCACGCGTGAAGCGTGGCGCGAAAAAGACCCGCTCGATCTTACGCAGCGCGAATTCGATTTGCTCCAAGTCTTTATGCGCGAGCCGCGCCGCGTCTTCAGCAAAGATCATTTGCTCGAACTCGTGTGGGGACACGACTTCGAAGGCGGCCCGAATATCGTCGAGACGTATATCTCGTACCTGCGCGCAAAGATCGATCGGCCCGATGCGCCGTCGTTCATTCGGACCGTTCGCGGCGTCGGCTACGGCCTCTCGCAATGATACACGCCTAATGCGCCAGTCGCTGGCCTCCCGAAACGCTACACTGTACGCCACGCTCCTGGGCGTTACGGTGTTGCTCGTCATCATTGCGTCGTCCGTTGCGCTCATTTACGAGCTTGCGGGCTTTGCGAACGACATCATCATCGCGAAGCACGAAGAGGCCCGTTTTCTCGCGGCCCGGTACGAGAACGACGGTTGGACGCTGCAGCAAGCGTCACCGCGAATCGTCCGCGCACTCAGTGGGATCGGGTTGCGAGTCGCGGTGTACGACAAGGACGGCAAATTCCTTAGCGGCGATAAAAACGTGCGGCCCGAGCTCCTGCAGCGCATTCTCAGCGGCGAAGTGAAGGTCACCGTTCCAACGCACGCCGGGCAGCCGCTGGAACCGCCGAAGCCGCAACGAGGTTTACACCTGCCGGGTTCGCGCAATGATTGGTGGCGTGTCGCGCCGGTGGAAGGCGGTTACGTCGCCTTCGACCCGTCGGAGTGGCTGATCATTACGAACCTCATTCCGTACTGGTGGATCGTCGGTGGCATCGCAATCGTAGCGATCGGCGTTTCTTGGTTTGTCGGCAGGGTCTTCGCACGTCACGCGCTCGCGCCGCTGACCGAAGTGACGGGGTCACTGCGCGCGCTCGCACAAGGCGACTATACGCAGCGGCGGTTCGTCACCGCGAGCGGCGATGAAATTGCAACGCTCACGGAAGCGTACAACGATGCGGCGGCCGGCGTTGCTGCCGCGATGGACGAACGCCGAAGCACCGAAGCGCGCATGCGTCAATTCGTCGCTGATGCCGGACACGAATTGCGTACGCCGCTGACCGTGATCGCGGGGTACATCGACGTGTTGCGTCGCGGCGCGATTGAAGAGCCGAAGGTGGCTCGGCAAATCCTTGGGACGATGGCGCTTGAGAAAGAGCACATGCGCGGTCTCATCGATCGCCTGATGCGACTCGCGCGCATGGATGCCGAAACGCCGCCGTCGCCCGTTTCGATCGACGTCTCCGAGCTGTTGCGCGATCAATGCGAAGCGGCGCGCCGTCTCGACGACCAGCGGCATATCGATTACAGCGTAGACGGAGCAGGCGAAGTCGTAGCGGATCGCGCGGAGCTCGGCGAAGCGCTTTGGAACGTCGTTGAAAATGCGCTGAAATACGCTCCGGGCGCACCCATTCATCTGCGCGCGTACCGGGATAATGGAAGTACCGTGCTGACGGTGCGCGATGAAGGCCCTGGTATGTCCGAATCGGAGCGTCTGCATGCGTTCGAGCGCTTCTACCGGGGAGACGCGCGCGGCGAGATCCCCGGCACCGGCTTAGGCCTGGCAATCGCCAAACGCGCTGTCGACCGCGCCGGCGGCACGATCGGGATCGATAGCGCTCCGGGCCGCGGGACGACCGTCTCAATTAGATTGTAGCTAGATTACGATTGTTCTCAGGCTGTTCCGAGCGTCGGAGTGCTACAACACGGGTGATGATGCGCCGCCTCCTCGCTTTACTATTTGCTATGGTGCTCGGCCTAAGTGCCGCACCCGTGTCCGCGCAGTCCTCGGACACGGGCGAGATCAATATTCTCGTTCAGGACGCCAATACGGCGAAGCCGATCGTCTTGGCGCGTGTGCTGCTCGACGGTCCCGTCATGACCAGCGAGTTCACAGGCGACAACGGGCGCGTGCGCTTCACCGACGTCCCCGACGGTATTTACCGTGCCCGCGTGATGGCGCGCGGATTTCAGTCGGTGACCTCGGAGAACTTCGAAATCATCAACGGACGCAACGTCACGGTTACGGTTACCCTTGCTATGGCGCAAGGCGGCCCGCTCAAAACGATCGCCAGTGCAGTCGTAAAATCCACGGCGACAGTCTCCACAACCGCAATCTCGAATGATTCGGCGCAGCGTAAACTCTCGAACGACCTCGCGGACGCTCTAAATAAGCTCTCAGGCGTGAGCGTCTCGACGTCGAGCACTGATTCCGACGCGACGCAAACCGTTTCGCTGGAAGGCCAGGATCCGAGTCAAACGCAGTTGAGCGTCGACGGCATTCCATTGAATGCGCCCGGCACATCCGGCGATCTGCGCATGATGAACAGCGATCTTTTTAGCGGTGCGAGCGTTTCGTTTGGACCGCAGCTCGGTGGACTCGCGGGCGGCGTCAACTTTCGATCCCTCGATCCCACCCTGTCGTGGCAAAGCGCGTTCTCGCTTTCCGTTGGGAGTAACGGCAAAAACAACTACTCGATCGGCGAGACGGGCTCGCTCGGGAGACTCGGCATCGCGGCCATGCATACGTACCGCATGACGCCGAGCTTGCTCGACGGTATGCAATTCCTTGACACGAGCGGCCTGGATTATACGCACGAGGGCGATCGCCAGTCGATCGGAACGCTCGTGAAACTGCGCTATCAGTTGAGTGACGCGCAGACGCTCACCGGCATGTATTCGCACTCCACAAACGGGTCAGAACTGGTCTGCACGCAGGAAACCGGCGATATTCCATGCGGCTACGGCCCGAACAATTGGTACAATACGGCGTTCGATCTTTATTCGCTCACCGATAATGCGCTTGTCGGTTCGACGCAATTGCAAGCCTCATTCTTCGGATCGAAATCGACGGCAACGCGCGATCTGCTCGACCGCTTTATCGGTGGTGTCGCGGCTCCTACGGGGTCGACTCAATCGAGCAGCTTCGACGGCTTCATGCTCAATGCGACGCTGCCGGCTCAGCAGCGCCACACGATTTCCGTTAGCGCCTACACGACGAATAGCACGAGCACGTTCACGCCGCTCAACAGTGCGGCGCAGCCGTACACGTTCCCCGGTCAATCGGCGAGCTATAGCGCGATCAGCGTGAACGACTCGATCCGTTCCAATACGAAACTGCGGTTCACCGATTCCATCGGCATCAGTCATGCTAGCAATGCGCCGTCCTCGATTCTTCTGGGCATCGGAAGCAGTTGGCAACCCAGCACGAGCGATTCGTACGCACTCTCGTACAACCTCGGCGGCGTCGCTCCGCATGCAGGACGCGAAGGCATCCTCAGCGATCCTGGACAGCTGCGTATTGACTGTAACGGCAACGTCGCGTTCGGCAGTGCACCCGGTGACCAGCCCGGCGCGAGCAACTCTACATCCGCTCGATTCAGCTATACACACCGTATGAACGGAGGCTTGGTTAGCGCTTCGCTCTATCAGCAAGTGCAGAACAACATCGTTCTACCGGTCGAGGTAAATGGTACCGCGCTGTCACCGTCCCTCTTTCCGCCAACCTATTGGGGTCAGGTCCAAACCGTATTTGATACGACCTGCCCGTCGTCGGCTGCTCAAATCGGCCCGCAAAACGTGTATTACACCACGCCGATTGCAGGCGTGAAGCGGATGTACGAAGGCGCGCATCTGAGCAGCTACTTCACGGTCGGAAATCTCGTCGTACAGCCGTACTATGACATTCAAGTCGCAAAAGCGTTCAGCACCGATCCGCGCTTCAACAACGCATACGCGATCACCATTTCCGGAGAGCAGTTGCCGAACGTGCCGCTGCATCGCGCCGGCATCACACTTGATTACCGCGCGCGGCATTCGATTTTGGAATGGCTCGCCGATGCGCAATATACCGGCGGCAACAATCAACAAAATCTTCCCGCTTACACCACCGTCGATGCGGGCGTTAGCGCGAACCTACAGCACGGCACGCTTTCATTCGTTGCCAGCAACATCTTTAATACATACGGCGGAGTCTTTTCAAGCACGCAGTGGGCAGTACCGTACACGACTGCGAACGGTACGCAAATCGCGACGATTGCGCGTCCGAACACGCCGCGTCAAGTTGCCGTGACGTACACGGTGCGATTCGGACAAGGTGCGCCGTCTGCAAATTCGCCTGCGATGCCCGCGCTCGGGCAGCGGGAAGGCGGAGGAGACGTCGCATTCGTTGGAGCAGGAGGGGGTCCAAGAGGAGGTCGAGGTTTCGGCCAGTTCATTCAGCCGCTTCCGTCGACGCCGCCGGCAGATCCGTTTGCTATCAATGCAACGCCGCTTTGTACAGCCGATGCTCAGAAAGTCGCGCAGCCGATCTTGAGTGCGTTGAAAGCGTATACCGCGCAAATTGAAGCGGCAAAGCGTTCCGGCAATTATCCAGACACGATGCCCGCACCGGACATTCCCGGTATAAACGTGACGTACCACGGTTTGAAATCGACGTACGCGCTTTCCGTTAGCATCAAACAAATGCAGCAAATGCGCCCGCTCTTCGGTTGCACGGCGTTCCACCGCGCGGATCAGCAGACGGCGCAACAGCGCAACTTATATGTCGAGCCGAGCGGGGGAATGTTCTTCCGTCCGAGCGTGACGTTTATGCCTGCCGTCGGTTTCTATTTTGTGCAACGGCCGCCGCAGGCCGGCGCGGAAAGCTTCCGCTTGTACAAACTGCCGGCGACGCCGCCTATCGCACCGTTTGCCTTGCGCACGTCGGCGCAAAGCTGCGCGCCGGAAATGCGCAGCGCCGCACAAACTGCGCTCGCGCAATTGCAATCGCACTTCACGAAGGGTACACCTGCAGCGGGGTGGACAATTACCGCGCATATGAGCAAAGCCGGCACGTGGTACTCGCTCGAACCCGAAGACATCGGCACGGTACCCGCGATCCTCAATTGCGGTCACATTTCGACGGCGACGAAGGACGAACTCACACAACTTGGTTGGGACGGCGTGACCGTTCCATCGCTGAACTACACGCAGAAGCTCGGGATCTACATGATCGCGCCGCAACGGCGTGGCTTCCCCGGAGAGCAGCGCAAGCTCGAGCCCGGAGCTTCACCTTCACCAGGGCCGTAAGGTATCCGTAGCGTCCGTACTGAAGAAGACGGACGGATGCTGCGGAATATCTTTACCTGTTGCGGTATCGTACTTACGTTTGATGCCGTCGCTTCGGCCATTTCGAAATCGACCGGTATCCCTTACTTCGATTTCGTTATTCCGCAATTCGCGATGTACTTGATCATAGGCTTGGTTCTTGCACGCGTCGCCGGAATGGGCGCACCCACAATCACGCCCGTTATAATCGCGGCCCTCGTGGAAGCCACCCTAGGCTGGTGGATCTCGATTGCGATCGGCGTCGGCCGCCGTCCCACCAGCCACATCGGACTTACGATCTTCAGCACGGCGACGGTAGTTCTACTGAACACCGCGCTTGGCGCCTTGGGAATGTGGATCTCTTACGGCTTGAGCCGCGCCTCCAAGAAATCCGACGTAGCCTGATCGGCTTCATACCAAGAATGCCAACGGAGAAATCCGTGAATATCGTTCGGAATCACGTATTCCTCATATGGCACGTGCGCTAAGCGCAACCGTTGCACCAAATCCACCATTTGATGGAATCGCACGTTGCGATCGTCGTCGCCTTGAATCAGCAGCACAGGCGATTTCCACGTTGCAATATAGGCATCGGGCGAAGACAGCCACGCGGTCTTTAGAAAACGCTGCTTGTCGAACTGTTGGTAACGCTGCTCCGATGGGCCGAACCACTCCGGAAACATCGTCCAATCATGCACGCCGTGCCAATCGACGCCGGCTTTAAAGATGTCGGAATTTTTCGAAAGCGCCATCGCGGTGAGGTATCCGCCGTACGAGCCGCCCCAGATGCCGATGCGTTTCGGATCGACGCGCGAATCGTGCAGTAAATATTGCGCGCCGGCGAGCACGTCTTGATATTCCGCAGCTCCGGCTGGACCGGCATGCGGCGGATGATGGAAATCGTGTCCGTAACCGATGCCGAGGCGATAGTTCACTGACAGTACAACGAAACCACGGTTCGCGAGATATTGATTCTCGCCGTAACCGTACGCGTAGTAATCCATGTAGTGCCACGTGAGAAGCATCTGTCGCGGCGGTCCGCCATGCACGAAGATCACGGCCGGCCTCTTTCCCGGCGTACCGTTATCGAAGAGTTGACCGTGCACGAGCGTTCCGTCTTTCGCGCGGAACGAGACTTCTTTGGGCGCAACCATGACGGCACTCGGAAAATCCTTCGGGATTTGATCGTCGCTAAGCGTGCGTCCGTTATAGGCGATCACCATCGGAACGCGCGGCCCTGCCTGCACGTACGCCACGCCAGCGTTCGTCGCGGCAGGCCACCACTCGCTGTTCGTGCCGCGCGTTACTTCAACCGGCGCACCACCCGATGCGGAAACACGAAAGACGTGACGGCGATCGTCATCTCCCGCCGTCGTGCCGGTATTCGCGGTGTAATATACCGTCGCACGATCCGGCGAAATGGAGGTGTCCTCAACCATAAAGTCGCCCGGCGTAAGCAGCCGCGCAGAACCGCCGGATGCGGAAACTTCATAAATATGCGGCCAATTCGTGCGTTCTGAGATAAAAACGAGATTGCCGCCTGCGACCCAATTCAGTTGCGGACCGTTGATCTCAGGCAGCGAATCGCGAAGCGTATTTTGGCTATGCCATGCTTCGCGCGCGTGGCCATCTGAAACGCTCGATACTTGGATGGACCATGGATTGGGATAATCCTTGAGGGGATCTTGCGGCGGTCCGCCTGCGCCGGGCGTACGAATGTATGCGATCTGCGTTCCGTCGGGCGACCAGCGCGGCGAAAAATCGCGTGACGTCGACGG
>CAZHGH010000091.1:0-11633 GCA_964531205.1 uncultured bacterium
TCGCTTTGCTCAGGCATGGTTCGATACCTCACCATGACAAGAGCAGCGCGCGCTATGCGCGCGCCCCTCGACTGCGCGAACGGCTCGGCCGTTCGCTTTGCTCAGGGTCCTTCGATACCTCAGGATGACGATGGCGGACGAGTGAGCTTCGAGCAAGGCGAACCGATGTTTCCAAAGCGCGGGCACCGCCCTGCTCGCGTTCCGTTTCGAACCAGTCTGTGCCGTGACGCATCCGCACGTCATTCATGCATTCCTCGCGCGTGCGCAGTTCGGGTTCGGTAAACGGAAATGAAATGCGCTGCCGCAACGTGTCGACTGCCCCAAAGAGCTGCGCCGCAATGGGATCGTCGTGCTGCATCGCCATAAGGCGCGCCGTCGCTTCCAACGCGTCGCCGAGCGCAAGCATCAGCGAATGCTCGTGCGCAATACGCAGGCTTTCTTCAACATACGTGCGCGCTTGCGCAAGATCGCCGCACATCAGCGCGACTTCGGCCAAGTGATTGAGCGTCGTGGCAATTAACGATTTATCGCCGCTGGCACGGGCCATGCGCAGACAAACGCCGTATTGACGCGACGCTTCATCCAGTTCGCCGGATTGATGCCCGACGTTCCCTAATGCGCCGTAGACCCAGGCTTCTCTGCGCGTATCCTTGACGACGGGCGCAAGTTTAAGCGCCCGGTTGAGACTCGCGCGAGCCTCCTCAAAGCGGCCGACGGCCGTCAATATAATACCGGCATTGATCAGCGCGCGCATGGACCCATCAGCGTCACCGGTTCGTTCGTGTAATTCAAGCGCAGCCATATACATGTTGTAAGCTTCTTCGTACGAACCGGCGTTTGCGAGGACGCCCGCGAGCGCCGATTGTGCCTCGGCGCGAATTGCTTCGTCTCCCAGTTTTGCAGCGTTTTCGACTGCGGCTTCGGCGTCTCGCCGCGCCGTCTGCGACTCACCTGCGGCATTGCGCAGGGATGACGCGTGTACAAACAGATCGACGGTCGTACGGCTTAGCTCTGTCTGCTTTTGTGCCACGAGTTCGAGGCGCGCGGCGCCCTCGCACAAATAGCCGCGAATGCTCCAAAACGGTACGAGACCGAGCGCGAACGGAACGAGTTGCGGATGATCGCGTTCGAGTGCGAAGTCGAGCGCCGCCAGCACGTCGGCATGGGATTGTTCTATTGCGTCGAGCACTGCGACGCGATCTTCACCGGCCGCGTCCCTCAAGCTCGCAACCAGTTTAAAGAAATGATCGAAGTGCCGGTGCGCGAGTGCATGGTGCTCGTCCGTAGCGCGTAAGCGCTCGTGCGCGTACAGGCGAATCGTGTCGAGCATGCGGAAGCGCCGCGCGTCGCGGTCCCCCACGACATTGACAAACGACTTTTCAACGAGTTGCTGCAGCAGGTCGACGACATCCGATTGTGCGATCGGTGCGCCTTCGCAGATCGCTTCGGCGGTTTCCAACGTGAACGCGCCTTGCATGATACTCAGCCGCGCGAAGAAGCGCCGTTCTTCTTCTGCGAGCAGTTCGTAGCTCCAATCGATCGTGCTACGCAGCGTCCGGTGGTGTCCGGCTTCAGCCGCGCCGCCGGTGAGGAACGCGAATCGTTCCTTCAATCGATCGAAGATTTGTGAAAGCGTCAGCGCGCGCGTACGTGCTGCGGCTAATTCGAGCGCAAGCGGAATGCCTTCGAGGCAGGCGCAGATTGAAACGACGGCATCACAGGTCTTTTCATTTAACTTGAAGTGCGTGTCTGCCGCCGATGCACGTTCGACAAAGAGCTTGACCGAATCAAAGCGGCGCACCTGATCGAGGCCCATCCAGCGCTCAGGCAGCGGCAACGGATGCAGCGTAAGGATGCGTTCACCCTGCAGACGCAGCGGTTGATGCGCGGTGACGATGATACGAGCCGACGCGGTGCCTTTGAGAATCTCCTTTGCAAACGCGGCGCAGCGTTTATTCGCGTACTCGGAACTGTCGAGCACAAGGAGCGTGCGCGAAGAACCAATATGCTGTACGAGGCCGGCGAGCGTATCGCGATTCGGCGGTAAGTTCATCGCCTTCGCTACGGCCAGCGCTACGTCCACGTCATCGCGTTGTCCGGAAAGGTCCACAAACCACACGCCGCCCGTGAACTCTTCGCAAAGCGCAGCGCCTGCGCGCATGGCCAGGCGCGTTTTTCCGACACCGCCCGGCCCGACGATACTCAAGAGGCGCGCATCGTGCAGCAGTTTTTTGACCTGCTGCAATTCGTTTTTGCGCCCTACGAAACTCGAGAGTTCTTCGGGCAAATTGTTTGGGACGAGCGTTCGCGACGAAGGCGAGGCGTACAGCGCGAGCATGCCCGGAAACGACAGCTGATAGATGCGCAGCGGCTGTTCGATGTCTTTGAGCGCCCACTCGCCGAGATCGTTGAACCCATATTCGGAAGGTAGGCGATCGCGCGCGACGCGCTCCGTTGCGTCGGTGCAAAGCACTTGCCCACCGTGCGTGACGGAGAGCAAACGTGCAACGCGGTTCAGCGCCGGTCCGTAATAATCGCCATCGCGCATCTCGACCGCACCGGTATGCACCGCGATGCGAACGCGCAGTTCGCCGAACTCACCCCAATCCGTTTGCGCCAGTCCTCGCTGCACTTCTGCCGCGGCGGTAAGCGCTTCTCTCGGATCCGGAAACGCGCTGCAAAAAGCGTCCCCTATGGTTTTAAAAATGTGGCCGCCGTGCTGCTCCAGTGCATCGCGCAACAATACATCGTGATGCGCGAGATGTACGCGCATCTCTTCCGGATGTCTCTCCCAGTGTGTGCTGCTGCCTTCAATGTCGGTGAAGACAAAGGTCAGCGTTCCGGTGGTGGGAGCCTGGCTTACTGCACTAGTTAAAACGTTGCCTTTCCGTACGCTTTCGTTTCGATGTAGAACACGGCGTGCGACGCGCAGGTTGTGTTGTTCGCGTTGTCGCACCCGACGGCTTCGTGTGGATCGGCGCTCGGGCTAATCATGAATTCCGAGATGACGCCGCTGGTTGTAATCCGTCCGAGCCGATGCCCGTGTATCTCGGTAAACCAGAGCGTGCCGTCACTTGCGACCGTGATGCCGTCGAGCTGCAGCCCTTTGCCGCTAGGCACGTTGAAGAACGTAACGTTGCAGCTGCTATCAACGCGGCCAATGGCGTTTAAGCCCGCATCGGTAAACCACAAATTGCCGTCAGGACCGACTACCATTGAGGTTACTTCCGAACCTGCAGGCAACGGAACGGTCTGCGCGATTCCGGTAAAGCTTAAATGAAAGAGAATCGACGGCACGCTCTTGCTTGCTGCAGTGGCAACCCACGGTGCGCCGTCGTGACCAAGCGTAATCGGTCCGAGCGGCTGCGCAAACGTTTGCGTCACCAGGAAGCAAATGACCGAGTTGATTTCCTCGACGAAACCCTGGCCATTGGGATGGTTACCGGCGATGAAAAAGCCGGCGTGGCCGTCGGGCGCGAGGTCCGTGAAGACGTCGCCCTGGTTTCCGAACTGCACGTCGAGCCACTGTTTTGTCGTGGTGTCGAAGATCGCAAGTGCCGGGAAGGTCGATGTGGTTGTCGCTTCCGTTGCTGTGGCCGCGCTCTTTGTGCCGGTGGTTGAGGTCGCGAGCGCGCCGACAAGCGTACTAGACGCGCTAACCGCACCGCTCGGCGAAAGATGCGGCACGACCGGCCACGTGTCGGGCGGCGTCGTCGTAGTCGCCGTGGCGAGCGGAATGATGTTCAACGATTGATCGAAGACCTGCAGCCCCACCTGACCCGATGCATACAAATTGCCGTCGGCCCCAAGCGCAAGACCGCCGCGCAGCGTATCGTTTATCCCTTTTTCGTGAATAGTGACGCCGCTCGTGGTATTGGTGCCGCTCGAGCCATTCGAAATCGGCACGTCGCCCGACGGAGTCGTGGGCAACGCTCCGCCGCTACCGCCGTTTCCGCCGCCTCCACCTCCACACGCTGTCAGTGAAAACGACGCGAATACAACGAGGAACAGCAAGCTGCGCTTGATCATCACGCCCTCCGTTTAAGCCGCCTCTGCGTCTTAATCGTACGGGCGTTAGTGAACTATCCCAAACTTCTTTAAGGCCTAGCGCCCTAGGCTAGATGGCCCCTAAACGCCTCCTTGCGCACGCAGACGCACATGACGCTTGCGATGTTCCGTGATGGATAGCGGCACGTCATCCGCGCGCGGTAGGAGTTCGATGTCCGGGTGCGTTTCGAGATCGCGCAGGTCGCTGTAAAGTTCAACTTGGTTGCGCAAATCGCGCCGCAATGCGCGGTCGGCCTCGTCCGGAAGTCGGTGTTTTTTCAGGTAGTGGAATATCCGGTCTCGGTCGATCGCGCACTGCTTTGGCGCGCTGCGGGCAAATCGAAAAACGTATAGACGGCCGTCCTCGTCGTACTCGGGTACTGATGCGGGCGCGGGTGCCGGTGCAGGTAACGAATCAACTGTGTGCGGGACTTCGTCGTCGCTGGTTAAGACGGTAATGCAGAGCCGTAGCGGGTTAGTCCAAGCTATCGAACCGCGCGTGACTCTTGCTTCTCCGAAGAGCCTCATTGCGTGCCCCCCTTGTAATAGCAATATACCCGCTCTTCGCCCGTCAAGCAGTAGGGCAAGCGGACCTTTAGGACTAGGCGGGCAGGTCGGGCACGTCGTTGAGCTCGGTCAGCGCCTCGTCGAGGGTCTCGTAGATTTGCGGTAGCACGCCGAGGTGCGTGATGCTCAAGATTTTGCGGACGTGAGGGTTCGGAACGACGTAGAGTTCCGGCTGATACTGCTTTTCGATGCGCGCTTTACGCAGGCGTAGGATCAGCGTGAGCGCGCTTGAGTCTATGAATTGCACGTTCGTGAGATCGATAATCACGCGATCGGCAAATAGCGCAGGCTTAAACTGCCAATCAACAGTTTCGCGTTTGGCGATATCGAGATCGCCTTCCAGCGAAATGATGAGCGGTGTCTTGGGCATTTCGCCTGGGAGTATATCGGTGTTGCATTCGCACGTCCGTGCGGTTTCGAACCTATGCGCACGGGTAGCATAAATGCGTTCCACGATTTCAATTGATTTCAATTGATGGAGGCGTTTTCTCATGAACGACTATGGTGGTCGAAGCGAACGTGGAAGCATTCAGCCGCGGCAAGGTAGGCAAGGGCTTGCCGGCATGTTCGATTGGGATCCGTTCCGCAATCTGTTCCAAGGTAATTGGCAGCACATGCTGGGGATCGACGTGAACCGGCGCGAGGATGGTTTTGACGTCGAGATGCCGGTGCCGGGATTCCGTCCGGAAGATTTAGAGATCAGCTATCAGGACGGCGTGCTAACCGTAAGCGGACGCAACGATCGGCGCAGCTTTACGCGATCGCTGACGGTACCGGAAGACATAGATGAAGACAACATTCAAGCACGCGTTGAGAACGGCATGCTGATTATGTCGCTCAAACAACATCCGAAACGGCAGCCGAAGCGCATTTCGGTGACGGCCGGATCGCAAGGCATGCAGCAAGTCGGACAAAGCGGCGGCAGTCAAATGACGAAGGGAACCGCCGGAGGAACCGATACCGAAGCACAGATGACACCGAGCTAACGTTCTTAAGCACGCAGCTCTGCTGCGCGTGTTTCGGGTAACGCTAGTGCGGCGAACGCCGCGAACGCATACGCACAAATAGCAACGATGGTCATGGCCCCGCCGATCGGCATATGCGCGGAAAGCGCGCCGATGAGAGCGGGGCCAAAACCTGCTATGCCGCGGCCGGCGTTGTAGCATAATCCTTGCGCGGCGCCGCGCACGCGTCCCGGAAATAGCTCGCTCAAGAACGCGCCGAAACCGCTGAAAATACCGGAAGCGAAATAGCCGAGCAGCGGTCCCGCGATGTAGAGCTGCCAATTCGCGTTCAAAAAATACAGGTATGCCGGCGCCATTATTGCCGAACAGACTGCGAACAGCACGAACGTATATCGCCGGCCGATCGTATCGTTGATGTAGCCTGCGCTGACATAGCCCGCGAATGCGCCTCCGATGACGAAATACAGCAGCGTGCCGGCACCGATTGCGGGCAGATGGCGCGCATCGTGCAGATATTTCGGCAGCCACGTGAAGAGCGCGTAGTAGCCGGTTTGTGCGCCGGTTGAAAGCAGCGTCGCGGTGAGCGTGATCCGCAAGAGATCGCGACGAAAAAGTTCGTGCAGCGCAAATGTTCTGCTTGACGTGAAAATCGGCGCATCTTCAACGTTGCGGCGAATGTAGAATATGGCAAACGCCGGAAGAATGCCCAGGAAAAACAGGTAACGCCACGACAGTTGCGGCGGCGCGACCGATGCGATAATTTGGAAGGCGATGTTCGCGCCAAGCCAACCCAGAGCCCACGCGCTTTGCACGAAGCCGAGATTGCGTCCGCGCCGTTCGCGCGTCGACCATTCCGCGATAAGGACCGAACCGACGGCCCATTCACCGCCGAATCCCAACCCTTCCAGACCGCGAAATACGGCAAGCTGCGCATAGTTTTGCGCGAATCCGCTCAGAAACGTAAAGACCGCATACCAAGCGATTGACGTAAGCAGCATTTTCGTTCGGCCGAAGCGGTCGGCGAGCGCGCCCATGAGAATGCCGCCGATGGAGCTCGCGATCAGCGTGTAGGTTGCGAGTAAACCGCCTGCGGTGTTGCTGATGTGAAGCGTCGTAACAATTGCAGGCAGCGCGTAGACGTACAGATAGAAATCGAACGAATCCAGGCCCCAGCCAAGCCCTGCGGCGATTAACGCTTTGCGTGCTTGCGCCATAGCCACAGATGTCTGACAAACTGCGCGATTTTCAGCGCTAATAAAAAATGAAACTGGATGTGCCAGAGTTGGCGCCACGTCGGACGTTTTGGTTTTGCGCGGAGGAGCTTTTGGGTTATTCGCGGCTGCGGTGGGCCTTCGACGGATACCTCAGGATGACTATTGACGCGCTCCATGCGGTCCGCGGGAAGTGCATAAAACCAGCCTTTTGGAAACCAATGCAACGCGGGCACGGGCAACTTTTTCACACCATACGCGCGCAGGATGTCGTAGACGTCGTCTTCGCAGTTCCGGTGGATCGCGAAATACGCTTGCGTTTTGATCCATAGCATGGTGCTGTACGCGCGCAGCGGATCGGGGTTCGGTACGTCGATCCATTTCACGTCGTCGTACGATCGTTCACGCATCTGGTTCACCGGATCGGTGCCAAGCGCGTCCCAGTAGCCCATCGACGTCGCCGGAGTGAAGATATGGCCGCTGTGGTTCTCGACAGAGCCGCTCACGGCGTACGGCCCTTCGACCTCGAAGGCCCACGCAACGTGGCCGGCACCGTCCCCGCTGTGATAGCGCACGAAGGCCGCTGCTTTCATTGCTTCATTCTTTTTTTAGATGTGCTGGGTACCCTGGAGGCATGCGAAGAGTAGAATGGCTCATGGGTGTCCTCACCGCGCTTTTGATCGCGGGCGCCGTTGGCAGCGGCGTTGTTGCCGCGGCAGATAAGCCGGCCGCGACCGTCAACATGAACGGAAGTACGTTCGCGCCTGAAAGCGTGACGATTACCGAAGGCCAAAGCGTGCAGTTTATCAACGACGACGAAATGGCACACACCGTCACCGCGACGGACAAGTCGTTTGATTCAGGAAACATCGATAAAGGTCACAGCTGGACGTATACCTTTAAGAAGGCCGGCACGTACGTGTATGGCTGCTCGTATCATGCATGGATGCACGGGACGGTGAAGGTGTTGGCGCCATCTAAATAAGCCCGCCCCCTGCGGGCGCGCCCTTCGACTGCGCATCGACTCTGTCGATGCTTTGCTCAGGGTGGTTCGATACCTCACCATGACGATGGCTCAAAATGTCCGCAGATAGGCGCAACCGGCGCTTTTGAACAGCACGAACCTCCTGTAGTCTCTGGCTATAGGAGGTTTGAATGCTTTATTCTTCTCAGGTGCCGCTTTCAGAGTCGGCGCTTTTGGTTATCGATGCGCAAGACTCGTTCAAAGCGGGGCCGCGCTGGGAGCAGCGCAGCAACCGCAACTTCGAAGGCAACGTCGACGCGTTGATTCAGCTCTATCGCGGCGCAGGTCTTCCCGTCATCTTCTTCTTACACACCGATAGTGACGACGCGTTCTCGCTGGACAGTCCGCATTTCAAACTGATGGACTTCATCAAGCGGCGCGATGATGAGCCGTTGTTCATCAAAACCACGCGCAATTGTTTTACGAGCACCACGCTTGGACCGCTCCTCATGGAGCGCGGAGTGCGGCGCGTTGCGATCGCCGGCATTCAAACCGAGCAATGCTGTGAAACCACGACGCGTGTTGCCGCCGATCTCGGCTATGCGGTTGACTTTGTCACCGAGGCAACCATGACGTTCCCGATACCGAATCACGACGTTCCGGGCGAAGTCCTTGGCGTCGACGCCATCGTTGAACGCACCGAATACGCGCTGCGCCGGCGCTTCGCACGCATCGTTACGGTAGCGGAGCTGGCGCGCGAATTCGCTAATAAGGCCGCATGAAGCGGCGCGCGATCTTCGTTTACTTTCCCCATTGCGAGGTGCTGGACTTCGCCGGTCCGCTGCAAGCGATACACGAGCTGAATGCGTACGTCTCCGGGAAGTACGAGATCGTGCATTGCGGCGTCTCGCAAAGTGCGACTGCGGCGCAGGGCCTGGTATTGGGAGCTTTGCAGCCGCTGCCCGAAGCGCGCGCAGACGACTGCATCTTCGTACCGGGCTTTCCGGTGAATCTCGGTATTCCGCGCGGCCTGGCTCGATGGCTCAAGAGTTCCGAACGTGCAGGCGCGCGAATTTTCGCCGTCTGCACGGGCGCGTTCGTGCTCGCGCAAGCCGGATTGCTCGATGGACGCCGCTGCACGACGCATTGGAAGCGTACGAATGAACTGCAACAACGCTTTCCGGAGTGCACGGTGCAAACCGGGCGGCTGTTCGTACGCGAAGGAAACATCACGACGAGCGCCGGTGTCAGTGCCGGCATCGATATGACGCTAGATTTTATCGAGCAGGAGCACGGCGCAGCGCTCGCAGCTGCGGTTGCGCGTGAAATGGTCGTGTACATTCGCCGCGACGGGTCGCAAAAACAAGAAAGCGTGTACCTTGATTACCGCACGCACATCGACCCGGCAATTCACGCCGTGCAGGATTGGCTGATTGCGCATCCAGCGGAGCATTCGACGCTCGAGGATTTGGCAAAGGTCGCGCGGATGAGCACGCGTAATCTGACGCGCGCATTCTTGAAAGCGACGGGCGTATCTATTGCAACCTATCGTCAACGCCTTCGCTTAGAGCATGCGAAGGCGTTGCTTGCAAATCCGCAGCTCTCGATTGAAAGCGTTGCGGAGCGATCGGGGTTCGCGGATGCGCGGCAGTTACGGCGTTTGTGGCGCGGCGCTTATGGAGTCTCGCCGCGCCAAAGTCGCGTGCAATGAATCATGGAGATTGGATCTGCACCGGTGCACCGCTGCCGTTTCCAGTTCCGGGGACAATCACGAGATAGCGGCGCTGTGCGCCTACGTTTCCCTCGACAACCTGCCGGATAGGCCCAACTGCGTTGACAATTGCAGCTCCGGCCGGATTTGTTTTGAACGCAGCAAGTGGTTCCAGCGTGCCACTGCCATCGGGTTGGCGCGAAAGCGCGAGCACGTATGCTGTTTTGGGTTGCAGTCCGGTCACGGAAGCTTCCAACACTTGCGTGAGGCCTTGATCGAAGAGCGAGACGCTCGTCGGCGCTTTTTCGCCATTCGCGCCCTTGTTGTTTGGCGAGACGAGCGCAAGATGCACAGCTTCACCGGCAATGCCAAGCGGCTGTAGTCCTTGTGTGCCGTCTCCACTCGGAACGGCGTTGGGGACATACGCTATCGCTTGCCCCGCTTGTCCGATCGGTGAGGTAGCGATGACTTTATTTGAGAGCGTATCGATCGCCGTGAGACGGTCGGCGTTCTCGAGGCCGACGTAGACGCGCGTTCCATCTCCGGACGGCCAAATTCCGTGCGGCAAATTCCCAACCTGGATAGTTGCGTATTTTGAGAAATCGCTCGTGCGGTAAACCTGAACTTCGTTGAGCCCGCCGACAGTGACATATGCGAACGTGCCGTTGACATTGTGCACGATATTCACGTGATTTGTGATTGGTCCGGTGTCGAGCGTCTTCAACAGATTGAACGGCGGGTGAGCGTTAAAGACTTGGACTTTGCCCGTATCTTTTAGCGTGAACCACACTTGCGTACCGTCCGGTGTTGCGGCAATGTTCGGGCAGAACGGGCTTGCTTGAGGAACGTGTCCGACGATGTGATGATCCGAGACGCGAACTACCACGGTTTCCGGCGTGAACGAAGAGCAGACATATCCGTACTTTCCGTCCGGAGAAAAGATCTGCATGCCGGGGCCGTTCGGTACGATGATGCGCTGCTTTTCTTTATAGGTCTTGCCGTCGAGAACCGATACGTAATTCTCTCCGCGGACAGTGACCCAAACCTCGGAACCGTCCGGCGTAAAGAATGCCTCGTGGGGCGATCGCCCAACGTAGGTAGTATGTTTTATCTTATTGGTTGCGGTGTCGATAAACGTAACTGAATTCGATCCGATGGAAACGACGGCGATCGTGCGGTTGTCGGGCGAAAACCCCAAGCCGTGCACCAACAATTGTCCGATATACAGCGGACTGAAATTGCCCGGTTGCGGATCGCCCAAGCGGATAACACCGAGGAGCTTGTTGTCGACCGGGTCGGTAACGGAAACCGTGTTTGAAAACTGCTCTGCGACGTACACTCTGTCGCGATGACTGATCGGAATATCGGGCGCCGATGCGGCATACGGCGGCTGGCCGGCCAAGGCCGCCGGCACCGCGAACGCAGCAAGCGCGAACGGCAATGCCGCCGCTATGAAAAAACGCTTCATTGGGAGTTGCTCCTATTGCTTCGGTATTTGGTCGGGTGCCGGCGCGGATGGCGGGAGAGGTTGGCCTAACGCTAAATGCATTGCGGCGATCTCTTGCTGTTGCGTTACGATGATTTCTTGAGCGATGCGGCGCAGCTGCTCGTTGTGTCCGTAGCGTAATTCAGCCTGCGCCATATCCATCGCGCCTTGATGGTGCGGCACCATGGTTGCGACGAAGTCTTTGTCGGTATTGCCGGAAGGCGCGACGTCCATCGCCGACATCATCTTCGTCATTGCAGTGTTGATCTGCGCCATGAACGCCGCATCGGCAGTGTCCGCAGCAACCGGCGCAATGAGAGCGGTCAATGCGACTGTGCTAAGCACGCCGCCTACGATCGCTGTCTTCAGTCTTCCAATCATTCCAAGTACCTCACAATTTCTCCGACGTACCGCTCATAACAACTTGCGTAATCGAACAGAGCCTGCGCGGCGCTATAGGTTCATAAGGTGCGCTTATCCCTTATAGTTTACGTGCGCTGCCCTCGAGCATGAAGCCCGTTATCGCAACTATGGGACAGGGGCAAAACGTGAAGACTTGGATAGCCCGTTGTCACAGACGCCGCATGCTGCATGTTTCTAGCGCATGCGCCTGTTTTTGATACTGCTGGCGGCGTCGATACTGCCGCTTATCGCGAGACCTGCGCCGGATTCGTATCCAACG
>CAZHGH010000092.1:0-11533 GCA_964531205.1 uncultured bacterium
TGGCCGCGCACGTTTCGCTCGGAGCTACTCCCTTTTATCTTTTCGGCACGGAAGAGCAAAAACAGAAGTATCTGCTGCCGCTGGCACAAGGCAAGATGCTTTGGGGCTTCGGCCTGACCGAACCCAACGCGGGCAGCGACGCCGGCAACACGCAAACCAAGGCCGTGCTCAAAGACGGCAAATGGATCGTCAACGGCACCAAAGCCTTCATCACCAATAGCGGAACCGATATCAGTGGCGGAACCACGATTACGGCGGTCACCGGATCGCGCTCCGACGGCAAGCCGGAGATCACAAACTTAATCGTTGATCAAAGCACGCCGGGCTTCTCCCGCAGCAAGAAGTACAAAAAAATGGGGTGGCGCGCGTCGGATACGCGCGAACTCTCGTTCGTCGATGCGGAAGTTCCGGCGGAGAACGTGCTGGGCGAGCGCGGCAAGGGCCTCCAGAATTTTCTCACGATTCTGGACGGCGGGCGTATCTCGGTTGCCGCACTCTCGGTGGGCCTTGCGCGCGGCGCGTTCGATGAAGGCTTGAAGTACGCAAAAGAGCGGACGGCGTTTGGCCGTACCATAAGCAAGTTTCAAGCGATCCAGTTCAAGCTCGTCGACATGCTCTGCGAGATCGAGCACGCCGAACTCATGGTGCTGCGCGCAGCGTGGGAGAAAGATCAGAAACGCGACTTCTCGCAAAGCGCAAGCCTCGCGAAGCTGTATTCGGCCGAAGTTTCGCGCCGAGTCGTCAACGAGGCCCTGCAGATTCACGGCGGTTACGGCTTCATGGACGAGTACCCGGTGTCACGTATGTACCGCGATCAAAAGATCAACGAGATCGGCGAAGGCACCAACGAAGTTCAGCGCCTGGTGATCGCGCGAATGATGGGGCTATAACTCGCGCCAGATTTCGCGAACGGTCGTGCTGCGCTCGACGTCTTGCACGTTGCGGTAGGTGCGCATGAGCACGTCGACGGACGGATTGGTGACGCCGAACCACAGGTGTTCGTTCTTGAAGTGATGCCAGAGGTGGTATTTTTTGATCCACCGTCCGAACGGCGTGACGGGCGTAAACGGTATGTGCGCGACGTAATGCACCCACTCGTAATACGCGAGCGCGAGCAGGCTGCCAAAGGTCAGTGAGAACGCGAGCGCGGCGTTACGCGTGATCGCGAAATACACGCCGTAGTACAGCACCGTTACCGGAATCGTAAACCACAACGGCAAAAACAGCAGATCGAGCTTGGGCGGATCGATGTGATGATCGTAATGCAAGCGGTGCTGCAGTTTTAAGAGCCAGCCGATTTTTGAAGGCTGCGCATGAAAGAGAAACCGGTGCGTGGTGTATTCCGACGTAAAGAAGATGAGCGCGCCGAGCAGTGCCGCCGCCCAATAGAACGCGACGGCGCCGATCGCATACGCACCGGCGAATGCAACGATCGCGAAAACCAGCACGGCATTACTTCCATGCCGGAAAAACGACGCGATCATCGCTGCACGACCGTGGCCCAGCCCGAGTAGAAGCCGCCGAACTCCTCTGCCAGCGTCGTCAACGCCGTGCGCATTTCCGTGATTTTGAACGGGTCGATCGTGTCGCTTTTGCTGCAACGCACGGCAACGGGCTCATCCTCGAGCGCGATCTCGTATCCGTGATCGGCCATTGCGCGAGCGAAAACGTCGCGTTTCTGTGCGTCGTCGAAGGTTATCGTATGCTCGATCGGCCGGACTTGCTCGAAGTCGTCGCCGGCGTCGAGCAGCACTTGCAGTGCCTTCATGTCGTTGGCGAAGGCGAGCTGGTTCTCGTCGGGATAGAGGTACGAAGTATAGATCATCCACGAGGGGTCTTCGGCTGCCAAGGCCCGGTACTTGTACTCGGCGTGGAAATTCATGACGTCGCTGACCAGTTCGGCCACGCCCTCCACACGCGGGCCATAATAATGAAAGGTCCGCATCCCGCGGCCCGTCACCCGGCCAACTTCGATGATGCCCTGCGGCTCGAGCGTGCCGGCGAGCTCTTCCTCGATCTGCGCAAGTGCGCGGTACTCGCCTTCGCCCGTCATTCCATGCTCGTCAGGTTCCCGCAGTGCGACGGCCACGGTATATGCCGCGGGCTTATCGTCCATCGGCGCTATGTCGCGCAGGTCCAGATCCACGGCGATCGAGATTGGGGAGCCCTCCATGCGGGCGAAGTACGACGACCAGTCTGCCATGGCCGTGTTTTTCCCCGAAGGCGGCGCCCACGACTGCCCGGAACGGTGCAAGTGAGCGTGGCATCTCAGAGCACCATTCGCTTTTCCGGAGGTTCTTTATGTTGCGTCGTTTCCTCGCCGGCTTTGTCCTCTGCGCAGCCCTCACGGCCCCGGCGCTCGCTGCGTTAACCGTCGGTGCTCCCGCACCGGACTTCAAAACGCAGGCGTCGATGGGCGGAAAAGTTTTCCAGTTCAGCCTTGCCGACGCGCTCAAATCGGGCCCGGTCGTGCTCTACTTCTATCCGGCAGCGTTCACGAAGGGCTGCACGATCGAGGCGCACGCGTTCGCAGATGCCATGGATCAGTTCAAGGCCCTGCATGCTACCGTCATCGGCGTATCGCACGACGACATTGCGACGCTCAACAAGTTTTCCGTCAGCGAGTGCCGCAGCAAATTCGCCGTCGCCGCCGATCCGTCGCTTGCCGTTGCGAAACAGTACGACGCCGTGTTGCCGCAAGCTCCGACCTACGCGAATCGCACGTCCTATGTGATTGGCCCGGACGGTAAGATTCTGGCATCGCTGACGGATCTCGAACACCCGCAGCAGCACGTCGAAAACGCGCTCACCGTGCTCAAGGATTACCAAAAGTCGCATAAGACGCGGTAAATGAACTAGATCATGCCCCTTGCGCATACAAGGGGCATGAAACAGTTTGTTCTGGCCGCTGCGGTAGCGGTGCTGGCTTTGCCCGCCGCAGCGCCGGCTGCACCGCGCAGCACCCCCGTTGTTGCGATCAACGATTTTAAATACGGGCCGGCAACCGTAACGATTGCTGCCGGCCAGACGGTGCGCTTTGTCAATCACGACGGCGAAGCTCACACCGTTACGGCGACCGGCGGCACTTTCGATTCGGGCGGATTGGATACCGGAGATTCGTGGACGTACCGCTTCTCCAAACCAGGGCGGTACGCGTATTTCTGCACGCTCCATCCCTGGATGAAAGGAACGATCGTCGTCACCCCTTCCGGAGGCACCTTATAATGAACCGCCGCAATTTTTTAGATCACGTCGCTTGGACCGGAGCAGGTATTGCCTATACGCTTACCGCTGCCGGAATCTTTGAAGGCACGGCGCTTGCAAAATCGGGAGGCAACGCACTGCACTTCGTGCAGATCAGCGACAGCCACATCGGCTTCCATCAGGAAGCAAATCCGGATGTCGCTGCAACGCTGAAAGCGTCGGTGGATGCCATCAACGCTCTTCCGCAACAGCCCGCGTTTGTCGTACATACGGGCGATGTCACGCATCTCTCAAAGCCCGAACAATTCCAAACAGCGAAAGGTATTCTCTCGATGCTGCGCGCGCCGCTCATCGTGCTGCCGGGCGAACACGACTTCATCGGCAGCGATCATCAGCGGTTTTTCGAAATGTTCCCGGCGGACGACAAGAAGTCGATGTGGCGTTCGTGGGATCACAACGGCGTGCATTACGTCGTGCTCATCAACGTCTTCAACTTCGAGAAACTGGGATTGATTGGCAACGACCAATTGACGTGGCTCGAACAGGATCTGCGCGCGCAGAAGAGCAGCACACCGGTCGTGCTCTTTACGCACGTGCCGCTGTACGCGCTGTATCCCCAATGGGGCTGGACGACCGAAGACGGTGCAAAAGCGCTCGCCATGCTGCGCCGGTTCGATCACGCGACCGTCCTCAACGGTCATATCCATCAAGTCGTGCGGCATCAAGAGGGCACCATCACCTTCGCGAGCGCCAATGCCACGGCGTATCCGCAGCCCGCACCGGGAACGGCGCCCAAACCCGGGCCGCTGACGCTGCCCCATGACGCGCTCTTGCATGCAATTGGTTATAGAGAAGTCGAACTCTACGATGATGGACGCGCCGTCATCGGCGACACGACGCTCGCCTGACGCTCAGCACGAGCGCGCGATGGAAGAGGGCTTCGTGGCGCGCGAAGCGTGGGCGTTCGAGGCCGTCTACAAAACGTATCGGAGTTTGCTTTACGGCGCGGCGTATGGCGTGCTGCACGACGCCTCCGACGCCGAAGACTGCGTCCACGACGTGCTCACGCGCCTTTGGCATCGCGGTCACGCCTATAGCCGCTCGCGCGGGTCGCTGCATGCGTTTTTGGCAGTGTGCGTGCGCAATGAGGCGCTCTCACGACGCCGTCAGAGCGTCAATCGCGCGCGCATTGCACGCGAGAAGCTGACTGAGGACGTGTCCGAGCCGGCGGCGGACAACGCCACCCTCGAGCGCATGCGAATGGCGCAAGTGCTGCAGAGCCTGAGCGATCCGCAGCGCGAGGCGATTCAAATGGCGTATTACGACGGATTGACCCACGAACAGATCGCTGCACGATTGGGACAACCGGTGGGGACGATCAAGAGCCGGCTTTCGAACGCGCTGCGTTTGCTGCGCAAAGTTCTCTCGCAAGGTGATACTCAATGAACGCTTCCCGGCATATCGACGAACTTGCCGAGCTCTATGCGTTGGGATCGCTCGACGAACTGGATCGCGCGCGCGTCGACGCGCACGTTCGCACCTGCGAAGAGTGCGCGGCGCGATTAGGTGAAGCCGAAGCCACGCTCGTAGCGCTCATCGAACCGCTTTCGCCGGACACGTCCCTCGATCGCCGCGTGCGCGCGGCGTTCGTCTCGCGTTCCCCGTGGCGTTGGACCACGCCGCTCGTTGCTGCAGCGTTCGTCGTCGGATTGATTCCCTCGATGTTGCTGTGGAGTGGCGCGCTGCGCGGCAGCGTGTTTGAAGCCGAACAGTCGCAGGCGGTTCAAGCCATGGTGAATAGCCATTTCGCGCACGCGCCGTTCGTGCCGCTCTCCGCGGACGCTCCCAAAGCAAAGATCATCTACAGCCGCACCGGCGATTGGCGTTACATCGTTGCGCAAACGAACCATCCGTACGCAGTCGCCGCGCAAGTGAACGGACGAAGCATCCGGCTGGGCACGCTGCACGTGCGCGCAAACGCCGGCGAGCTCTTCATCGAGCATGCGCCTGCAGCGCGGGAGTTTCTTCTTTTCGACGGCGTTCGCGAAGTGGGACGGGTTATGCTACCGTATCGTCGGTGAAAAGCTTCGCCTGATTTGCACGCGGTCGCGAGCCGGTTCGCGTGCGCTCGGGCGGTCCGTCCGCTTCAAGCGAGGTAATCTGACGCGGCGCCGTTTCGACCGCTTGTAACTCGGTCAGATCGGCGTCGGGTAGCGAAGCAAGCTCTTTGATCTTCCGCCCTTGCGGAAGCACGCGGCTCTCCATCGAACCCACGGCTTTGTTGTAAGCGTCGTTGGCTTTTTGCAAGCCCGCGCCGATACCGGCGAAGTGCCCGATGAAGACGCGCACGCGATCGTAGAGCTCGCCGGCGGCTTCGGCGATCTTTTTCGCGTTCTCTTCTTGCAGACGTTGTTGCCAACCGAGCGCATACGAGCGAAGCAGCGCCATGAGTGTAAGCGGACTTGCGATATACACGCCTTTGGCGGCGCCGTATTCGATAAGATCCGGATTCTCAATGCAGGCGGCGCTCAAGAATGCCTCGCCCGGCACGAACATCACGACGAAGTCCGCCGAGCCATCGGCGCGCTGGTAGTTCTTTCGTGCGAGCGCGTCGACGTGGAGCTTGAATGCGGCCGCGTGCGCCCGGTACTTGTCGCGGCGCGCGGTTTCGTCCGGTGTGTCAGTCGCATCCAAGTAGGCGTTCAGTGGAACTTTCGCGTCGACGAAGATTTTTGCATTGCCCGGGAGCGCGACGGTCATATCCGGACGGCTGCGATCGTCGCCGGTATCGAAGGTTTGCTGTTCGTCGTAATCGCAGTACGACTCCATGCCGGCCAGCTCGACGACGCGGCGCAGCTGAACCTCGCCCCACTTGCCGCGCGTCGTGGGATTGCGCAGCGCCGACGTCAGCTGTGAGGCGGCGTTCTCCATCTTTCCGCTGCGCTCGATGAGCCCGGTGATCTGCTCTTTGAGTCCTTCGTATGCGCCGATGCGCTCTTTTTCGATCGCTTTGACCAGCGCGTCGAACTCGGTAAGTTTTTGCTGCACGGGCGAAACGACCGCGGAGAACCGTTCGTTTGCGAGCGCGAGAAACGTGTCGCGCTGCATTTCGGCAATGCGCGCGTTCGCTTCGTGAAGCTCAGTTTTGAGACGGTCCGCGATGGCATCCACGCCGCCCGAACGCGCATCCGCGACCGCGCGCATGATCAGCCACATGATCGCCGCACCCGCAGCGAGACCCAAGACGAGCGCGAGAGGTACCCAAAGAGCAAGCATCATTGCTCTACTTCGACCTAACTCTTGAGATACTTGGTGAAAAACGCGATTGTTCGCTTCCATGCATCGGCCGCCGCGGGTTCGACGTACGAAGAACGCGTGTGGTCGAAAAATGCGTGAGCCGCAGTTGGATAAATGACGATGTCGTTCGGCGAGCGTAGCGCTTTGCGGAATGCGCGTACGGAGTCCGCCGGAATGCTCGTGTCGCGTTCGCCGTAGTTGCCGAGCAGCGGCATGCGAATTTTGGCGGGGTCGATGTCGGCGGGTTTACCGTACCACACGGCGTCGGCAGAGAACACGTCGTCGTTGTCGATCGCTTGCCGGAGCGCAATCGCACCGCCCATGCAAAATCCCGTTACGCCCACTTTCCCTTGTGGATGCTGCGACTTGAGCCAAAGCGCAGCGGCGCGAATGTCGCCGTCGACCTGCGCCCTGTCGAGTTTCTGCGCGAATGGGGTGAATTGCGCGAAGTCTTTCGCTCCGTCACCGCTCGGCGCGCCCAAGCGCGCATAGAGGTCGGGCGCAACGGCTGCGAATCCCGCCTTTGCAAAAGCACGAACGATCTCGCGCATCGATTCATCGACGCCCCAAACATGCATCACGACGACAATGCCGGGCGTGTTCGGCCGCACGCTACGCGGCTGGGCGGAGTAAGCGGGAATGACCGTATCCGGCCGGCGGATCTCGATGTTCGAAACGGATATCGTGGGATCGTCTTCGGGAACGCGCTGCAATTGCGCGGAAGCGTTGCTGATGCTCGCTCCAACGGCGGCACCGGCCGCCAAACCAACAAATGCACCGCGTTTTATCATGACACACCTCTCCTAACGGAGAGTGCCGCTTGCCCCAATCGACTCCCTGCCGTTGACGCAGGGGCGTGCCAAGCTTACGATGCAAGGTACTTTCATGGAGGAGGGAACTGCATGAACCGTAGCGCGTTTTTGTCGTCTTCGGCATCACTTGTTGCGCTCGCCGGGGCGGGCGCGGCTGCAGCGGACAGCGTTCCCGGCGGGACGCACTTGGTCGAACGGAAGACGGATTTCGATGAGGCGGCCTTTGCAAGTTTGGTCGATAGACCCTCAGACGTACGCCAGATGTGGGAAGCCGTCGCGTTTCGTCCCGGCGTTTTCAATAACGTCAAGAATTCGCTCAACGGATTGCGCTTCGGCTACGGTTACGCGCCGGATCGCATCGCAATGGCGTTCTGTCCGCACGGCCCGTCCAGCGCATTTACCTTCACGAACGATATTTGGACGAAATATAAAATCGGAGAGTTCTTCAAGCTTACCGACGCTGCCGGGGCACCTGTTACAACTAACGTGTTTTTGAAGCCGGCTAAACCGCTGGACAAATCCGCCGATCCTGACGATCCGTCGAGCGTCTTCCAAGACACGTCCATCGAAACGCTGCAAAGCCGGGGCGTCGTGTTTTTGGCGTGTCATACGGCGATTGAAGAGCAGGCGCGCGCGCTGGTCAAAGCCGGAAACGCGCCCGCCGGTATGACCGCCACCGATGTTGCAAACGACATCCTCACGCATCTCATTCCCGGCACGCACGTCGTTCCGTCGATGGTTGCAACCGTTGCCGTCCTGCAGCAACGCTTTCACTACTCGTACGTTACCTTGGCGATGTAATGCGGTTTCTCGCATTTGCCCTTGCCCTTCTGTTTGCCGGCTGCGCGGCCGGTTCGCAGTCCGCGAACACCGTAAACGCGTATACTCCCGCACCTACGCCCACCGGTGCAGTCGGCGAGCTCGCGAGTTATGGGCGTGAACTGCTCGTGAATACGCGAGCGCACATGAAACCCTACGTCACCGCGAACAACGACTGCGCGGCGTGCCATGTGGCGGCGGGAACGCGTCCGCGCGGCGGAACGCTTGTCGGCGTGGCAGCGCAGTTTCCACAGTGGAACAAGCGCGCGCATCGCGTCATTGCATTACAGGATCGTATCGCCGAGTGTTTCCTATATAGCATGAACGGCCGGCCGCCGGCATACAACAGCCGCGAGATGATCGCGCTCGTTTCCTACATTACCTCGCTCTCGCGCGGCACGCCGATCGGCGCCGGCCCCGATCCCAAGACGCGTCTTGCGCAGTTTTCGCCGCCGCACCCACCGAGCCGTGAACGCGGTTCGCAGATTTATACGCAAAAATGCTTAGCCTGCCATGGCGCTAACGGAGCGGGCAACACCGTGTACCCTGCACTTTGGGGCGCCACATCGTTCAATTCGGGCGCCGGCATGCACCGGTTGACCACGATGGCATCGTTCGTTCGTTACAACATGCCGCTCAACGCACCGGGCTCGCTCTCGGATCAGGATTCATACGATGTTGCAGCGTACGTGCTCAGTCATGAACGTCCCAAGTTCAAAAGGTCGCGCCTAGTAATGTTTCCGCCGCAGCGTGCCGGATATTTCTGATCACGCGCGCAAGAACCGCGCGCATTGGAACGCACAAAGCGATGAGTATCAGGCCGCGCACGGCACGCAGCTCGCCCGCGCTGCGTTGGCATGGGGTGTGTGGTCGCTTCCCGAGTCCGAACTCAATATTCTCGGCGACGTCGCCGGCAAGGACGTTCTAGAATTCGGTTGCGGTGGAGCGCAATGGTCCATTGCGTTAGCAAAACGAGGAGCGCGTTGCGTCGGAATCGACCTTTCGGAACGGCAGCTCGAACACGCGCGGGCCGCAATTGAACAACATAACGTTGACGTTTCGCTGTTGCATGCAAGCGCCGAAGATGTGCCTCTGTCCGATGCGTCGTTCGATATCGTTTTCTGCGATCACGGTGCGATGACGTTTGCCGATCCGGCACTGACGGTGCCGCAGGCGTCGCGCCTGCTGCGGCCCGGCGGACTCTTCGCGTTCTCGCATGAAACGCCGGTACATTTCATCTGCTGGGACGAAGAGCGCGATCGCATCTCTTCAAAGTTGCACAGTTCGTATTTCGATCGGCGGCATTCGGATGACGGATCGAGCGTGGTCTTTTCGCTGCCGTACGGTGACTGGATTCGCCTCTTCCGTCAAAACGGATTTGTGGTTGAAGACCTCATCGAACTGCGTCCTCCGAACGATCCCGAAACGACGTACACGGATTACGTCGACGTTGAGTGGGCGAAAAAATGGCCGGCGGAGCAGATTTGGCGTTTGCGAAAAACCTAAACAACTTGGCTCCCGGATTGCTTTTGTGTTTGGCGATCGCGATCGTCGCTTACACGCTCGGGCATTTCATGCCCATCGTGGGCGGACCCGTGTTCGGCATCGTAATCGGCATGCTCATTGCGTTGCCGCGGCCATTTCCGGCATTCTTTCAGCCGGGAATCAAGTTTGCCGGTAAGCAGCTGCTGCAGCTTTCGATCATTGTTCTGGGCTTCAATCTGCAACTCGGTGAAGTTATCGGAAGCGGCTTGCACTCGTTACCGCTCATGCTTGGAACCGCCGTTATTACGCTTTGGGCGGCATATGTTTTTGGAAAGCTGCTGGGTATCGATCGCGATTTGCGCCGTTTGCTCGGCGTAGGAACGGCGATTTGCGGAGGATCCGCGATTGCCGCGCTTTCAAGCGTTATCGACGTGAGTGAAAGCGAGGTTGCCTACGCGATCTCGACGGTATTTTTGTTCAATATTGCAGCGGTGCTCACGTTTCCGTGGATCGGCCATCTCCTGGGGCTCTCGCAGCACGCGTTCGGGTTATGGGCCGGTACGGCGATTAACGATACCTCGTCAGTGGTCGCCGCGGGATTTGTGTACGGTCATGTAGCCGGCAATGAAGCGATCATCGTCAAATTGACGCGCACGACGCTGATCATTCCGCTGGTGCTATTCTACGCGGGTAAGCGGATTTGGAGCGCGCGTTCGACCGGCCGCGCCGTCGATTGGAACAAGATCGTACCGTGGTTCATCGCGTGGTTCATACTCGCCGCGGTCATCAACTCGCTCGGACTCATTCCCGCACCGGTTCACCCCGCGATTACGCAGGCGGCGCTCTTCCTTATAGTCGTCGCGCTCACCGGCGTCGGGCTCTCGGCAAATGCGGCGGCGGTGCGCGCCGCGGGCGTGCGCCCGCTCGCGCTCGGTTTTCTGCTGTGGGTGATCATCGCTGTGAGCAGCCTGCTCATTGCGCGGGCAGCGCATCTTTCTTAAAAGATACGCAGCACCGCGACCGTGCCGCGCTCGAGTTGCGTTTTGCTGAATAGTGTGCTGGGGAGACTCGAGCACGAGTTACCACACGGCGCGTTGTTATACCCCGTTTGCCACGTCCCGGAAACTTGTCACGACGTGATGCCGGAACTGCTGCGTCAGCTCGGGTTGATACCGCCCCGGTTCCCATAACAATCCGATGCTGCGGCGGCAGACCGGCTCGGTGATGCGCAGCTGCGGCGGCATGCTTTCCGCGGGAGATGATGCCGCTGGAATGATCGCGACACCCAGGCCTACTGCGACCAGGCCGCGCAGCGTCGCGATCTCTTCACCTTCAAAGGCGATCTTCGGCGTGAAGCCTGCTTGTGCGCAAAAGTGATCGGTGAGCGTGCGCAGTCCATAGCCCCCGCGTAAACAGACGAACGTGTCGTCGCGCAGTTCAGCGAGCCGCACGCTGCGGCGCCCGGCAAAGCGATGGTCGTGCGGCACAACCAGAAAAAGCTCTTCAGAAGCGAGATCGATCGTCTCGATGCGATCGCTCGTTTGCGGCACCGGTGAAACCAGCGCGAGATCGACGTCGCCTGCTTCGAGCTCCGCAAGAATAATATGCGAAGCGTTTTGCAGCAACTGAAAACGGGCCCGCGGATGCTGTTGCCGGAAACTCGCGATGAGATCAGGTACGACGCGCGTTCCCAGCGCATGCGCGAAGCCAAAAGCTATAACGCCTGCGTCGCGGTCTGAAAGGTCGATCAGCTCGCGCCGGCCTTCCTCGACTGCCGCAAGCGCGCGTTCAACGTGCCGCAAAAACGCGGCCCCGTACCGGTTGAGTTTAACCGAGCGGCCGCGGTGGTCGAAGAGGGTCACGCCCAGGTCGCGTTCCAAGCGAGACATGGCCCGGCTCAGGGCAGGCTGGGTGAT
>CAZHGH010000093.1:0-11375 GCA_964531205.1 uncultured bacterium
CGCACGCTGCAGGACGTGTTCCGGCAGGCGCAAATGAGCGCGACGTGACTGATCCACGCAGCGACGAGCTCAAAGCCCTCGTCTTCAAAAACCGCGGCGCACTTCTTGCGATTCCCGCCGTACTGCTCGCGGCTTTCGGCAAACCGAGTGCCTTTAGCATAACGGTGGGCCTTCCGATCGCGTTGGCAGGCGAGCTGCTGCGCTGTTGGGCGGTCGGCTACTCGGGCGTAACGACGCGTGAAGATCACGTGATCGCGCCGGAACTCGTTACGGCCGGCCCATACGCATACGTGCGCAATCCGCTGTACGTTGGGAATTTCATTACCGCTGCGGGATTCGCGATCGCGTTTACCGGCGGTAATTCATTTGGAAAGAGCGCTGCGTTAATCGCCGCATCGCTGGGAACGATGGCAGCGGTGTATGCAACGATCGTTCCCCACGAAGAACAATATCTGAGATCGCAGTTCGGCGAGCCGTACGAGCGGTATTGCGCTTCGGTTCCGCAGATTGTGCCTTCGCTCCAACCCGCGGGCGATCAAACGGGTACGTGGAAGCCCGAAGTGATTGCAAAAGCGGAAACCAACACATTCCTCACCTTCGGCGCGATGCTCGCCGTGCTCGCGCTGAAAGCACTTAAAGCGTAACGCTATGACCGCTCCGAGAGGACGTCTCATCCTCTCGCTGATTCTCGTCGCATGCGTTGTGGGAATCGAATTTTGGGGTGGCCTGCGCGCAAATTCGCTAGCGCTGCTCACTGATGCACTGCACGTCTGCATGGACGTGTTTGCGCTTGCGGTGGCGCTGTTTGCGCTCATCGGAGCGCAGCGGCCCGCGGATCTTCGCAAGACATATGGCTATGGGCGCCTCGAGATTCTTGGCGCGCTCATCAACGGTACCGTGCTGGTCGCTGCGACGGCGTTCATTGCCTATGAAGCGGTGCACCGGTTTTTCTTTCCGCAACATGCTCAAGGCGCGATGATGAGCGCCATCGCAGGAATCGGCCTCATCGTCAACATCACCGTCGCCTTGCTGTTGGCGCGTAGCGGCAGAGAAAACTTGAATCTGCAAGCGGCGCTCTTTCACGTCGCCGGCGACGCGCTGGGCGCATTCGCAGTGATTGTCGGCGGCGTTATTATTTCGTTCACGCAAGCCAACTGGATCGACCCGGCACTCTCGCTGTTTGTTGCGGCGATCATTATCACCGGGGTCATTCGCGTACTTCGCGACGCGGCCGACGTATTGTTGGAAGCCGTGCCGCGCGGACTGCACATCAACGACATTACCGACGCGATGGCGGCGCTTCCCGGGATTTCCGCGGTGCACGACTTACACGTTTGGACCATCGGCTCGGGCGCGCTTGCGCTCTCCGCGCACATTTTAGTGCCCGACACGCGTGTCAGCGAAGCAAGTGCAATCATGCGCGAGATCGACGGCCTTGTGCGCGAGCGCTTCGGTGTTACACACGTCACGCTGCAATTCGAGTGCGAGAACTGCGGGCAAGACGAGCGCATCGTTTGCACGCAACCGTTCGTATCGAACCAAGCGACCGGCCATCGGCATTAGTCCGCCGCTACGTTTGTAGCACGAGGGGGCGCCATCGCGCGGCCGCGAATCGTCCCGGGCTATGACTTTACAGAGTTCCAACGCCGTCGTTCTGGGCTTCGCGCGTACGCCGTTTGGCCGGCTCGCCGGCGGCCTTGCATCCTTAGAAGCCACAACGCTCGGTGCCGCCGCGCTAGCGGCCGCGCTCGATCGAGCCGGTATTGACCGTGCCGAAATCGAGCACGTCATCATGGGGCAGGTGCTCCAAGCCGGCGTCGGCCAGAATCCGGCGCGCCAAGTCGGCTTCAAGAGCGGCCTTGCGAAGACGACCACCGCCGAGACCGTCAATAAGGTGTGCGCATCGGGACTGCTGGCAGTCGTTAATGCGGCACGCCTCATCAACGAGGGCAGTAACGCGGTCGTTGCCGCGGGCGGAATGGAGTCGATGACGAACGCGCCCTACCTTCTAAAGGAAGCGCGCAGCGGTTATCGCTTCGGCGATGGACGTCTCATCGATGGGATGATCCACGACGGGCTCTGGGATTACTACTTTCCGATGACCATGGCCGCGCAGGGTGCGAAAGTGGCCAACGAAATGGGCCTCACGCGCGAAGAGCAAGATCGTTTTGCGTACGAGAGTCACCGTCGCGCTGCGGCAGCGCAAGCCGCCGGCAAACTGTCGGACGAAATTGTGCCGTTGTGTGTGGCGACCAAGCACAAAGACAAGATCGTCGTCGACAAATTGCCCGAACCCGCGCGCGAACGCGTACCGGTTGCAGCCGGTTCATCGGCGGAAGGCGCGGACGCGCTCTGGGCACACAAACCTTCAAAAGAATTCACGTTGGACTACGGTCACTGGGCGCCGTTCGTTACCGGTGACGTTCCGTGCAATAAAGTCGATCGCGACGAATCCGTTCGCGCTGACGCAAGCCTTGAAACGATGGCGAAGCTGAAGCCGCTCGAGAAAGACGGCACCATTACGGCAGGCAATGCGCCGGGCGTGAACGACGGCGCGGCTGCGCTGATTTTGGCGGACAAAGATTACGCCGTTCAACACGGATACGAACCGCTCGCGACGATTCTCGATCATGCGGCGGTCGCTTGGGACTCGCCGTATCTCACGCTCACTCCGGCGATGGCAGCGCAAAAACTGCTCGTGAAAACCGGTTTGAGCAAAGAGCAGATCGACGTGTGGGAGATCAACGAAGCATTTGCTGCCGTTGCGTTGACGTCGGCAAGACGCCTTGGCATCGATCCGGAGAAGATTAACCAGTTCGGCGGTGCGGTTGCGATGGGGCATCCCATCGGTGCATCCGGTGCGCGTCTCATCGGCACGGTGATCAATCAACTTCGCAAGCGCGGCGGCGGCTACGGCATCGCAACAATCTGTAGCGGCGGCGGTCAGGGTGACGCGGTCCTGATTAAAGTTGATTAGTCCCGCGTGAAAATTGCTATAGTCGGTGCCGGCCAAATGGGGGCCGGCATCGCTCAAGTTGCGGCTACCCACCACCATTCGGTCATTCTGGTCGATCGCGATGAAGCGACCGTGGGCCGCGGTATCGCGGCAATTGAGAGAAACTTGGATCGCGCCGTAGAGAAAGGCCGCCTGACCGAAGAGCAGCGCGGTTTTATTCTCACGCACATCCGCCCGGAGACCGCTATCAAAGATTTCGACGTCGACATTGCGATCGAAGCGGCAACCGAGCGTCTCGACCTCAAGCAAGAAATTTTCCGGCGGCTGGATCAATCTACGCCGCCGGGCGCGATTCTCGCGAGCAATACGTCGTCGATTTCGATAACGACGCTCGCCGCCGCAACAGAACGGCCCGAAGCCGTCATCGGCATGCATTTCATGAATCCCGTTCCGGTCATGCAACTCGTGGAGATCATTCGCGGCATCGCGACCGCGCAAGCCGCGTATGACTTCACCGAGAAACTCGCACGGGACTTAGGGAAAACGCCGGTGGAGGTACGCGACTTTCCGGGCTTCGTTTCCAATCGCGTGCTCATGCCGATGATCAACGAAGCAATTTATGCCGTATACGAAGGCGTTGCGTCGCCGGAAGCGATCGACACGGTAATGAAGCTCGGCATGAATCATCCGATGGGTCCATTGCAACTCGCGGACTTCATCGGTCTTGACACGTGTCTAGCCATCATGAACGTGCTGTACGAAGGCTTCTCCGATACGAAATACCGTCCATGTCCGCTGCTCAAGCAGTACGTTGCGGCAGGCTGGTACGGCAAGAAATCCGGTAAGGGCTTTTACGACTACTCTAAGCCTGTGGTAGAAAGCGACACCCGTGCAAACCGAAGCACGTCACGCGTTTGACCTAACCGAAGATCAACGGCAGATTGGCGATCTCGCCGCGGAGATTGCGCAGCGCGAGATTGCGCCGAACGTTGCGAAGTGGGATCGCGAACATTACTTCCCCCGTGAAGTGTTCACCAAGCTCAACGCGGCGGGCATTATGGGTTTGCTCGTTCCGGACGAGTTTGGCGGCGCGGGTGCGGACTACGTCTCATACGCGCGCGCTATTGAAGAGCTTGCACGCGTCGATGCCGGCTGTGCCGTAACGGTTTCCGTGCACTCGATGATTTGTATGGCGATTCTGAAACTCGGCAACGACGAACAGAAGCGCCGCTATTTGCCGAAGCTCGCGCAGGAAGACAGGATCGCGGGATTCGCATTAACGGAACCCGACGCGGGTTCGGATGCTGCGAATCTACGCTCCACCGCGAAACGCGAAGGCGATCGCTACATTTTGAACGGGCGCAAGCAGTGGTGCACGAACGGCTCGTACTCTTCCGTTGTCATGGGCATGTTCCGCACCAATGGTCCTGGGCCTAAGGGTGTCAGCGCGTTTTTGATCGACAACGACACGCCCGGCTTCGTTGTCGAGAAGATTACGGAAAAGCTCGGCATCAACACCAGCAATACGTGCGACATCGCGTTCGATAACGCGAGCGTTCCGGCAACCAACTTGCTCGGGGAAGAAGGCGCCGGTTTCAGCCATGCATTGACCGCGCTCACCGGCGGACGCATCGGCATTGCCGCGCAGTCTTGCGGTATCCTTGCCGCGTGTTTGGATGCATCGGTGAAATTTGCGAAAGAGCGCGTTGCATTCGGCGAGCCGATCGGTGCGTTTGAGGGCATTTCATTTAAAATCGCGCAGATGGCAACCGATTTGGATGCCGCGCGTCTGCTGACGTATCGCGCCGCGGCGCTCTACGACGCCGGTAAGCCGTTCGCAACCGAAGCGAGCAAAGCAAAGCTCTTTGCCTCGACCGCAGCGCGCAAGCATGCCGCCGAAGCCGTGCAAATTCACGGCGGCTACGGCTACACGACAGAGTTTCCCGTCGAACGGTATTACCGCGACGCGAAGATCACGGAGATCTACGAAGGCACCTCCGAGATTCAACAGGTCATCATCTCCAGAGCGTACTTAGGAAAGTTGTAAATGAACTTAATGGAGTACCAGGGGAAGGAATTGTTCCGCCGCGCGGGCATTCCGGTTCCCCGAGGTCAGCACGTAACCACGCCTCAAGAAGCGCAGAGCTTCGTGAGCAGCAACCCGGGCGAATGGGTTGTAAAAGCTCAAGTCCTTATGGGCGGACGCGGTAAAGCCGGCAAGATCAAGTTTGCGAAGAGCGCGGATGAAGCGCTCAAAAACGCGACGGATATCATGGCGACGCCGATGCCGCCGAACCGTCAGAATCCCAAAGGCGAGCCGATTAACTCTCTGCTGATCGAAGAGACTCTTTCCGTTGCGAAAGAAGCCTATGCCGCAATTACGATCGATCGCACCACGAAAAAACCGGTGATTATCGTCAGCGCATTCGGCGGCATGGACATTGAGGAAGTTTCCGAGAAGCACCCGGACTCGATCGTTAAAGCGTTTGTCGATGTCGCGGCGGGATACTGGCCGTACATCGGCCGCGAGCTCGCATTCAAAGCGAATCTCGACACGGGATATCGCAAAGCGCTGCCGGGCATACTCGCCGGACTGTACGATCTATTTTTCCGGTACGGCGCGAAACTCGTCGAGATCAATCCACTCGTTCTTACGAGCGACGGTCGTGTGATTGCTGCCGATTCGAAAGTTGAATTGGACGACGATGCGCTGTACAAGAATCCCGAGTTTAAGCAATGGCAAACCGCGCTGCCGCTCGATGAGGATGAGGCGCTCGCCGTTGAAGCGGGTCTTGGCATTCGCAACTTCCGCCGTTTCGACGGAACCGTCGGCACGATGGCCAACGGCGCCGGCCTTGCAATGGGAACGATGGACGCCGTGAAAAACGCGGGCGGCACGTTCGCAAACTTTCTCGACGTCGGCGGCGGCGCAAACGCCGAACGCGTGCGCAAGTGCTACGAACTGGTGATGAACCACACGGACGCGAACGTGTTCTTCATCAACATCTTCGGCGGAATCACTCGTTGCGACGAAGTTGCCAAAGGCATCGTCGAAGCGCTCAACACGACGTCGTCGCGCAAAGTGCCGTTAGTCATTCGTTTGACCGGCACGAATGAGGAAGAAGGACGCCGCATTCTCGCCCAGGCAGGCATGACGCCCGTAGAAACGATGGATGAAGGCGCAGCGGAAGCCGTGAAAGCTTCGAGGGCAGCATGAGCATTTTCATCGACAAGAACAGCAAAGTCATCGTTCAAGGCATCACGGGCAGCGAAGGTTCGTATCACACGGGCCGCATGCTTGAGTACGGCACCAAAATCGTCGGTGGTGTGACGCCCGGTAAAGGCGGACAGAAAACCGAGCATGGACTGCCGGTTTTTAACACCGTGAAAGAAGCGATCGACGCAACCGGCGCGACGCATCAAGTCATTTTCGTTCCGCCTCCGGCTGCAGCGGATGCGATGTTTGAAGCGTACGACGCAGGAATCCGGTTTTCAGTGTGCATCACGGAAGGCGTTCCGGTGCACGACATGTTGAAAGTCGTCGCTGCAACACCCGGCATGCGCATCATCGGACCGAATTGCCCGGGACTCATCTCGCCGGGCAAATCTTCCATCGGCATCATGCCCGGACACGTTTTCCGCGAAGGCAACGTCGGGTTGATTTCGCGTTCGGGAACGCTCACGTACGAAGTGGTCGACTTACTTTCGCGCGCGGGCTTCGGTCAATCGACGGCTGTCGGCATCGGCGGCGACCCGATCATCGGCACGACGTTCGTCGATTGCTTGCGCGAATTCAAAAACGATCCGCAAACCGAAGCGATCGTGATCTGCGGCGAAATCGGCGGATCCGACGAAGAAGATGCGGCGGCGTTTATCAAAGCGCATATGCCGGACATGCCGATCGTCGCCTTCATCGGCGGACGGAACGCACCGCCCGGAAAATCGCTCGGTCACGCGGGCGCCATTATTTCCGGTAAATTCGGAACGCCGCAAAGTAAGATCGAAGCGTTCCAAGCAGCGGGCGTGCCCGTTGCAGATCGGCCGTCACAGATTCCGGGACTGCTTGCGCAGCGCATGCCGGCACGCGTGTAACTGCGACGTCTGTCACAATTAATAGAAGCGAGGCGTAGCAGTAATGCGCGCCTCGTTTTGCTTTATGTGTGAATTGACGTAAGTTACAACGGCGTCTGGTTGACTTGTGACAAAAGGAATGCACACGTCAGGTGCGAATGCGCGCGTTTCTGTTCGGTAACGAGCAGTACACATCATAAACTATTAATTACTTGTGGAGACAACCATGCTCAAATCGATGAGATTCCGGCATGTGTTGGTGGCTGTTCTATTAGCTGTTTGCGTGCTTGCCCAGGAAACTTGGGCACTGGCGGGCACCACCGGCGGATTGAACGGCGTCGTGACGGATGCGAAATCCGGCGCACCGGTTGCTAATGCAAAAGTAACCGTGTCGTCGCCTTCGCAAACAACAAGCACGCAGACCGACACATCCGGACATTTCGTGTTCCTCTCGTTGGCTCCCGACACGTATAGCGTGTCGGCGGAAAAGGGCGATTATCAAGCCATGAGCCAAGCCGGCATCACGATTTTTGCAGATAGCGTGCAAAACGTGGCGCTGCAACTCGTTCCGATTAAAACGATCATCACACTAACATCCAAGGCTGCGAGCAACTTGGTGAAATCCGGCACGACCGCTGACGTGTATTCCGTCAATGCGTCGACGCAGGACAAAATCAGCGCGCTCGGCGGCGGCGGAAGCTTGAACAGTGCGTACTCAGCTGTGGCATCGGTGCCCGGTGCGTTCGTGCCGCTCAATCAAACCGGCTATTTTCAAACGGTGCACATCCGCGGCGGCGATTACGATCAGGTTGGATACGAACTCGACGGCGTTCCCGTGAACCGCTCGTTCGATAATTATCCCTCCGGCGCGCTCTCGTCGCTCGGTATGCAAGAACTTCAGGTCTATACGGGCGCGGCTCCGTCGAACTCGGAAGGCCAGGGTCTTGCCGGATACATCAACCAAGTCATCAAGACCGGAACGTATCCGGGATTCGGACTTGCGGATCTCGGCATCGGTTCGCCGTCGTTTTATCACAAAGCGGCGGTTGAAATCGGCGGCGCAACGCCGAACCGGCTCTTTTCGTATTACGTCGGCATCGGCGGATACGATCAAGAGTTTCGCTACATCGATCAGAACAACGGACCTGCAGGCGGCGAATATGGCTTTCTTGCGCCTCCGCTCGCAGAGCTGCTTCCGCCGAGCGGCGATTGTACGGATCCGAACTTCGCGAGTTTCTCTGCATGCTATGCAAACGGCGGGGTCGGTCCGGGCGGCTATGCGCTCGCGCCTAACGCAGCCGTTCCGAATCTCGTAGATCTGCACGATCGTGACGTGGTTGCGAATTTCCACTTCGCAATTCCGCATAAGTACGATTCCGGCCGCGACGACCTGCAGCTGCTGTGGGACAGCGGCTTCATCCACAACGCGTTCATGTTCTCGACCAACGATCAAGGCGGTCCCAACTATCTGAACGCGATCGGTGAGGGCGTTCCGTCCTACATCGATGGTTACGAGTATCACGGCCCGACGGGCGTGTTGCTCTCCACGGTGCCCAATGCATCATCGCTGGTAAGCAACTACTACTTCCCCAGCCAGCCGCAGCACTCGTTCTTCGGACCGATTCCCTTTGATGCGCGCGACACGATCAACAACAACCAAGAGATCGTGAAGCTGCAATATCAAAAGAACTTCGGTACGAGCGCATATCTGCGTGTCTACGGCTACAGTTACTACAGCGACTGGCTGCAGAACGGCCCGCAATCGACGTATTCGAACTTCGTCGGACCGGTCTCTCCGGACTACGAATTGAACTCGCATACGCGCGGCGTTTCTGCGACCTTCTCGAAGCAGCTCGACTCCAAGAACCTGCTCTCACTGCAAGCGTCCTATACCACGGCGCACAGCATCCGCGACAACAATACGCAGATGTTGAACAGTGTCAGCGGCAAACGGAAACGCGGCATCGTCCTCGTTAATGCGAACGATCCGCTCTCGGGCGCGTGCTACAGTGCGGATGGAACGACGCAAGTCACGTGCGATCCCGCGCTCAATCAAGCGGGATTCATTTCATGGGGAAATCTGCAAGCCGGTAAAATTCCGGACCCGACCAAACTCGCCGGCAACTGCGGCGGTCAGTGCGGATGGCTTGTGGCCGAGAACAGCCTGTACGCAACATACAACACGGTTGTTCCGAAGTTCACGTCGTACTCGATCAACGATCAGTTCCGTCCCACGGACAAACTGCTCTTGAATCTCGGCGTGCGCTTAGACCGTTATGAGTTCGATGGATCCAGCACGAATGCGAACGATCCCGCTCGGACGTTCTGGTTCAATTCGTTCAACGCCGAAAAGTGCGTACAGTCCTCGACTGGACGCCTGTTCGACAAGACCACGGATCTCAGCGTGCCTATCGGTACGCCGTGTTCCTCGGTCGCGACGAACGGCGGCGGCTTCAGCGCGCCGAATCTCGTGAACCAATCGGCGCAAGTCCTCTCGTACAACGAGTTCCAACCGCGTCTCTCCGGCACGTACACGCTCGATACGAATAACGTTTTGCGATTCAGCTTCGGTAAGTATGCTGAGCCGCCTAACTCGGCGTTCGAGCAATACAATGCTCTGCAAGAGAATCTGCCGGCCGTGCTCGGCGCATTCGTGCCCTTCGGCTTCAACACGCCGGGTCACGTAATTCGACCGGCCGTCTCGTACAACACGGACTTCTCGTGGGAGCATCAATTCAAGGGAACGGACATCTCGTTCAAAATCTCGCCGTTCTTGCGCAGGACGAAGGATCAGATCCAGCAGTTCTTCCTCGATCAGAAGTCCGGGTTCGTCTCCGGCTTGAACGTCGGGCGGCAAACGAGCGAAGGCGCGGAGTTCCAACTGAACAAGGGCGACTTCAACCGCAACGGTCTTGCGGGAATGCTCTCGTTCACGTACACGCATAGCTTCATCGATTACGACACGCTTTCGAACGGAAACACGGTCGTATCGGGAATCAACAACGACATCGACGCATTCAACAAGCTGACGAAAGCCGGCGGCGGCGCACCGTGTTATGTGGCCGGCGCTCCGACGGCGAACTGCGCGCAAGCCGGCGCGTTTGCAAATCCGTACTACAACACGCCGCTCCAAGGCCATGTGTCTGCGAACGGCTTGCCGACGTACGATCTGCTTCCGGGTCCGGTGGGCGCATCTGCGGATGCGTTCGGTGCACCGTACTTCGCAACGCTTGTCCTCAACTACAAGCATGACAAATGGGCCATCACGCCTTCGGTGCAATTGCAGGCCGGTGCGCGTTATGGTTCGCCTGAATCCAACCTCGGCGTCGATCCCGCAACGTGTTCCGCACTTGCGGGCAGCAACTCCGGCAACGATCCGCGTTACAACGTCAGCGGTTCGGGCTGGGGCGGCATCAACGGCGTGGCGGGATATGACGCAACGTCATGCACGGGCGTAATCCCGGTTCCGAACGTGCTCTCCAAGCAGTTCGACGCGATGGGTGCGTTCGTTCAGCCGACGCAGCTCGTGGGCAACTTGCAACTCTCGTACGAAGCCTCACCGAAGGTGACGCTCGTTGCGACATTTGCAAACTTGGTGAACACGTGCTTCGGTGGTTCGAAAGAGCCGTGGACGTCCGGCAACCACAACTTCTGCTCGTACGGTTTGGTGTACGGCGGATTGTTGCCGCCGGTCGGAAACGTCTTCAATCCGAACTCGTCGATCCAACCGTCGCTTGCGTATCCGTATCAAGCAGCGCTTGGTGCAGTGAACGTGGACGGCAACTCAACGAAGACGCCGTTCAACTTCTACATCGACGCACGTATCAAACTGTAGGCCGAGAGCCGTACAGTTACTCGAGGCCTCGCCTAGCGGCGGGGCCTCTTTTTTTATATTAAATGTTTCTCAGAAAGCTCTCAGAGGATTAAGAATATGTGAAAAGAATCTGCCACGCTAAGTCGACCTGGGACCGACTTATGTCGCTATGCCCTCAGTCGGCTTATATCACTCAGGCCTCTCTTTAGAGGAGGAACCATGCCAAAAGTGAGACTCGGGCATGCGTTCATGGCCGTGTTGCTACTCGTAGCGATGCTTGTCCAGGGAACATGGGCACTGGCAGGCACGACGGGTGGCATCGCGGGCACGCTGACGGATTCTTCGAACGGAAAGCCGGTGGCTAATGCCAAGATTACGGCTGTTTCGCCTTCGCAGACCGCCACGACCATGACGGATGCCGGGGGACGGTATAACTTCCTAAACCTCGCGCCGGATACGTATACGATCTCGGCCGACAAGGACGGATACACCCCCGCAACAGTTGGCGGCGTCACGGTCTTCGCAGACCAGACC
>CAZHGH010000094.1:0-11348 GCA_964531205.1 uncultured bacterium
CGCAGCCGCCAAAAGCGCACCATGTTCATCCGTTCTTTACGGGAGTATTTGCCACGATAGTGTTCTACGCTCTGCTTTGCCTGCACTGAGGTACGGACGTTGGACGCTCACCTTGTCACTTCATAAGGTCCAATCGGTAAAAGCGCCTTAACGATTGAGCCCTCATTGGTCTTGAAGACCATAATTGTCGGCGTTGTGACCGTAAAAGCGGTCCCGTCGTCTTTCCATTGCGACGATTTGACTGATACGAATTGTTGAAGGGTGCGACCCGGGACGATCGTGCCCCCGAGCGGTACGTGCCAAATCACGCTAGTGCCGGCTAACGTCGCCAATGTCGAATTCTGACAAGGATCTAATGGACCCAGTGAATCAGATGGAGCGGTTTCGAAGAGGTCTGCCGTCAACCATTGTGTCTTATCGTGAAGCGCTATAGCTGTGTCACCCACGAAATCAATCGCTGGATCCGATCGAAAGTAGCAGCCAAATGACAGCGACCGATAGTGATACGCAACGATTGATGCACTACCGCCAAAAGGCGCTGTGACGTTCACTGTGATGACTGCGGGACCGTATGTTTGACCGACTTGTATGTATGTGGCATTCGGAGGTGCCGTTGGGATTGCCGAGCCCGCAACGGGCACTGTAAAAGGCCTCTGTTTTTCGACCAATACGCTGGTACTGTTTGAAGTCCACGATGTTTGAATTGCAGTGGTGCCCCCAACTACAGGCTGTGCTTCTAAGTACAGCGCAGCATTGAACGGCGCGAGCGATTGTTGATCGAATAAAACGATCGGGTCTGCGCTTGTCATTGCGTCGCCGCGCTCCCGCGCGTAACTAATTGTTATTGCCGGAGCTGTTGACGGATTTGGTGGGACGCCAGCAGCGCAAGCCGAAAGGGCGCATGCAATCGCAGCATACTTACCGGCTGTGCTCACGCCATTGATCGCATTGAACTTCATCTTCTCGATGCCTTACATGCTGGCGTACACCACGAAGTCGTGCTATAGTACCGACATTGCCTCCGCATGCTCACCCACCACCCAAGCACAACCTAGCAAAAAAAGGAGGCAGACACAAGATGGGTGTTACAGTCCGTCTAGGCCGGTTCATATTGGCCGTCCTCGGCACGTCAGTCTTGATCCTCGCAACCGGGTGCAGTGGTCATCAAGCCATTGTGCCGCCTTCCCTTTCAAACGTCGAAGCCAATTCCACTGTTAATCCAGCATCAAGCGGACGTGCCGCTGAAACATCACAAAAGCACGCCGTCGGGCATGGGGGCGAAGTGCCCGCGCCGATTGACCCCGACCATGCGCCATACGCGCCGCGCCGCGTTCATCTGCGAGAAGTATCCGCGCCTGCTTTAACGGCAGCGCAACGCGAAGCTCAACTTGCGAAACTCTTTGAAGCGGGCAGGCATTCAATGTCTGTCGTTAACGAAGTTAAAGGAGGCGGTCAAGGCGGGTTCTATTGGAATTGGGGCCAATTCTCAAATGACGGAAACGTCTGGGTCGCTCAAGACGCCGTTCCACCGGATCCAAATGGAAACGCAATTCGTTTGCCGTCGCCTGTGAATTGCAACGACGCCTCAGACATCTATTGCGGTAATTATTTATACGCGCCCACTATCCACGGATCAAACGGTAATTGTCTTGAAGTGATGTCGGACTATCAAAATACACAGAACAGCCTGGGTTACACAAACTACTACCTGATGATTCAAGATTGGTGTTATCAATCGCATCCGGGTACGGCATTCGCTCATACTATTCCGCTAGATTCAAATTTCTTCGACAACTACGTCCGGGTTTACTCAAATGCGGATGGGCGTCCACAGTACATCGCCGAAGTAGCCAAAGACTCAGCTAATGTATGGCACTTCTATTTGTACAATAACCTACTTCAGCGATACGATGATATCTATCAATCATCTGGTGTAAGTGCCGAATCATCCGGCAACGGATGGAGCATCATTGAACTGCGTTTTGGCAACGATGCTTCGTTCGTACAAAACTTGCCCTGTCCGAGCTTACCGAACGTGGGCGCTAGCGGTGTTCGGCTGCATTCATCTAGCGGGTGGCAGCTAATAAATGGCGGCAGCCTGCAACCCGTATTGGGCTCAGGCACCAATGATTGCTTCGGATTTAACAGTACAAACCCGCCTGATTACTACATATTGTACCCGACGCAAAATGTGCTCGGCTACGCGGATTCGGCATGGTATGCGCGTGATCCATATAATGGCCAAAACCCAAGCACGCTTTACACGCAGAGCGGCAGCGGAGTTCCGATTGGCGGGGGAGGCGGTGGCTCGACCGGAGGCGGTGGCGGGTGTACGCGTTGCCCACCCACTCAATGATGCCTAGGTATTTTGTCGGCTAGCTGTCAAATCCACGGCGAAGAAGAGCGGCCCTTTCGGGTCGCTCTCCGCCGCACACCATCGATATGTTAAGTTCTATTCTTATCGTTGCGATAATCAGTGCTAAAGCGAACGAGGTGTGCGTTCCGCGATCTGGCCCGCTTCCTTCTGCGTCAAACGTGCAACATGAAGTTCGTGTGAATGCAAACGGGATCGCCACTATTGTGATACGTTCCAACCCCATCCACAAGCAATGGCCGTGGCACTTCATGAGGACCATCGAACTCGTACCGGAACAAGGCGCGGTCATATCAAGCCACAATTCGCCCGCTGTATTGCAAGGCAGAAGCGCGGAGGCGGCGGGTTATGACGATGCGAACTCTAGTTTTGGCGTTTTCCAAGTTACTGGAGTTCTAGCACAGCAACGCTATACTGTCGTTGTGGACATCACGGATCCGACAGCGGTTCCAGGCTGCCAAAAACCCGAAACGTTACGCACGGCGTTGGGTACTGTTGAAACCGTAAAGGAATGAGTCGCTGCACTTGACCGTACATGATCTAGCTAAAACAGGTTCGCGACTCTTGCCGACCGCGATGGCTTTAGCCATCGCGGCTTTTGCGCTGTCCTTCGCGCCGCCGAAAACGATCGGTCCGGCGTGGCTGTTGGGGGTGCTTGCTGCACTCAGCATCGCGTGGGTATTGATTCAGCCGCGTGCCGCGTACCGTGACGACGTACTCCCGGCATTGGCAATTCTGCTCTCCGCTTTCGGGCTTGTCCTGGTTGCGCGCGTTTCACCGCAGCTCGCGCATAAACAGCAGTACTGGCTGCTCATCTCGCTTTGCTTGGCTGTCGGTCTCGGTCCGGCGATGACGCTGTTCCGGCGCATGGCCGCGATTAAATACGTCTGGGTGCTGTTGTGCTTGTTCCTCTTCGTGATGCTGATTGTGTTCGGCCAGGAAGTCAACGGTGCCAAGCTGTGGATTCGCGTCGGCACGGTGCAGTACGAACCCGTCGAACTGATCAAACTCTTCATCGTCTTTTTCCTCGCCGCGTATCTCGCGGAAACTGCCGACGTTATCGCACGCGCGCGTCCCTGGTCGATTCGCGCGAACTTGAAATACCTAGGCCCGCTGTTTTTGGGCTGGGGTGTTTCGATGGCGATTCTGATTTTGCAGCGCGACATCGGCATGGCGGCGTTGTTGCTCTTAACGTTTGCCATCTTGTTATATGCGGCGACGCGGCGCATCGATCTGCTTGTCGGAAGTTTTGTTATTTTCGTCGGCGTTGCCGCGTGGGCATCGCGTCATTATCACTATGTGAGCGCGCGTATCGCCGTATGGCGTAATCCGTTTGCCGATCCACTGGGTGCCGGTTATCAAGCCGCGCAAGGCTATTATTCGCTCGCGGCGGGCGGCATTTTCGGTACGGGCTACCGCTTAGGTCATCCGCGGTTCATTCCGGACGTAAGCACAGACTATGTATACGCGGCCTTGAGCGAAGAGTTCGGTCTCATCGGCGCGCTCGTTATCCTCGCGCTGTTTTTGATGCTGGTGCATCGCATTCTCACCGTTGCCACGACGCAGCCCGACCTCTACACGCGCTTACTCGCCATCGGATTGAGCGCAACGCTCGGCTTCCAGGTCTTTATCATCGTCGGCGGCGTCATCGGGCTCTTTCCGCTCACCGGGATCACGCTGCCATTCATTTCGTACGGCGGAAGCTCGCTCGTAGCCAACTTCATTCTGGTCTCATTGGCCTGGGCGATGAGCGCGCGACCTAAAGCAACCTCCGGACGCTAGCAGCAAACCGCGCGTCATAACTCGAACTCTCCGTCGTGCGGGTCGTCTCGTTCGTCATCATCGTTTTTGCGCTTTGCGCCCTTGTAGGCGGCTATTTCAGCGGTTCGGCGGCAGTGCCGCACATTTCGCTGCAGCGTCCATCGCCTAATCCAGTTTCATCGACGGCACCGATCGACGTGCGGCCGATCCGCGGACTCGACGTGCCGCAAACGGACGAGACGGCTATCGACGATTTTGCGAGCGATCCGGCCGTCGTCTCAGGTGCTGCCGGCGGCGATATTCAGCAAGACGCGCACTTGGCCGTTGTGCTTGTGACGTGCGGACATTCGCTCGCGCTCGAATCGCCGTTCCTCTCGCTCGATATTCCGCTTACGCTCGTCATCGATCCGGACGCCCCGGCTGCACACGCAATTGCTGAGGCCGCTGCGGCCGCAGGGAAACGCGTATTCGTGCAAGTGCACACGCCGGTGACTCGCGAAGCGACGATTGCACTGCGAGCCGGTTTCGCGCATGTCGCGGGTGTCGCAGCTCGTTTGCAAGATGTGCCGCCACGCGACGTGTTGCGTAGTTTGCGCGAACAACAATTGGCAGTTTTCGATGAGTTCGGCGATGTAAGCACCGTGCGCAAAGCCATGCATGCGGCCGGGATCGCATATGTACCGCGGACGATTACGGTTGACGATCATCTGCAGCCCGCGTACGTGCAATTCATGATCGAACAAGCGGTGGACTTGGGCCGCGGAGCGAGAGCGGTGATTATGGCGCGGCCGCTGCCCGGCACACTACGCGCGCTGCAGACGGTTATTGCCCAAGCGCGCGCCAGCGGCGTGACGTTTGAACCTGCCGTCCGTTAGGTTGGCGCTTGCTCAGGGGGCCAATGGAGGCACTCGCATACGAACAGAGTAGTACCTGAGCATACGATTTACGGAAAGGAACGAAGGGATGCAAAAGTCCGTACCCATCGTGCTAACCGCCGCAATTGCGGCTTTCGCTCTGGTAGCATGTTCCGGCGGAAAAAGCTCATCATCCTCAACCACCACCACTACGACTACAACGCAATCGTCGCCGGCAGCCGGAGCGTCAGCAGCAGCGGCATCACCAGCCGCATCGACAGGAGCATCGCCCGCAGCTACGTCGGCAGCAGGCGGTAAAATGGCGATGGCGGGCGGCGCTGCAGCAGCGGCCGGTCAAAAAGTCTACACTACAACGTGCGCGAGCTGCCATCAGGCAAACGGTAAAGGTCAGTCCGGCGTCTTTCCGCCGCTCGCAGGCAATCCCGTTGTTACCGGTGACCCAACAAAGGTCATTCACATCGTCAAAGACGGCTTGAGCGGCAAGATCACTGTCAACGGCGTAACGTATAACGGCCAAATGCCGGCGTGGAAATCGCAGCTCAGCGGCAACGATATCGCTGCGGTCATAACGTATATACGCTCCGCATGGGGCAATAAAGCCTCGGCAGTAACGCCGGCACAAGTCGCAACGGTGAAGTAAACCTTTCAACGAATTACAAACAAAAGAGTCCGGCTTTCACGCCGGACTCTTTTACGTTCGAAGGGCAAGCGCGAAGCGCTTGGCGTAATGCCATTCGTATGAAAAACCTCCGCGATGCCCAAGCCTTCGAAGTCCTCGACACGGAAGAGGCCGTGCAAACCGCTGCGATGATTCTAGCGCCGGGCGAAAGCAGCGGACCAAAGATGAACGAACATCCCGCTAGCGAGCAAGTTCTGTTCGTCATGAGCGGTGAAGTGGAAGCCGAGATCGGGGAGCGAAAGTTCCGTATGAGCGCCGGCGACAGCACGATCGTTCCAAAGCGCGTCGCGCATCGCTTCACGAACGCCGGAAAAGAACCGGCGATTACGTTTAACGTCTACACGCCTCCTGCGTACTAAATAGCCGGCAGGTAGCGTCGTGGCGCCCATTCGTGTCTTAGCTCTAAGCGATACGCATGGCCGGCACACCCGTTTTCGGGGACTTCCGGCCGCCGACGTGTTCTTACATGCCGGCGATTTTACGCGGTACGGCAACGGTGCCGAAGAATTTGCACTCTGGTTTCACCGGTTGCCGTACAAACTTAAACTGCTTACGCTGGGAAATCACGAATGCAAGGACGCTGTCGCGCCGCTCTCGCGCACGCATTGGGAGTCACTGTTCGGCCCAATGCTGCTGCTCGACCGCGGGGTGCGTTCGTCGATCGGCGATCGGACGATCACGGTGCTCGGCATCCCGCACGGAACGCAATTGCAAAGCCTTCCTTCAGGGGTAGACATTGTGCTCTCGCATGAACCGCCGTATAAAATCCTGGACCGCACGCACGACGGCGGGCACGCCGGCGACGAGCATGTCGCCGCGCTCGTTCGCGACAGCGATGCACGCGTGCACGTTTTCGGACATGTTCACGCGCAGGGCGGCGAATTTTGCACCGAAGGACACATCACACACGTGAACTCAGCGACGCGCGCCGTGCTGTTTGAACTTACCGAATCTTCGTTTCACGTCGTCAGCGTGGAGGCGGCGCACCGGTGAAAATCGATCTCGAGTTCTGCAAGCGCATCGAGCGAGCCGAATCGCGCGGCTGGCGCAGCGCGCTGGAGTTCGGCCGCGATGCATTTCCGGATCGCGGCTTAATCGTCGCCGACATCGGTGGCGCAACCGTGTGCTTTTCCGGACCGGATTCGTTCTTTAGTCAAACGGTGGGCATTGGTATCGATGCTGAAGTACGCGACGAAGATGTCGAGGCAATCGCAGAGTTTTATCATTCACGCGGCGCCGACGCGCGAATCATCAGTACACCCATTGCGGGTGATAAGCTTTCACGCACGCTCATCGACCACGGCTTTACGATCGAAGAGTACGAGAACGCGTTAGCGGGCGACCTCACACGGATTCGCGGCGAACGCGATCCGCGTGTCAGTATCTGCACAGACCCGGACGAGTGGGCGCAGCATTCCGCCCGCGCGTTTTCGGACGGCGTGAACCCCAGCGACGCGCTGCTGTTCGGTTCGTTCCTTATGGCATCGCATCCCAACGTCTATGCTCTTGCACTTCGGGAGAACGGCGAAATTATGACCACGGCTGCGATGGCCATCGAACCGGATTCCGTTGCAGGACTGTTTGCAACGTCGACAATGCCTGCTGCTCGCGAGCGTGGATATCAAACCGCACTCATTAGCGACCGTATCGCACGCGCACGCGAAGGCGGCGCTACCATTGCACGCGCGACCGCAAAACCAGGTACTCCATCCGAACGCAACTTCCGCCGCGCCGGCTTTCAGGTTTTATACACTCGAACGATTTGGATCCGGCGTCGCGGGCAATAACGCTTTCAGGATCGCTTGAATGTGAATGTCGGACGCGTCGATCGCCGGATATTCGGGTGGCTCGGCATCGTAAAACGCGGACAGATCCGTTCCTGCCAATAAAATCGCGTCGATGTTTTCCCGTTCGATAAGCGCATTTGCGAGGCGCCGCAACGTCTCGCGGTGATCGGTTCGCGCGACACCATCGACGGCGTACTCGGTATAGACGCGATGGATCTCCGCAATTTCCGCGTGGGCCGGCCGAACGACCTCGGCGCTCGAAAGCCCGCCAAAGAGATCGCTCTCGATCGTAAACCGCGTGCCGAAAAGAGCGATACGGCGCACGCCCCGCGCCTGTAAACCGTCATCGATGGCTTGCAGGATGCTCACTATGGGAATGGGCGAAAGCGCCGTCAATTCATCGATGCAAATATGCGGCGTGACGGCCGGTACAACGGCAACATCTGCGCCGGCACGCGCTAAGGCGTTTACGAGGCTAGAAAGATAGTGCGCGAGTTCGCGCGTTTCGCCCGCTTCGACATGGCCCATGGACCTTCGGACATCGGCGTGCGCCAAAAAGAAACGAAACGGCGCGTTACGCAACTCGTGCGCCCCTACGAGTTTCTCGTAATAGTAGATGCCTGCGCGCAGGCCCAGGCCGCCAATGAGACCAAGAGTCATGCTTTGTCGATTCGGGACGGAGAGATGGAATCCACTTTAGCGATCGATCGCGAAAATATCGTGCTTGCGCACGCGCTTATTGCACCGTACATTCGCCAGACGCCGGTTGTCGAGACGAAGGGTGCGGATTTCGACCTCGATATCGGACCGCTATACTTCAAACTCGAACATTTGCAGCACTCCGGCTCGTTCAAGACACGCGGCGCATTTGCCAATTTGCTTACCCGCGACGTGCCGCAAGTAGGGGTTGTCGCAGCGTCCGGCGGCAATCACGGCGCAGCTGTTGCGTACGCGGCGATGACGCTGAAGATTCCCGCGAAGATTTTCGTGCCGAGCGTTTCCTCTCCGACGAAGATCGAACGCATTCGCCGCTACGGCGCGGAACTTGTCGTCGGCGGCGATCGCTACGCCGACGCGCTTTCTGCGAGCGAAGAATGGATAGAGATCTCCGGCGCGATGCCCGTGCATGCGTTCGACCATCCCCAGACGCTTTTAGGACAAGGCACCGTTGCAGCAGAGGTACACGAACAATTGCCGGAAGTCGACACTGTGCTCGTCGCGGTTGGCGGCGGTGGACTGATAGGTGGTATTGCCGCGTGGTTTGGCGGAGACGTTCGGGTGATCGGCGTGGAACCCGAAGGCGCGCCGACGCTCACACGCGCGCTTGAAGCCGGTCATCCGGTCGACGCAGAAGCGGGAAGCGTTGCGAACGATTCGCTTGCACCGCGGCGCGTTGGCGAACTCATGTTTCCGATCGCGCAGCAGTTCGTCGAACGCGTGATTCTCGTAAGTGATGACGATATTGTTGCGTCGCAGCGCGCCCTGTGGGATGGTTTGACGCTCGCCGTCGAGCCCGGCGGTGCCGCTGCATTCGCAGCATTGATTTCAAAGCGATACATACCGAATCCAGGCGAACGCGTTTGCGTCATTGTTAGCGGAGGGAATACGCCGGCGTACTCGCCATAGTGGGGCTTGGCGACGGTGAGGGCGACGCCGTCGCCGGCACAGCCCATGCCGGTTCGGGTTTCACTGCGACGCCTCGTTTTAAATCCGCGACGCTGAGCTTAGAATAGCGCGTATTTCTAAAGTGCGTACGGACGAATTCCAGCGCGCGAATAGCGCTTTCGCGCGCGCCGTAACCGGGTAGTTCTTCAAACAGCCTCGCGAGGTTATAGCCGGTTGACGGCAGCCACGAATCCTTTGGATATGCTGCCGCCCACTGGTAGTACGCGTCTTCCGTATACGTCAACAGATGCAACACGTCGTTCGGGAGGCGGCGGTGATATTCGTAATCGGTTTTAAGCTGTTGAATTTCGTAACGAATACGCAGGGCGCTCATTTTAAGGCGGCCGAAATATTTATCCGCAGGCGCCGAGTTGTTGACGAGTGCGAGGAGTACTATCGCTGCGAGCGTTTTCATTCAGCCTTTCATACCCCACACCCCGGCAGTACTAAGCGGCGAGGCGGTCTTCGAGTGTCGCCGTCTCTCTACGGCGAAGCGCTCCGCCGAACGTGTTGAGAATGGTTCGCACAGTGACGAGGCTCCACAGCACCGCGAGGAGCAGTGTAAAAACGATCGCAAGCGTTTGGAAAATCTGCGATGATAAAACCGCCGCAAGCGCGTACGTCGATGCGGTATAGACGCCCAAAGGAAACGTGAAGGCCCACCAACCCATGTTGAACGGTAGCCGGCGGCGCACATGGTGGAGCGTTATTGCAATGCCGACGATCCACCACCAGGCACCATACGACCACAACATCAATCCGGCGATGATTCCAAACGCCTCGACTCCGCCGGAAATTGTCGCAAGCGGTGTGCCGGCCACGGCGTATTTAACGTTCTCGCCAAGAAGTACGAGAGCAAGAGATCCCGTCGCGAGCGGCCCCAACGTAAGCCATCCGGAAACGCCGAGCTCCTTCCGCGGAATTTTGTGAAGTGCAAGCCGCAAAAAAAGGATGGCGAGAATTGCAAGGGCGAGAGGAACGGAAAACGCCCAGAGCAACGTGCCGGCAATCAACAGTGCTTGTTGATACGCATGCGCTACGTGCGGCACAAGTAATCCGGCGGATGCGGCGCTAACTTCGGCTGGAACGATGGGCAATAACCACAACGCGGACATGTTTTCCAAAGAATGTTCCTGAGCGTTAAACATCAGGTACGGTATAACGGTGCCGCTCAAGATTGCGAGCAGCGCGTCAACAGTCCAGAGCCACTCGGCGACATGAAGGGATGCCGCGCCGAATACTGCCGGTCCGAAGACGACGAAACCGTTGACGATAGTAGCTAGGCCCATCGGAATCGCACCGGTGAACATAGACTGCGCGGGGTCTAGAAACACGTCCGCCATGCTCTTGGCAAAAATTGTCGCTCGCGCGCAAAAAAGTAGCGCGAAAACAAAGAAGAGCGCGATGTTCAAAAACCACAGCGTTATAGCGAACGCATGCGCCGCCGGTACGGTGTGCGAAAGTTCGGCAAGCATGAGCGCTAGAATTCCGGTGCCCATGTTGATGGTGAACCAGTTACGCGTAAACTGACGAACGGCTTTCCGCACGTGTTAGATTTTCACCAGCGCGATTGCCCAGCCGCGCGTCGTCATCGTGCGTGCGTGTAGAAAACCTTCGCTATCAGCGATTGCGGGATGGAGGATTTCGTAACCGGCCTGTATCGCCTCGCGCACACTGTTAAAGAACACTAACCCTGCCATAACCGTAACCCTCACTGTTGTGCGGCTATCGTAGCGGCTCGGCCAGAGTGGCGCATCCGCCTCCTACTTATATATGCATAAGGGGCCGCATAGAGATCTTTTGAGCGTGCGGCGCTATCGTTGGGACATGAATGCAGCGTTTGCTCGGACACTTGTCGTCGATGGCAAGACAGGCACACACGGCCTCTTTGAATACGGCCTGGAAAATTACGGTTTAGAAGTCAAAACGGTGCGCGACGGTCGCTCGGCACCTGCTACGGTTGCAGACTGGCAACCCGAAGCGATTCTTTTGGATGCGGACTTAATGGGCATGGACTGCTTTTCGCTGATCGGGTCACTACGCCGGCTCACGGACGTCCCGATTCTCGTGCTTTCGGATCGTTCGGAAGTCTCCGACACGGTTACGGCGCTTACGCGCGGCGCGGACGACTATATTACCAAGCCCTTCGACGTCGAGGAACTCGTTACGCTCATCTACGCGCGTTTGCGCAGGCCGCGGATGGAAAC
>CAZHGH010000095.1:0-2294 GCA_964531205.1 uncultured bacterium
TTTGGCGTGACAGGGCCGCTGTTGGATGAACCCTCAACGGGAATCTCTTTGCCGGGCGGAACAGCGAGCGTCGGCGTCAGCTTGCCAAACCCAAATGCTGTTGCCGGCACTTCGTACTCAATTGTGACGTGGGTAAATCCGACGCTCGGATCGGACTACATAACGATATGGGGCTACAACGGCACCCATAGATTACTCGTAAGCAGCGCGGGACGTTTGCTTTCACAGTTCTCCGGTAACTTCACGTCAAAAAACACGCTCTCGACGAATCACTGGCATCAAGTTGTCTTCGTCTACAACGCGCAAACGTCGACGGAAAGCTATTATATCGACGGCGCATTGGATAACAGTGCAACTTTGAGCACCTCCGCCGGTGCGTTCGTTTCTGCATACTACTTGGGGCAATACAGCAGCACGGCGGCGTATTACAAATGGCACGGAAGTTTAGGACAGCACGCTTTCTTCAACTCAGCTCTGAGCAGCAGCCAAATAGCGACGTTGTATTCGACAGCTGGTTACGGAGGAGGGCAGCCGCCGCCACCAACGCCGACGCCACCGCCGCCCGCGTCTCCGTCCCCGTCTGCTTCTACGGGGAATTACGCATCCGCAGTCCTCGGAGACACGCCGTCCCAATACTTCAAACTCACCGAAACGGCCGGTCCTACCGCGGTCGATAGCTCGAGCACGGCGGTTAACGGCACCTACGTCGGATCCGTTACGTACGGCGTTGCCGGACCGCTGCGTGACGAGTCTTCTACCGCGATATCTTTGCCTGGAGGTACGGCGAGTGTCGGCGTGAGCTTACCCAACCCAAATGCGACCAGCGGCAAATCGTATTCGATTGCGACATGGGTTAATCCGATTCTTGGATCCGATTACATGACGATCTGGGGCTATGACGGCGCCCATCGTTTACTCGTAAGTAGCAGCGGCGCGCTGCTATCCCAGTTCAGCGGAGGTTTTCATTCCAAGAGCGCGCTCACGTCCGGGCAGTGGCACTTCATCGTCTTTGTTTACAATGCACAGACCGCGACGGAAAGCTACTATATCGACGGCGCATTCGATAGCAGCGCCGCATTAAGCAACTCTGCCGCCGCCTTCGTTTCAGCGTACTACCTGGGCCAATACAGCAGTACCTCGGCGTACTATAAATGGCACGGAAGTTTAGGGCAGCACGCCTTCTTCTTCTCCGCGCTCAGCGCAAGCCAAATTGCGAATCTGTACGCGGCGGCGGGATATGGTTCCGGCGCGCCGACGCAATCACCGACGCCATCGCCTACACCATCGCCGATTCCGGCCTATACCGATTGGAGTACGTACGGCGATGGCCTCGCGCGTACGAATTACAATCCGAACGAGACCACGTTGAACTCGTCGAACGTTTCACAATTGCATCTGGCGTGGTCCGATGATTTAGGCGCCGCGATAACAGCGCAGCCGATAGTCGCAACGAATATTTCTATAAACAGCACGCCTACGACCGTAGTGTACGTTGGAACCGAAGGCGGCGTCTTCTATGCACTCAACGCCGATACGGGGACAACCATCTGGAGCAAACAATTAGCCCCTAGCGTTACAAGTACTTGCAAGGATTTGCCGGGCGGTACGTTCGGTATTACCGACACCGCAACGTACGACAAAACCCGAAATCTTGTGTACGTCGCGGACGCGCACGCGCAAGTTCACGCACTCGACATGTCGACGGGCACGGAGGCCGCGGGCTGGCCTGTTACAGTAGTGAGCGACTATACGAAAGACCACGTTTATTCTGCACTTTCGCTCAATCCCGCAAACGGACTGCTCTATGCAATGACCGCCGGTTACTGCGACCAACAGACATATCATGGAACCCTCGTTGCCATCAACGCATCGTCGGCCTCTGTCGCTTACACCTTTGTTCCCTCAACACCGTACAGCGGTGTCGGTATGTGGGGCATCGGCGGCGCGGCCGTTGATTCGTCAGGCAATATTTATGTGACGACAGGCAACACGATCGGCAGTACAAACGAGAACGACGCTTACGGCGATCAGGCTTTACAGCTCAGCGCGCAGCTTCAGGTTCTCGCAGATGGGAAGCCACCGCTATATAATACGGATTCGGACTTTGGCGCAACGCCGATGCTTTATCAGCCCGGCGCGTGTCCCGCGCTTGTTGTCGCAAAGCAAAAATCCGGACGGCTCTATACGTGGAATGAATCGAATTTGGCCGCAGGACCCGTGCAAGCGCTGGAGATGGCGCAGCCTGACTCAAGTGGAGCATTTATCGGCGTTACCGCATATTCGCCGGTAACGAA
>CAZHGH010000095.1:2394-11211 GCA_964531205.1 uncultured bacterium
AGCGTTATGACTTCGCCGACGGTTGACGGGCGCTTGTATGTATCCGCGTGGGATCATAAACTGTACGCCTTTTCCCTCTGATGCGAACGAAAATGGAGACGCTCGTCCTATTTCAAAGGTCCCCGGATGTGGGCGGTCTTGTCCTTATTGCATCCCAACTTAGACCTGTATACTTTGAGACGCAGCGCTAGGCGTTGCAACCGCGCAACTCGCGGTAGGACGTGCACGCGTCTTTGGAGTGCCCCTATTTCGAGGACGCGTGCGCGCCCGCAAGCGGAACTGAGAAGAACTCAGGAAGGCTTCCGGGCTTCTTAAGATTGTCAAACGGAAACCGAACAGTTTGCCGTTGTTTGCTCGTATCCCGGTCCGGCACACTCAATCTACCACCGCCTTTGCACAGCGCGGTAGTGTACGTTTAGGGACCAAAGGGGCAAACACTATGGCTATATCCATCACCAGACCCCTGCGCGTATACATCGTCGAAAAACAGCTGCTTTTTGCAAAAGCTGTTGCGCAGGTATTGTCGTCCGACGCGGACGTGCAGGTTGTCGGAATCGCCGCCGACCGCGAAGACGTAAATTTTTCCGAAATGCGCGCGGACGTTATCGTTATCGATATCGATAGCGACGACGTAGACGGCGCTGTCGAATATTTCAGAACGTGCTGTCCGAATGCACGCATCTGCCTTCTCTCCATGTACACGCAGCCCGAACTTATGCAGCGCTGCCTATCTGCGGGCGCGGACGGTTACGTTGTCAAAGATTCGTCGCTTCAAGAATTGCTGGCCGCAATAAAAACTGTCGGTGATGGTTCGAGCTACGTGGATCCGCGCGTTGCCGCGACATTGCTGCGGCGGCGTACGCCGGCACATTTGCCATACACGAACCAACTCTCGCCGCGCGAAACTGATATCATCCGGCTTATAGCGCAAGGATTATCGAATCGCGACATCGGCCAGCGGTTGGTTCTTTCCGAGAAGACTGTAAAGAACCACGTGAGCCGCATCTTCTCCAAACTGCATTTCACCGCGCGGTCGCAAGCGGCAGTCCACGCAATCCGAAACGGGCTGGCATAGCGGAACTGACCGAGCAGGGCGTTCTCAGCCGCCCCTTCGCCGAAGCACCCGTCTGCAACGTGATAAGCTGCGGTGATATGGCTACAAGTGGATTGGAAAGCGCGCATGGACGAGCGCACTCCCAATCCTTGGACAGCGAGCAAGAATAAAGGACCGGCATCGTGCCGGTCCTTTATTCGTTTAACGCTGCGCTAGAGTCTGAAGTGGAGATTGAAGGTCGCTTGGAACGGAAGTTTCACGCCGACAAACCCGGTGTTGTTATTGTTCAGCCAGAACGAGTACGGGAATTTCAACTGCGGCGGAGCGCTCGAGAGGTCGGAGTTCGGATAGAAATTACCCGCCGGATACAACACGCCGGTTGGCAATGCGGCGTAGAGGCACACATTCGAGTTGTCCCAAGCGTACCCGCGCTGACCGCAATGGTCGACGATGTTCGTCAGCAGCACGTCTGCCGTAACTCGCGGTGAAATGTCGTACGACAAATTCAGATTGAGTGACAAACGCCACGGCTCTTTATACGTGCCGAGCGAATCGAACGTGCCGCCGTTGAACGGATTCGGAATGAACACCGGCAGTAATCCGGCATCCGTACAACTCGCTGGATCGGCTTGCGAAGTGCCGCCGGGGGGCGTGAACGTCGCGCTGCATGTTTCGGGCCGGTAGCCGGGCCACGCAAGCGGCGACCCATATTCCGCGCCCGAGTTATAGTTCAGGCTCGGTGTGATTGCGAACTTGCCGCGACGGTAATTCAATATCAACGACGCGACGTCGGGGGTCCAATACCCGTTCTCGCCTGAGACCGGACCCGGAATGACATCGTACGTGGGGTATGCCGCAGCACGATCCATGAGCGGTTGCGGTGCCGAATTCCAATACGGATTCGGAATCGTTCCGGCACCACACGGCGCCGGCGCGCCGGCCGTGCTGTAGCACTGCGATGGCGCTACACCCGATGCAAGCAATGCCGGTGAGACGCCGGGTTGGAATCCCGGATAGAAACACGGACTGCCGGGATTATTAGAGGGATTGGCGGCGCACGCCGACGTGTATTGATTGTAATCCTGTATCGACGAGTTCAAATTGTCGATGACGTTGCGGTTGCTGTTCGGGAAGTTCTGATACTTAATCGAGCTATGCGTGTACGTATAGGACAGCTGACCGCTCAGACCTTGGTTGTTGAAGTTGCCCTTTCGTACGGCGAACTCAACGCCGAACGATACTTGGTGACCGACATTGAGTCCCGATTCCAAACCGGTGAGCGGATCGATAAAGAAATTCTGCAGTTGGTCTTCGGTGCTGCGGTAGAACGGCGTCAATTTGAACGACCAATCCGTTCCGTGCAATCGCTTCTCGATCGAAATGTCGTAATTGTACGACGTGTCGGGGCGAATGCCGTGGACCGGCGTGTTGAAGCCGTACGAATAGAAATGCGATCCGATATAACTGGCCAGGTTCTCCTGCGGCGTGTTGTACTGCACCCACGACGAGTTTTGCGGACGAGCGTACACGCCGAACGAACCGCGCAAGACTGTTTCCGGATCGATTGCGTACGTGAAGCCAAGACGCGGCTGCCAACGCAGTGTTGAAAAATCGCCTGTGCTCACGTCGCTGAGGGCGCCGAATTGCGCTTGCGGCAGAGGTACTGTTCCATTGGGACACGGGCCTAACCCAAGACCCGTGCGAAGCACCGGGGCGCTCAAACCCGTCCCGAAGCAATACTCGGCGTTATATTTGGGGAACCAGAATTGATCGCGAACCGGATCTTGGGTCTGCCCCATGAAGAAGCGGAATTGTTCCAGACGCACACCCGCATTGACGGTCCATCGATCGTTCGGGCGCCATTGATCCGTAAACGAAGCGCCGCTGAAGCGCGGATGGACTTGGTTTAACGCGCCGGTCAACCCGTGATCCACTGCAACCCACGTCGTTCCCGCAAAGGGTCCGGCGCCCGTACAACCGCCATTCGCGATACAGCCGGCTGAGCCGTAGAAGCCCGTACTCGTTGCGGGATTGAACGCACCGTTACCGAGCGCGTAATAGCAGCCCACTTGCGTACCCGCCACAGGATCGATGCAGTTATGATTCGCATCCATCAATAACGAGACGTCACGGCTCGACGTGAAGAAACTCGAGTAGTAGCGTTGCAGGTTCGTGGATGTATAGACTGCGCTTGCCGTCAAGAGATGCTTGTCGGAGATCTGATCGGTGAAACTGAGATTCGCGCCCCAGGTGTGATTCGGAATCTCGTAGTCGGCAAGCTCCGCGCCATAAAACGGCTGTGCTGCGCTATTCGGTCCCCAAATAAACCAATTGGAATAGAGTGTGTAACCGTATAAGCGCAGGAAGGCGTTCGAACTAAATGCGTGCTGATATTGCAGCTTCGTTATCGCGACGCCGTTGTCGTTCGCGTCGCGTACATCCGCCGGCAGAAACGTATTATTGAACGCGTGCGCCGGACTGCTTGGATACGGATATTGGTTGAGGTTTGCCGCGTTCGCCGGCTGCAGCATCGGGCCAGGATACAGGTACGCGTCGTCCCAGAAGAGCTGACCAAACGCGCACGTACAGTTGGCTATCGCCGGGCCCAAGTCGTTTTGCGAACTATAATAATCGACGAACACTTCGCTGGTCATCCAGAGCGCCTGAATGTCGTCGCGCAGCGAACTGCGTTTGTGCGGAATAGCGAAGTGCACGTTTACGACGTTATCGCGCTGCCTTGTGTCGGCAATGCCGAACGCACTGCCGGTCGTAAAGGCGAGGCTGGGATCGATGAAGGTGCCGTTGCACGGGAATGTCGTGCAGCCGGTGTACACGAAGAGGTTCGGCCCTTGCAGTGCGTTGACCGGATAAAAGAACCAATTCAAGTTTGAAGCTTCACCGCCGTTGTTGTCGTTAACGTAGCGGAAGCCTTGGTTCGCACCGGCTAGTCCAACGTAATAGCTGAACGTACGGTTTGGGTTCGATCCGCCAGCCTCGGCAGAGAATTGATGGTAGTACGCGGGTGTTCCGATGCCGGCATCGAGCGTACCGAAACCGGGATACGTTCCCGTCTTAATCACTTGATTCACGTAGCCCGAGAGGCCTTGCGCATCAGCAGTCGCGGGCGTACCGCCCGTGTACACTTGCAGCTCTTGCTGCCCCAAACTGCTCAGCATCGTCTGCGGCGCATTATCGTAAACGCGATTCACCGGGATGCCGTCGAGCTCCCAACCGACTTGATCGAAATCACCGCCGCGAATGTGCAGCGTTTGAAACCAGCCTTGTTCGCCCGGATCGAGCGCAACGCCCGGCACGGAGGCGATTGCACCGTAGGCGTTGTTCAAGCCACCTGGGCCGGTGAGATTTTGCGCCGCGTGCTGTCCGGCCGCATCGACGGAGTATACATCGCTTGTAATTCCGGGACGCACGATATCGGTGGCCGCGCGCGATCGCACTTGCGCGATCGTTTTGAGCTCGGGCCGCATTGCCACGTTCACCGTTTGCACGTGATCGGCCTGAATCGTTACGCCGGGATCGCTTACGGGCGTAAACGCCGTTTTATTAAAGCTCAGCGTATACGTGTCGGGCGGCAACGATAGAAAACGGTAGTTGCCCGCTAAATCGGTTGTGGTCGTCGCGGATTGCGACGGCGAAATAGCGGTAACTGTTACGTCCGCAAGCGGCAAATTCGTCGTTGAGTCGACAATGCGCCCGGTCACGCCGCCGGTCGTTCCGGCGGAAACCGGTACTGTCAGTGAAAGTGCGGCAGAGGCCGCAAAGGTAAGCGCTATCAGCCAAACTCGAGTTCGCATCCGTACACGCTCCAAATGTAGGCGACGAGTTGGGGACTTACAACCTAACGAAAGGTGTGTTAGGCGGCTGACCGCTTTTTACTTCTTACGAACTATGCCAGCCCACCGCCAAGGCTAGACCACGTACGAGATATTGACCGGCACCCCGGCTTCTTCTGCGCGTTGGAGCACGTGGAAGACTTGATCGAGCTCGTTCTCGATGGCGACGATTTCGCGCGCGCTCACCCCAACGGGTGCGGCATTCTCCCATAGCACGCGGCGCGCGGTTTCGAACGCTGCACGCACGCGCTGCGGTGTTGATTCCAAAACGGGCCAATCGTCCATGGAGGCGGCCGGTACGATGCGCCAGCCGCGGCCCCAAACGGACTCTTCATCGTCGAAGAACGCATGCGGAATTGCAGCGAGCATCTCCAGCGCTTCGCGGTCCTCAGCATGCAAGGGTAAGCCCGCCTCTCCTAAACGCACGATAAACCGGAAAAACGACGTATTTCCGACTGTATAGGCGCCTGCCGGCGAGGCCACGCTGATGTGCACCATCGGCGGGACGGGCTCCCCATGCATGAAGTTCACTATCTGGTTAGTTCGAACGGGATGCCCAGCTCACCCGCGAGTTTCACCAGACCCTCCCATACCTTGCTGTGGACGGGCACGCCGTGTTCGCGATGGTAGAGCGTCTTCTCGAATTCGATTTCTCCGGCCACGTAGATGCGCTCTGCGTTCGGCACCTTTTGGCTGTCCTTGAACGCGCGCAGCTCGCGATCCATGTCGGCTTTGAACGCTTCCACGTCGCGGAACCCGTCCACGCGGAATGCTCCGAACCAATGCGAGATTGCGCCTTCCATCGTATCCGTTACAAGCGGCAGACCGGTACCGAATTTACCGCCGGATAGAACGCCGCACAGAATATCGACGAGCAAACCCAAGCCGTAGCCTTTGTGGCCGCTGTTGTCGGTTCCAAATCCTCCGAGCGGCAACAACGCTCCGCGTAGTGCTTCATCCGGATCGTGCGTCGGATAGCCGTTTGCATCGATCGCCCAGCCGTCTTTGAGCGGTAAACCTTTGCGCTTATAGACTTCGAGCTTGCCTTTCGGCACCGTCGTCGTCGCAAAATCGAGAACGAACGCCGGCTCTTTGCCCGTCGGAATCGCGTACGCCAGCGGATTGGTTCCGAGCAGTACGTCCTTACCGAACGTCGGCGCGCCATAACGCACGGAATTTGTCGAGGCCATGCCGATCATATCGTGCTCGAGCGCGAGCATCGCGTAGTAGCCGGCGATGCCGTAATGATTGGAGTTGCGAACCGCACCGAAAGCTGCACCGTTTTTCCGGGCTTTTTCGATCACTTTCTCCATCGCAAGCTTGCCGGCGGGATGACCCAGACCGTTGTCGGCATCGTACAACACGGACGTCTCGGTCTCGCGAACGATCTCGTAATTCGGTTTCGCCTTGAGCTTGCCGTTGCGAATGCGGCTGACGTAATACGATTCCAGGCGTGCCACGCCGTGCGATTCGATGCCGCGCATATCGGCCGCAACGAGCACGTCACCGACGACGCGCGCTTGATCCGGTGCAACGCCGACCTTCTGCAGAACGGCTGCGACAAAGTCTTTGAGCTTCTGCTCTGTTGAAAGTTGATACTCGCTGGTAGCGGCCTCAGCCACGGTACTGTTTACTCCTGTTAAAAGTTCTTCTTTACGCATTCGCAAAATGCTTCGCGAAACGCGGAGTCGAACGACTGTTTGCATGATCGAGGCCTCAGTTTACAACAAGTGCGTCCGTTGCGGCCTCTGCCTGCCGACTTGCCCGACCTACCTGGAGACTATGACAGAAACCTCGGGTCCGCGCGGTAGGATTAGTCTCATAAAGGCGGTCGACGAAGGGCGCCTGGACCTCCTTTCACCCGGCTTCGTCCATCAAATGTCCGAGTGCCTCGACTGTCGCGCGTGCCAAGCGGTTTGCCCAAGCGGCGTAGAGTACGGCTCGCTGGTTGAAGGGGCACGGGCAAAGATTGAAACGGCCGTTGCCGCCAAACGCAATCCGATACTCCGCTTGTTCCGCTGGTTTGCGTTGCGCGTACTTTTTGGAAATCTCGCTTGGATGCGTTTTGCTGCGGCGATGCTACGCGTATACCAGCGCACGGGAATGCAGCGACTCGTGCGTGCAAGCGGCCTATTGAAAGTGCTGCGTTTGGAAGAACCCGAAGCGCTCGCTCCGCAAATCTCCGATGCGTTTTTCGTTCCGCGGGGACAGCGTTTTAAAGCTGACTCAGCCGCGCGAACCGTGATGCTGCATGCAGGCTGTATCATGCACGTCGCCTTTGCCGGCGTAAATGAGGCCACGGTGCGCGTGCTGCAACGTAACGGGTGCGACGTCGTGCTGCCCGCATCGCAAGGGTGTTGCGGCGCGATCGCGGTGCACGCAGGAGAGCTCGACTTTGGATTGGAGCTCGCTAAGCGCAATATTGAGGCATTCGAAGCGTCAGGCGCTGAGTATTATATCGTCAACGCCGCGGGTTGCGGCTCGACGTTGAAAGAGTACGGTCACCTGCTCAAAGACGATCCGCAGTGGGCGCCCCGCGCAGCCGCTTTTTCGGCGCGCGTCCGCGACATTCTGGAGTTCTTGGATGAGATCGGTTTGTCGAGCGACATCGGAGAACTCAATACGGCCGTCACGTATCAAGAACCGTGCCACCTCGCGCACGCGCAGCGCATCACCGCGGCGCCACGCCGGTTGCTGCGTCAGATCCCGGGATTGACGCTGCGCGAGATGAACGAAAGTTCCGTTTGCTGCGGCAGTGCGGGCATTTACAACATTACGCAGCCGGAGATGGCGAAGCGGCTAGGGCGCCGTAAGGCCGAAAACATCGTCGCTACGCAAGCCGAGATCGTCGCAACTGCAAATCCCGGTTGCGCTCTTCAAGTTGCATCCTTCCTGCATGAAAAAGAAAGCCCGATGCGTGTGAAACACGTCATCGAGCTTCTTGATGAAGCGTACGCGAATTACAACGCGGCGACGAGCCGGTCGCGATCGTTGAGCGCTGCGTCCATCGTTCCGTAAACCGCGAAAATCCGCATGAGACCGGTGATTGTCAAAAGCCGCTGAATCGGGCCTTCTTTGACGATGAGCCGTACGCGGCCGCCGTTTTCGAGCGCACGGCGGTGCGCGCCGATTAACGCGCCCAGGCCTGTCGAATCGAGAAATTCCAGTTGAGAAAGATCTACGACTATTTCGTGTTTGCCTTCATTCGCAGCTTCCATAAGGGCGGCGCGTAATGAAGGCGCAGTCGCTAGATCGAGACTGCCGCGTAAACGGTAAACGATAGCGTTGCCGTCGTGTTCGGATTTAATATCTACTGAAAGTGCATCGTGCGACATGTGGCGTTCCCCCTTTGCGCTATGTCCCGGACTCACCTTGCGCCTTTTCGACGAAGCGTTGGGCGCGTTCATCCCAACGCCAGGCATTTTCGTTCGTCAAATGTACGCCACCGATCCAACGGTCTATCGGCGCACGCTCGAGCCAGTCGGCGTCACCGGCGAGCACGCGTCGTCCAAGCACCGTCAGTTCGTATCCGTGCTCGAGCGCAGAGAGGAGCGGCGCAGGCTCCGCCGCAAGATCCTCTATCGCGGCGTAACACGATGCGTCGCCCATAAACGAAGCTTCTTCTTGCGCTTGCGAGCGCCGGAACAAGTCTTCTTTTCGTCGTGCGCCTTGCGCGCACGCTTCGACCAGATGCTTTTGAGTCCGCGAAAGACCTGAATCCGACGCCGGATATTCTTCGCACATACGTCTGAGCGCGTCGCGCAAGAACGGCAATCCGACGTACTGTTCCGATGCGGCCTGCGCGAGCTTCCCGGGATCGGATGCAGTAAACGCACTCCAGGCGCGTGCCGCGCCATCTGCAATTGCCGTCGTGATGAACCGGCGTTTCGGATAAAGCGCCATGAGCTCTTC
>CAZHGH010000096.1:0-11128 GCA_964531205.1 uncultured bacterium
CGCCGTCGACTCCGCAAACGTCAAACGTCGTCGAGCTCACGGTTCCCGACATCGGCGACTTCAAAGACGTGCCGGTGATCGAAGTGCTGGTCAAACCGGGTGACACGATCGCAAAGGATGCGTCTCTCGTTACGCTCGAGTCGGATAAAGCATCGATGGAAGTACCGGCGGCTGCCGGCGGAACCATTCGCGACGTACGCGTAAAGGTCGGCGACAAAGTCTCGCAAGGCACCGTTATCGCGACAGTCGAGACGGCCGTTTCCGCACCCGCAGCAGCACCTTCGGCGCCTGCGTCACCTGCGTCTGCCTCCGCTCCGGCGCCCGCGCCAATCACAACAGCGCAGGTCATTACACCGCCGCCCGCAGCCCCAACCGTCAGCGGCAACGGCGCCGTGCACGCGAGTCCCTCGATCCGCCGCTTTGCTCGCGAGCTCGGCGTCGATCTGCACCGCGTGCGCGCGAGCGGTCCAAACGGGCGCGTAACGCGTGAAGATGTCCAGCAGTTCGTCAAACGCGCGTTGCAAGACGGCGGCGCTACCGCAGCGCCCGGCATTGCAGGTTTGCAGCTCGCACCATGGCCGAAAGTAGATTTCGCGCAATTCGGCGAGATCGAACGCAAACCACTCTCACGGATTCAGAAGATTTCCGGCCCGAATCTGCACCGTAATTGGGTGATGATTCCGCATATCACGCAAGACGACGATGCGGATGTCACCGAACTCGAGGAATTTCGCAAGCAGCTCAACGCCGAGCTTTCGAAGTCCGGCGTGAAGGTAACGATGCTTGCGTTCCTTATCAAAGCGTCGATCGCGGCACTGAAGAAATTTCCGCAGTTCAATACGTCGCTCGACGGCGACGAACTGGTTTACAAAAAGTACTACAACATCGGCTTCGCAGCCGACACGCCCGGTGGATTGCTGGTGCCCGTCGTGAAGAACGCGGATGCAAAAGGCATCGAAGAACTGGCGAGAGAGACGGCTGAGCTCGCATCCAAGGCACGTGAGGGCAAACTTGCCTTGAACGATATGCAAGGCGGTACGTTCACTATTTCGAGTCTGGGAAGCATCGGCGGTACGTATTTCACGCCGATTATCAACGCGCCCGAAGTCGCGATTTTGGGTGCGTGCCGCGCGTCGATCCGCCCGGTTTGGAACGGCTCGGCGTTCGTGCCGCGCTTGATACAGCCGCTCTCACTCTCTTACGATCACCGGGTAATAGACGGCGCAGCGGCAGCTCGCTTTACTTCCTACTTGGGAACGCTGTTAAGCGATTTGCGCAGAGCGTTGATCTAAACTTAACGCCGCTGTTGTTTGTACGCGCGCATAGCGTGCGATACTGACAACTATGGACGGCATCTCGGGCGAGACCCTCAGTGGTCTCCTCGCACGCGCGATGGATGAGGCACTCGATCTCGTGTTGATTACGGATGCGACGCCGCCATCGCGCGGCGGACCGTTCATTCGGTACGCGAACACTGCGTTCTTACGCACGACGGGTTTCGAACTCAATGAGATTGCGGGCAAGCACTACACCGCAATCATGGCAGAGAACAACGACCCTATGACGCTCGAAAGTATCGCGCGCAATCTCGAAGACGAGCGGGTCAACGAGAAAGAGATTCGCGTAAAACGTAAGGACGGATCGTCGTTTTGGGTCGAGTTCACGGGAAAGCTCTTGCGCGACGGCACCGCGTCGTATTGGGTCGTTGTCGGCCGAGACATCTCACTGCGGCGCCAAACGCACGAACAACTCGCAGCGCTCACTACGGCGATCTATGCCGTCAGCGGCCACCTCGAAATTTATACGTTGGACAACGGCGAGTACCACGTCGCTTTCCAGAACGCCGAAGCGGACAGCGACATTTCGGAGCTTGTGGAGACACTGCTCAATAATGCCGCAGTACGGGATGCGACCGGATTACAATCGCGCTTGAATGCCGGCGAAAATGTGACGGTCACCGCGGACGGCCTGCAGCTTCGGCCGATTGGAAAGAACGCCGAAACGCTGATCGCGATCAAACAGAAAGTCAGCTAGTTGCGGGCGCGCTGCGCCGCGTTGCGATGCGGTGCAGCAAAAACGCCAGCACGAGCAGCGGCAACAGCCACTGATTGATCGGCGCCTGCGGACCAAGTGAAACACCTACAACCGCCACCGCAGCGAGCCACGTTCCGGCGATCGAGGTGCGCCATGCAAAGCGCAGCGCTCGCTCGCGTTTCACTCCGGTCAATTCGCCGTCACGTAAGCGCACACTGTTCCACGCCATAAACGCGAACAGTAACAAAATCCACGCGTACGAGCCCGTGTACATGGCATAGGCAATACGATCGATCAACCCGGCATGCAGGAGCACCTGCATCGAATACGCGAGAAAAATCACGCCTCCGAGTGCGGCAAAATTCGCCAAGATGTTGACAGGAGCCGGGACGAAAACGTACCGGAAGAGGCGGTGATGGCTCCACCACACAGAGCACACGAGCGCGAACGTAACGACAAGGGCAATAAGCCCGCTCGCTCCTTGGCGCGACGTAAACAGATCGATTGAATGACGCGGAATAGTGAGGCTTAAGGCCAGCTGCGCCAGACTAAATCCGATGACGATGTCGGAGAACGCCTCCAACCGGTGGACGACTTCCTTCTCCGACTCGTCTCTCATGCGTTAAACGGCAGCCGTTTGTCGCCGGCGCAGCTGGCGCAGCACGTATTGCAGAATGCCGCCGTGACGGTAGTATTCCGCTTCGTCCGGCGTGTCGATTCGCAGCAGCACTTTGAATTCGATGCTGCGGCCCGATCCGTCCGTCGCACGCACATGCAGATGCATGCGCGGCGTAATACCTTTCTCGAGGCCGACGATTTCGAATGTTTCTTCACCGGTCAGGCCGTACGTCGTACGATCGGCTCCGGCTTCGAATTCGAGCGGGAGAATGCCCATGCCGATGAGGTTGCTGCGGTGAATGCGCTCGAACGATTCTGCGATCACTGCACGGATGCCCAGCAGATATGGACCTTTCGCGGCCCAGTCGCGCGACGAACCCGAGCCGTACTCTTTACCGGCGAGCACGATGAGCGGGGTGCCGTCGGCCTTGTACTTCATCGCGGCGTCGAAGATCGACATCTGTTCGTTCGTCGGCAGATATCGCGTGTAGCCGCCTTCAACGCCCGGCACCATGAGGTTGCGCAGACGAACGTTTGCAAACGTTCCGCGCATCATCACTTCGTGGTTACCGCGCCGTGCACCGTACGAATTAAAATCTGCCGGCTGGATGCCGTGCTCCATGAGATACTTCGCAGCGGGGCTGACCTTCGCGATATTGCCCGCAGGTGAAATATGGTCGGTGGTAACGCTGTCGCCGAGTACCGCGAGAGCGCGCGCGCCGCGGATATCGGAAAGTGCTTCGGGTTCCGACTTCATATTTTCGAAGTAGGGCGGATTCTTGACGTACTCCGATTTCGGATCCCACGCATACCGCTCGCCGGTCGGGACTTCGAGCTTCGCCCAGTTGTCCTCGCCGCGGAAGACGTCGCGATAATTCGCTTTGAACATTTCATCGCTGATAGACTGCGCGATGACGTTTGTGATCTCGGCGTTGCTGGGCCAGATGTCTTTCAGATACACCGGTTTGCCTTCGGAATCTTCACCGAGCGGTTCCGTCTCGAGGTTGATATCCATGCGGCCTGCGAGCGCGTACGCCACGACGAGCGGCGGCGAAGCAAGATAATTTGCGCGGACTTGCGGGTGGATACGTCCTTCGAAGTTCCGGTTGCCCGAGAGTACCGCAGCAACGATCGCGTCGGTTTCGGCAATTGCTTCGGCGATGTCGGTGGGAAGCGGTCCGCTGTTGCCGATGCACGTCGTGCACCCGTAGCCGACCAAATTGAAGCCCAGTTGATCTAAGTATTTTTGCAAGCCCGATTTCGCAAGATAATCGGTGACGACTTTGGATCCCGGCGCAAGCGAGGTCTTAACCCACGGTTTTTGCGTCAATCCGCGCTGCACCGCGTTGCGCGCAAGTAAACCTGCGCCGACGAGTACCGACGGATTGCTCGTGTTGGTGCAACTCGTGATCGCCGCGATCACGACTGAACCGTCCGCGACCGTCGTCGTCTTCGCGTCCGCTGCAACGCCGAGGCCGCCTTCGTTTTCCATTCGCGCAGCCGCGCTCGCCGGTTTTGCCTCACGCGCCTCAATCCATTCGCTCATCGCGGTTTCGAATGTGCTCTTCACCTCACCCAGTGAGACGCGATCCTGCGGGCGCCGGGGTCCGGCCAAACTCGGCGTTACGCTGCCGAGATCGAGCTCGAGCGTATCGCTGAAGTTCGGATCGGGTGTTGCGTCGCTGCGGAACATGCCTTGCGCCTTGGCGTATGCTTCCACGAGCGCGATATGTTCGGCGCTGCGGCCCGTCAGACGTAAATATTCCAGCGTTTGTGCGTCTATGGGGAAGATCGCGCACGTCGATCCGTATTCCGGCGACATGTTGCCGATCGTGACGCGATCCGCGACGCCGAGATTCGAAAGTCCACTGCCGTAAAACTCAACGAACTTGCCGACCACGCCCTTTTTGCGCAGCATTTGCGTAACCGTAAGCACGAGATCCGTTGCGGTCACGCCTTCGCGAAGCTGCCCGGTGATCTTGAACCCGATCACTTCCGGAATGAGCATCGTCACGGGCTGGCCGAGCATAGCGGCTTCCGCTTCGATACCCCCGACGCCCCAGGCAAGAACGCCAAGACCGTTTGCCATCGTTGTATGCGAATCGGTGCCCACCACCGTGTCCGGATACGCGAATGCATTTTCGGGATCGAATGCGACGCCGGCGCCGCCGGCACCGAAGATCACACGCGCAAGATATTCGATGTTGACTTGATGCACGATGCCGGTGTCCGGAGGAACCGCGCGGAAATTATTGAGCGCGTGCTGGCCCCACTTTAAGAACGCGTAGCGTTCGCGGTTGCGTTCGAATTCGAGTTGCGCGTTCTTTGCGAGCGCGTCCGGACTTCCGAAGGCGTCGACCTGCACCGAGTGATCGATGACGAGCTCCACGGGCTGCAGCGGGTTGATCGCGTTCGGATCGCCGCCCATATTCGCCATAGCGTCACGCATGGCCGCGAGATCGACAACGCACGGAACGCCCGTAAAATCCTGCAGCAGCACGCGCGCGGGCCGATACGCAATTTCGCGCTCGATGCGGTGATGCGGATTCCAACGCGCCAACGCCTCAACGTCGTCTTTCGTAACGGATCGTCCGTCTTCGAATCGCAGCAAGTTCTCGAGCAGAATCTTCATCGAGAACGGCAGCGCAGCAAGTTTGGTCAGCCCTGCTTCTTCAAGCGCTCCAAGGCGAACGTACGAATAGGAACGATCGCCGACGACGAGCCGATCGACGGCATTGAAACTGTTTGCGTGGTAATTCATGGCTGTACAATAATTCGAGGATCGCCTGTTGCGTAGCCTTCGATGCGCAGTGCACTTTCACCCGACAAAAGTCGCCACAAGGGATCGCCCACCAAGTGCATCCGCCACGCGGAGAGATCGAGCGTACGTTCGAAGTCTTCGTACCGCTCGGGAACGTCGCGGGCAAGACGCTCCAAGGCGGCGCGCGGCACCAGCAGACTCGCAGGCAAATCGTTGTCGCGGGCGATCTCGCCTACGACGACGCTCATGAGCGAAACTAAGGTTTCACGCGCATTGCCGAGCGGGCGGGCAAATTTGGCAGGAAGCTGATCTTCAGGAATCGCTTCACCGCGCTTGACCGCCTCAACGATGAGCGCTCCCAAAGAGCGCCGTGTGCCCTGATCGAGACGCCGCAACTGGGTCAAATCTTCGACCCGGTGCGGCCGGAGCGTCGCGAGACCGCCGAGCACGTCGTCGGGCACGATGTACTTGAGCGGAAGATCGCGTTCGCGCGCCATCCGGTCGCGCAAGCGCACGAGTTCGGACAGCACGCCGAGTTCGCGGCGGCTCATGCGGTTTGCGCCCGGAATGCGCGCGTATGCACGGCGCTCGTCGGTCTGATAGCGCTCGATATCGGCGAGCAGCTCGCATTCTTGGATGGCCCACTCTAAACGCCCCTTGGCGTTGAGGCGCGTCGCGAGCTTATCGTGCATATCAGTTAAGTGCGCAACGTCATCAACGAGATATTCCAGCTGTTTCTCGGAAAGCGGCCGTGCGGACCAATCGCTGACGGTTTGCGATTTCTTCAATCGCACGCCGCAAAGATCGCGCACGAGATCGGCGAGCGAGATCGCCATGCCATATCCGAGAAACGACGCCGCAACCTGGCAATCGAAAATTTGAGACGGAACGATGCCGAAGCGATCCGCAAAAATCTTCAAATCGCTGGTGAGCGCGTGGCCGACGACCGTCGTTTCGCTCAGCGCCTCCGCAAGCGGCCGAAGATTTGCAATTGCAAGGGGATCGACGATCGCGTAGCCGTCTTCGAACGCAAGTTGCACGACCATAAGACGCGCGGTGTACGTGCGTTCGTTATGGAACTCGGTATCGACACCGACACGTTCGGCGCCGCGAACGCGATCGCAAAGCGCGCTGAGTTCCGCCGTCGTCGTAACCATAGCCAGTTCCGCCGTCACGGATTCGGTCCATATTGAGGAGGCGGCGACGCAGTGTGGTGCTTGCGGAAGCGCCAGTGAAAATGCGGCCGGTGATGCATGATGTAATTGTGGGCGCGCGTTTCATAACGGTGAATTGCGTCCGTCGCGCGATCGCCGAAGATCGCGAGAAGCGTGCAAACCGGAATAGCGACCGCGGACATCGTCAAAACGTGAACCCAGATCGGGACGCGAAACGCGGCCGCACTTGCAGTTGCCACCGTGCCGCCGAAACCCGGGATGACGCGCACGGCAATCAGAAACATCGGCGACCCCACACGGAACCTTTTAACCCAAGCCGGCAGCCGCGCAAGCGCGGCTTCGAGATCGAGCAAATGTGTCGCATGCCGGTTCACCCAATAGCCGATCACCGCAGCGCATACGATGCCGACGGCGTTGATGATGGTTCCCCACACCGGCCCAAAGATGGCACCGTTCATGATCGCAAGTGCGTCCGTGACGGAAAACGGCGCCGAAGCGACCAGCGCGAAGATCGCGGTTGCGATAGGCACGGCGACACCCGGCCCAATCGAGCGAATAAAATATTCGATACGGGGCTGATAGCGGATTACCAGTGCCGCAAGCGCAAACGAAAACGCGAGCAGCCCAAGACCGGCAATGCGCCGGCCTAGGCCGCGCAGTCGGGAACGCTGTGCCGTAAGTTGCTCTTCGAGGAGGATGGCATGCTCCTGGTGCGGTCGGTCATCTCGGTGTTATGCGCCGTCGGGTTTTACGCTTCCGTCTTTATGCTCCGAAAGACCCTACAAGCCGCACGCGGTGAGCTTCAAGAACCGAGCGTCGTTCAGACCTCGCGGGCGAAACTCTTTGCCGGCGTACCGAACGCGCTCATCGGAACGTTCTACTACCCGGCACTAGCGATAGTTTCATGGACGTTTACGTCGCGCACGATCCTATGGTGTGCGATAGCCGCATCTGCGTTCGCCGCTGCAACGTCGGCATATTTAGCGTACAGTCTGTTATTTATTACGAAGCGCAGCTGTCCGTACTGCTGGACGGCGCATGCGGTGAATTGGGCACTTCTAGCCAGCACGCCTTGGCTGTTGGTCCTAACGTAACAGCCTTCGACTCTGTTTGCACCTTGGCGGCGTGGGTATTATTGAAGCCTCTCGACGTTCAATCGAGAGTGCCGCCGGACTTTCCGGGAGCTGAGTCTGCCGCCGGTGTGTGCAAAATGCGAAAGGCCACGTTTCGCGCGTGGCCTTTTTGCATGTTCGTAGTGACTGTTACGACTTTGCGCCGTAGACCGCGGCGAGATCGTGCATTGCCGTATTCAACACCGCGTGGTAATCCGCATCGACGGCGATACCGTATTTCTTGTCGATGTCGTCCATGACTTGATCGTGAATCGGGTGCGAGACGGCACGATCGAGCATGACTTCAACGTTGAAGTTCGATCCGGTTTGGCCCGCCGCCCACAGCGCCTTCGCTAAAGCGGGACCGTTGTGCGGATCGGGATCCGGCGTTGACGGCAGCGCAACGTGGTTCTGTTTGACCAAACGCAGCGAATCATTGATGACGAAGTTGAATACGGTGATGAAATTCCCGACCTTCTGTTTGCCGTACTGTTTCGTCAACTTCGCGACTTCCGCGTTGAATTTATCACCGGTTAAGGTTTTTAGCAGCGTCGTGCTTTGAAAGTTGGACGGACCGCCGCCCGCTTCAATCATCGAGAGTGTCACTTGCAGCGCGGGCTTGCCGGTGTACACGCCGGGGCCGGAGAAGCGCGATGCTTGATCGGTGACATCCGCCATCATTTTCGCGCTTACGCCGAGCGGAATGCACAGAGCTGCGAGCGCCGCTACGGCAACGAGTTTGCGAACAGAGACCATACGAACGATACCTCCGAAAGTAGAACGATAACGCCCTACCAACGGAGTACCGGGGTGTTTGGATTTAGGGTATCTGCGCGATCATCGGACGATACTTCGGGTCGTCCGTCGGCTGCGTTACGAACCACGCATCGAGCATGGCCTTCGCGACCGGAATAGCAGTGCTGCGCAGACTCAAAGCGAGCACGTTCGCATCGTTCCAGGTGCGCGCCGCCGCCGCAGTTTCAACGTCGTTGCATAGCGCCGCGCGCACGCCGTTCACTTTGTTTGCAGCGATGCTTACGCCGGTACCGCTCCAACAGCAGACGATGCCGCTTGCACACTCGCCGCGTGCAACGGCTTCGGCCACAGTGCGGCCGACACTTGGCCACGCGTCGTCTTGACCCGGCGCAAGCGCACCAAAAAGCACCGGTTCGTGACCGCGCTCGCGCAGATCGCGTTCCAGTGCTTTGGTTAGTTCGGTGGCCTCGTCACTGCCTAGAGCTATCCTCACGTCAGTGAGGATTCTGCACCACAATCATGTCCGCATTCAGCGAACCATCGGCGTTGGGCCGGCCGCGAACGTCGACCGTCTGTCCGTTTTGGATAGTCCACCCGCGCGGATTGATGACGGTTCCGCGGTGCAAATGAATCTCACGGTAACGGTTCAGTTGCATGCGAACCTGCATCTCGTAGCCCTTATAAAACGTTACCTGGCCGATCGATTCGTTGTCGTTCCAGCCGAACGCGCCTTTGACGATGTTACCGAGCGCGTTGATGGCATCTTGTTCGATGCCGGATGGAAGGCTCGGAACGGGATTCGGCGCGGGCGTCGGCGGCGGCGTCGGGTTCGTCGCGGCAAACGCGCTGGCGGAGAGTGAGAACAGGACGGCGGCAAAAGCAGCGACAAATCGCGTAGTCATACAGAATGAACGCTCGGGCGCCATCTCAGGTTCCAACGTGCGCTTAGCAGCCACGGTCATGCTCGTTCGCCCGGCGAGCACAAGCTTCGAAGTCTTTATGTTGCGGCGTAGTGAGGCAAGCCACTTCGTGCCCGACGTCTACGTCTTTCCGGGCGGCACGGTCGATGCGCAAGACCTCACCGAGGAAGCGCTCACTCGTGCTCGCGGTGTGGATGCGGCTTCGCTTGCGGCTCAGTTTCGCTCGCAGATTGAACCGTCGTTTCCGGCACCGTTCGCGACACCGCCGGCGCGGGATGCGGCCGCGCTGCTCGTTGCGGCGATTCGAGAGCTGTACGAGGAGGCCGGCGTACTGCTCGCGTGCGACACGGACGGTGCGCCGCTTTCCGACAACGATCTGGCGCCCTACCGCGAACGTTTGCATGCGGATCGCTCGCGCGTGCAAAGCGGCGATCTCGCATTTACAGAAGTGCTTGAAGAAGTTCATGCATATGCCAACGCGAAGGCGCTCGCGCTTTTTTCGCAGTGGATAACGCCGCCGGTGTTTACGCGGCGTTACAACGCGCACTTTTTCGTAGCCGAAGCTTCACCGGATCAAGCGGCCGTCGCCGATGCATTCGAGACGCACGACGGCGTGTGGATTACGCCGTCGCAAGCATTGACGCGCTCCGATGCAGGCGATTTTCGCATGGTCTATCCTACGATCAAACATGTGGAGCGCCTCGCAGCATTCGAGAGCGTGGAAAACCTCATGCACTTCGCGCGCACGAAGACGATCTATAGCATCATGCCGGACGTGCCGGCCGAACGCGAATTCTCGTTGCCGGCGCATTTGGAACACGCATGGTAGGAGCTTCGCGCATCGCACTGGTGCGGGCGCCGAATCCATCCGCGATGACGCTCAGCGGGACCAACAGTTACCTCATCGACTGCGGGAACGGCCAGGCGATCTGCATCGATCCAGGTCCGGTTATCGCGCGCCACATTGAAGCACTGCTCGAACGCAGCGCTGCCATGCGAACGCGGATTTCGCTTATTTGCCTGACGCATACGCATCCGGATCACGCTCCTGCTGCTCCGGTGTTAGCGCAACGCACGGGCGCCGCGATCGCTGCTCACGCGGACACAGAGTTCCCGCACACGCGCGATCTGCACGACGGCGAGCGTATCGTCATCGGCGAGACGACGCTGATAGCAGTCGACGCGCCCGGCCACACATTCGATCATCTGGTCTTTTACGAGCCGCGCGAAGGCGCGCTGTTCACGGGCGATGTGGTTTTGGGTGAAGGGTACGTCGTGATCGCGCCGCCCAACGGCGCGATGCGCCCATACCAACAGACCCTCGCACGTCTCTTAGCAGAATTCCCCGATGCAAAAACGATCTACGGCGGCCACGGAGAGCCGGTGCACGACCCGCAAGCCAAACTCCGCGATTATCTCGCGCACCGTGAATCGCGTCAGCAAGAGATTTTGCGTGCGTTGACAAGCGGGCCGCAAACTATTCCCGATCTCGTTCGCACGATTTACCGCGAGACGAATCCCATTCTTTGGCCTGCGGCCGCACGGCAATTACTTGCGTATTTGATCGCGCTCGAGCAAGAAGGCCGCATACGCTCGCGCGAACTTCCACAGGCGCTCAGCAACGACGATCACGCGATTCTCAATCCGGAGTGGAGAACGATCGTCGGCGAAGAGCACGCGCGAACGGTAGAAGCGGAACTCGGCGCAATGCTACGCCTCGACACATTACGCCAGTACGAACTTGCGTAATCA
>CAZHGH010000097.1:0-10645 GCA_964531205.1 uncultured bacterium
TCGTCGAGGCGCCCAACCACCGTATATTGCGGCGCCGCCAGAATTTGCTCGGGATCCGATTTCGCAGTTTGCACGATGTCGCGCAACGCGTCGATGAATCTGTCGAGCGTTTCCTTCGATTCGGTTTCGGTAGGCTCGATCATCAAACACTCCGGCACGATTAGCGGGAAGTACATCGTCGGCGCCATGAAGCCGCGGTCGAGCAGCGCCTTCGCGATGTCGAGCGCGCGAACGCCGGTTTCTTTCTTCAGTTCCTGCGCGGACGCGACGAATTCGTGACGGCAGATCTCGTCGTACGGCGTCTCTAAAAAGTCGCGCACTTTGACGCGAATGTAGTTCGCGTTGAGCACCGCGAGCTGCGAGACCTTCGTGAGGCCTTCAGCACCGTTCGCGTAAATGTACGACAGCGCGCGCACCGCATGTGCGAAGTTCGACCAAAACGAGCGCATCGGACCAATCGACTTCGGAACGTTGAAGTCGAGCCAGAACTCCATTTGATCGCTAGGCGCAAGCTTCGGGTTCGCATCCGCTTTCTTTTTCGCACGAACGTAGGGCGTGGGCAAGAAATCGACCAGATGCGCGGCGACACCAACGGGACCGTGACCTGCACCGCCGCCGCCGTGCGGAATCGTAAACGTCTTATGCGTGTTGAGATGCATGAGATCGAAGCCCATATCGCCCGGACGCGCATTGCCCATGAGCGCATTCGCGTTAGCTCCGTCGTAGTACATCAAGCCGCCGACTTCGTGCACCGCTTTGGTGATCTCGTGAACGTGGTCCTCAAATAACCCGAGCGTATTTGGATTCGTCATCATACAGACGGCGGTATCCGGTCCCAGAACTTTCTTGAGTTCCTCGACGCTCACACGCCCGCGCGCATCGCTCTTGAGCGAGATGACTTTGAAACCGCACATCGCCGCCGACGCCGGATTCGTGCCGTGTGCCGTGTCCGGAACGATGACCTTGTCGCGTTGCGTCTCACCACGATCTTTGAAATACGCTTTGGCGATGAGCAGCGCTGCGAGCTCGGCGTGAGCGCCTGCCGAAGGGTTCAGCGAAAACGCGGCCATGCCGAAGAGCGAGCAGAATGTGCGCTCGAGTTCCCACATGATTTGTAAGGCGCCTTGCGCGAGCTCGTCCGGCGCGTACGGATGCAGATCGCGAATTTGCGGAAGATTCGCCATCGCGTCGTTCACGCGTGGATTGTACTTCATCGTGCACGAGCCGAGCGGATAGAATCCAACATCGATGCCGAACGTGCGCTGCGAGAGCCGAGTGAAATGGCGCACGACATCGAGTTCGCTGTTATCGGGAAGCGGAAGATCGTCGCGCAAAAGGTCCTTCGGCAAAAACTCCGGCATCGGCGCGCCCGCATCGACGTAGCGGTTGGCGCGGCCTTCCTGACCTTGTTCGAAGATGAGCGGAGAAGCGGTGTGATCAGACGCGAGCCGGGACATTGGCGACCTCTTCGAGCGCGGTAACGAGCGTGTCGATATCGGCAGACGACGTGAGTTCCGTCGCTGCCATTAGAATGCAATCGGCGTATTCCGGATAGTAACGGCCCAAATCGATGCCGCCGAGAATTCCGCGATCTTGAAGTTTCGCAAGCACATCTTTCGCCGGCTGATGCACGTTCACAACGATTTCGTTGAAGAACGGCGCCTCAAATTGCAAACTGCAACTGGCGAGCGAACTGACGCGCGATGCGAGCTCGCGCGACCGTTGTAAATTCGCGGAAGCAACGTCCTGCAAACCGGTCTTGCCCATCAGCGCCAGGTACATCGTGGCGATGAGCGCGCAGTGCGCTTGATTCGTGCAGATATTCGACGTCGCGCGTTCGCGGCGAATGTGCTGCTCGCGTGCTTGGAGGGTCAGCACGAATGCTTCATTGCCGTGCACGTCGACGGTCTTGCCGACCAAACGTCCCGGAATGCGGCGCATGTGATCTTTATTGGAAGCGATGAATCCGACATACGGCCCGCCATACGCGAGTGCGACGCCGAAGCTTTGGGCCTCTCCCGCGACGATCTCCGCGCCCCACGATGCCGGCGTTTGGAGTGCTGCAAGCGCCAGCGCCTCGGCAACGACGCCGATCAGCACGGTGCCGCTCTGCTTGATCGCCGTTTGCGCCGCCGCATCGGGCGTGTCGATGTTGCCGAAGAAATTCGGCGACTGTACCGCCACGCAAGCGTACTCTTTGCTTGACAGCCGTTGCGCGAGATCGCTCAGATCGGTCGTCCCGTCCTTTGCAACCGGCAGTTCGTCGATTGCAACGTCGAGCCCGTCGCAGTACGTTTTCAACACCGCGCGATAATTCGGGTGAATCGCGCGCGACACGAGCACTTTCTTGCGTCCGTTCGCGTTGAGCGCCATGATCGCCGCTTCCGCGAGCGCCGTCGCGCCGTCGTACACCGAAGCGTTCGCAATGTCGAGGCCCGTGAGCAAGCAGATGTAGGTCTGCCACTCATAGATCGCTTGCAAATAGCCTTGCGAAACTTCGGCTTGATACGGCGTATACGCCGTCAAAAACTCGCCCCGCATCGCGAGCGCCGCGATCGCAGGCGGCGTATAGTGACGGTACGCACCGGCGCCTAAAAATGAGACGCACGACGCCGCCGTATTTTTCTTTGCAAAATGCTCGAAGCGTTTGACGATGCCGGCTTCTGCGAGCGCCGGCACGATGTCCAGTTTCTCGCGAATTTTGACTGCGTCCGGAACTTCGACGAGTTTCTCGAGCGAAGGAACGCCGATCGCCTCGAGCATCTGCGCGATATCGCGCTCGGTGTGGGGTGTGTACACGAACTATCTTTCTTGGGTGAGTTTGTCGTAATCTTCCGGCGAGAGCAATCCGCTCGGCGAACCGTTGACAAGGCGCACTTTGAACATCCATCCGCCGGCGAACGGCTCGCGGTTTACAAGCGCGGGATCGTTCTCGAGGTCGCCGTTCACTTCGATCACTTCGCCGCCGACCGGCGTGAACAGATCCGAAACAGCCTTCACTGACTCCACGACGCCGACGCTTCCCATCGGCTCGATCTGCGCGCCGACTCTGGGAAGCTCGACGTACACGATGTCACCCAACGAGTTTTGCGCATAATCGGTAATGCCGACGGTCGCCACGTCGCCGTCGACTTTCACCCATTCATGTTCCTTGCTATATAGCAGATCGGCGGGCTGAGCCACTTCCTAATTTCCTCTCTTATAAAACGGTAACGGGACAACTGTCGCTCCATACGCCGTGCCGCGAATGTGCACGACGAGCGGGGTGCCGGGAGCGGCGGCTTCTTTCTCAACCAATGCGGTTCCGATATTTTTGTTTTGCACCGACGGCGCGATGGAACCGCTGCGAATTTCTCCGACGCGGCGATCGCCCAAAAAGACGTGATAGCCTTCGCGTGCAGGCGCGCGGCCGTCCATGACGATGCCGACGATGCGCGGAGAATCGTCGCGCTCGGCCTGCGCCTGAAGCGCTTCTTTGCCCGTGAACGATGGTTTGTTGAATTTCACCGCCCAATTCAAACCCGCTTGAACCGGCGTGATCTCTTCGGTAAGCTCGTGACCGTACAGGGGCATTCCGGCTTCGAGCCGCAACACGTCGCGCGCGCCTAAGCCTGCCGGAATCAAACCGGCTTGACCGTTGTCGCGCAGCAAATTGTTCCAAATCATTGCGGCGTCCGCACCGTCGACGAATAGTTCGAAACCGTCTTCACCAGTATATCCGGTGCGTGCGATGACCGCATGCTTTCCGTAGACGGTGCCTTCGGCGGAGAAATAATATTTGAGCGCATTGACGTCGACGTCGGTATGCGGTGCAAGCATCTCTACCGACTTCGGTCCTTGAATAGCAATGAGCGCGTTACGGCCGTGCAAACTCGTGAGCTTAACGCCGGATCCGGGAAGGTTCGCGTTCAGATGCGCCCACATCTTATCCGCATTGCTTGCATTGACGACAAGAAGCCAGCGATTTTCGAGTTTGTAGAAAATCACGTCATCGTGCGCGCCGCCGCGTTCGTTGGTAAAGATGTTATAACGCGCTTGCATCGGCTTCATCGTACCGACGGCGTTTACCGTAAGACCATCAGCCCAAGCGGCAACGTTCTCACCCTCTAAAATGAACTGCCCCATGTGCGACAGATCGAAAAGCCCCGCCCGGTGACGCACCGCTTCGTGCTCTTTGAGAATGCTCGAGTATTGAACCGGCATCTCGAATCCGCCGAAAGGAATAAGCCGTGCGCCCAAGCGCACGTGTTCATCATAAAGAGCGGTCCGCTTCGCGGCCGTGTCTTGCAGAGTCATTTCTTGGGCTTCTCTTCCGGATAGGTGTTGAGGAAATTCAGCGTCGCGTGCGCGACAAGCTTGTCGCCGCTTCTTACGTGCACTTCCCCGTATACGATACGCCGTCCAGCCTTGAGCACGGTTGCTTCGGCGACGAGATCATGCGGCGCAAGTGCAGGCGCTAAGTAATTGCATTGCAGCGCAACGGTCGTCGTGTCTTGATCGCGTCCGTAGATAGACGCCAACGCTACGTAAAAACAGGTATCGCACAAGCTGACGATCGCGCCGCCGTGCACAGCACCGGTGCCGTTCGAAATCTGCGAGCGGTACGGCATGCGCATCACCGCGCGGCCGTTTGCAACGCTCTCGAGTTTCAAATCGAGCAGCTCGACGAAGTGGGACTTTTCTTTGTCCCACTGGCGCTTGGCACGCTCTTGATCTATGGACATAATCTCTCTCACTCTAGCGAAGGCCGCTGGCTGCGTCTATTGCTTTTGTGCTCCGAGGGGTTGCCCGCTCGATAGGGCGTCGTAAGCAGCCCGGAAGTTCAGCGTACCCCCGTGCAGCCAGTGCGCGCCGTCCACGGCGAGAGCAGCTCCGCTTATCCAGTTGGCATCTTCGGAGCAAATCCAGACCGCCGCGCGAGCCACGTCGGCGGGCTCGCCGAGGCGTCCAAGCGGCACCTGTGCGGAGACCAGGCGCTCCACATCGGCTACGCTCCAGAGGTTCTTATCGGTGCCCTCGGTGTGAATCGGTCCGGGAGCGATCGCATTGACGCGAATGCCGAACTGTCCCCACTCCGCCGCAAGCGTGCGCGTCATCGCCAGCACGCCCGCTTTCGCAGATGCGGAATGCACGGCGCCCGGTTCACCGCTCCATGCGTAGGTCGCGATAATGTTGAGAATCGATCCGCGTGTTTTTCGCAGCTCTTCGAACGCCGAACGCGTGCAATAGAACGTGCCGTTCAAAACGATGTCCACCACCGCTTTAAATCCATTCGGCGAAAGCTTTTCGGATGGCGATACGAAGTTGCCGGCGGCGTTGTTCACCAACACGTCGATGCGTCCGGTTCGCGCAACGATCTCGGCCACGACGGCTTCGACCCGCTGCGGATCGCGAACATCACAGGAAATGCCGAATGCATTTCCGCCCTCGGCTTCAATAAGGTGCACAGTTTCGTCGAGCGCTTCTTGCCGCCGGCCGATGACACAGACCCTCGCGCCTTCACGTGCATAGGCCTGCGCCATCGCACGGCCGAGCCCGGAGCCGCCCCCGGTTACCCAAACGGTTTTACCTTCATAGCGGCGGGCGTTCAAAACGTATCTCCGCTTAACGCTAACTCGCGCCGCAGATACAACGGGAGCGAGAATATCCGCCGGTGGGTTACGCCGTCATAGAAAAAATTCTCACCGAACAGTTCGGAGCAGTATGCGTCCACTGCAGCTTCATCGAGCTCCGCAAGATCGACCGCATCGCTGCACGCAATAAACGCCCAGTCGTTATCGAAGGCCGGGACGTGCGTGTAAAACGAAACGACGTTTTTATAATATCCGCGCAGCGTTCGCGCCATTTTCGCATGCAGCGACATGTTGTGAAAGCCCGCGGTGCTGGCTTGTAAAACGTAGATACCGCCCTCACCAAGACGCGCTTTGATGTTGCGGAAAACTTCGTCGCAAAAGAGCGGATTGCTCGGCGAATCCTCGAGCGGTTCGGTCAAATCCGAAATGATGACGCCGTAACGATCGCGATCCTCGGCCAAAAATTTGAGCGCGTCGCCGATGATGACTCGAGCGCGCGCATCATCGAACGCGCCGTTCGACCACTCCGGCAAATAGTGCTTGGAGAGTTCGACGACTTGCCCGTCGATGTCAACCATCGTACAGCGGCGAACCTCCGGATGGCGAAGCACTTCACGCAGCGTCGCGCCTTCGCCGCCGCCCAAAATCAGCACGTCGGAACGATCGCCGGCGCCCGCCATTGCCGGATGCACGAGCGATTCGTGGTAAATCTTCTCATCGTGCTGAGAGCTTTGCGTGTCGCCGTCAAGAATGAGCATCTTGCCGAATACCGGCGTCTCGATCACGCCGACGCTTTGAAAAGGCGTGCGTCCCGCATAATATACGTGCTCGATTGCATGGTGGTGCTGCTCCGTCGGCGAGAACTCCTCGACGTACCACTGCCAATGTTCGGTTTTGGGCATAGAGCCCCGGGGTTCGCTTTAGTGTTGCGCTAACCCGGCAGCCATTCCAAATCCGCTCACGGAAGCCCGATCCGTTACTTGCACGGGCATGCCGATCGACGGGACCGGCGACACTGCAACGAAGGCAAAGCCGCCGATAGGCGCTTGCACCGAAATCGACGATCCGGAGAACGGCGATGCATAGACGCCCTGAAGCGATTTCGAACCGCCGAACTGGTCCGGGTAGGTTCCGGTCAGATCGAGCGAACCGAACTCGAAGCGTGAGGTGGACGGAACAACGCCGAGCGTGTTCGCAGCCATTGCGAGTGCGAAGTCATCGAGCAACGTCCCCGGTGTGCTGCCCGTCACCGTCTGGAGATTTTGCGAGCCTACGGCGCCGCTGGTTTCGATTTGGTGCGTGTAAGCGTCGCCGCCGAAACGATCGCGCAGGTACCGCTGAAACAGATAGGCGCCGCCGTAACAGCCGCCGCCGCAGTTGTACTGCGCCGTAGCGTTGCCACCCCACGAAACGGGATCGATGCCCGCGAACCCGCTGATGGAAAAGTTTCCGGGATTCGAAAGATAGACGTTTGCGCGCGAGAGCGCATCGTCCGCATCGAAGTGGACGCCGCGTCCTCCGTACATCGTTTCGACCGCGAGATCTTGTGCGAGCATGGAAAGCCCCTCGTTGACGAACGTCGTCTCGTTTCCGTTGTACGACGGGCTCGAAGCAGCACTCGCCAAGATGGCATGGTTTACGAAGCTGATGAGATGTTGCAGTTCGTGCGCGGTCGATCGCACGAGATCTTCCTGCAATTCATACGTCGCACCGTTGTTTTGAAACCAGCCGACAAAAATAAACGGTGCTTCATTGGACTCGTACGTCGATGAAGATCCATTCAGGCAGTTTAGCGACGCCTGCGTCATAAAGTTTGCGCCGCTGAAGTACCCGCCTAACCCGCCCAAATTTTGCGCGTTTACTACCAGAACGTTGATCCGGCGATCCGCGGGCTCCGTGACGTATCCGCTCGTCGTACCTTGCGAGCCGCCCGATGGCGAGCAAGCTTTGTATTGCGGTTGCAGACCCGGCGCGTTGCTGCCGTAATCCGGCGAGGCGAAATGCGCCACGTCGGACGCGTAGGCGTTTTCAAAGTCGGCCTCGATTTGGCCGAGCGTTGACTGAAGCGCGCCTGCTGCAAAGGCGGGCGACGATGCGGTGCCCGCGAGCAAGGAATTGTCGATCCAAATATTTCCATGCGTACTTTGCGCGAGCAGCGTTGACGGAACTTGGACGTTGGTACGCGACGTGCTCGTCAGCGAGCCTTGCTGCACCCAGAGCGCCGCCGAAGATCCAATCTGCAGCGTCGAAGGCAATACGCTCTGCGTGTGCACGGCCGTCTGCGAAATAGAACCGGTCGCAAGCGAAGCACGCGCGCGGAGCAAGGTGCGGTCGTCTGCCGCAAATGCTTCGACGGGCGTTCTTTGCCGCTCGGTATCGGCGCGGCCGGAAGAGCTTTGCACGCGCACCGCGCTTTGCGTTGTGGCAGCCGTTGCAACGGTTAGAGTGTCGGCGCTGAACGTATCCGCGGATATCGCCGAGCCGGACATGACCGCAACGAGTGCTTGACGAGTGCCCGCGATAATACTGCCGCTGCTCGAAAGCGGGCCACTGCTTTGCAAATAGCTGACCGGACCCGTGAATGCACTTGCCGGCATCGGCGGCGTAGTTGCCGCCGGCGGAACGATCGCCGCACCGCTCTGCCCAACGCTGCCACTGCCGCCGCCTCCACAAGCCGAAAGCCCAAGCAGCAGAAACGAAAAAGCCGCGGCATCAAACCGCGTAGCGCGCACCTTCACGCTTAGTGTATCGGCATACCGTCCGCGCTGATTCGCTTGCCTTAACGCAAACAAAACGGCGCGCCGGATAGCGCGCCGTTGGTTTCACCGTTGGTCGATGGAGTTACGCGGTCTTGGGCCGGTCTTCGGCCTCCGTGGCGGTTACCACGTGAGTGAACGTGCCGTTCTTCGCTTCGATTCCACGTTTAAATTCGGTTGTCAGCATGTTCTTTGCGCCGAGAACGTTCGCCGCGTGCTGACATGCAAGCCATGGATCGGTGTGGTCGCCGCACGTATAAAAGTCCATAGCTGCGTAGCCCTTTTCCGGCCACGTGTGGATGGACAGATGCGATTCCGCCAAAATGACGGTACCGGATACACCCTGCGGCTCAAACCGGTGAAAGGCGCTCTCCATGATCGTCGCTTTAGCCGCGCGTGCAGCTTGGATCATCATGGAATGGACGGCATCGACGTCCGTGAGGGCCTTCGGGTTACACCCCGATAGTTCACACACAATGTGCGTACCGAGTGCCTTCAATTTTTGTCTTCTCTCCTCGACCTTGGGGGAAATCCCACCTCCGGACTCGTCGGCTGGCGCCTGCTGTGCAGTTCACGTCCCCGACCTATCGACGAACTCTTGCCGGCGCTTTTCGGTGCGCGGGCGTCTCGCCGCGATGGCGCGTTCGGGCGCGCCTCCCATGACCGTGGCTCCCTTCGAGAGGCTCACGACCGAGCGCCGCCATGGGCCGCCGGTCGTAAAAGTAAACTACAGCCTTCAAAGAGGTCCGGCGAACATAATAAGCCCTCAACACCCCCCTGTAAAGGACTTGTGGAAAATTTAAGGGTGCGCAACTGAAACGCTTGGTCTGCTGTCAAAGAAAGTGAAGATACGACTTCATTATCTTGACTATCGGGCGCCTCGGAGGTAGCCTGAAAATCGGCCGAGAGCCCCACCTATAAGAGGAAGCAGCAACAGCGTATGGCGACCCAACTGAAGACCGCTCCCATCGTCGAGGATTACCGTCACGGATTCCACGACCCGGAGAACTATGTCTTCAAGTCCGATAAGGGCCTGACTCGCGAGATCGTGGCGCGCATCAGCGCGATGAAGAATGAGCCGGACTGGATGCGCGACTTCCGTCTCAAGGCGTTCGAGATCTTCGAAAGCAAGCCCATGCCTACTTGGGGCGACACGAAGCTGCTCAGCGAGATCGACTTCGCAGATATTCATTATTTCGTGAAGTCGACCGATCGCGCCGAACGCTCGTGGGATGACGTGCCCGAAGATATCAAGCGCACGTTCGATCGTTTGGGCATTCCCGAAGCGGAGCGAAAGTTTTTAGCCGGCGTCTCCGCGCAATACGAGTCCGAAGTCGTCTATCACAACGTCAACAAAGAGCTGGAATCGCTCGGCGTGCTCTTCTGCGACATGGACACCGCGGTTAGAGAGTATCCCGAGATCGTTCAAAAGTATTTGGCGACCGTTATTCCGCCTGGGGACAATAAATTCGCTGCATTAAACTCGGCCGTGTGGTCGGGCGGTTCGTTTATCTACGTTCCGCCGGGCGTCGAAGTGAAGATGCCGCTGCAAGCGTACTTCCGCATCAACGCGGAAAACATGGGTCAGTTCGAACGCACGCTGATTATTGCCGACAAAGGCGCGAAAGTGCACTACATTGAGGGCTGCACCGCACCGAAGTTCTCGACGAGCTCGCTGCACAGCGCAGTTGTCGAGCTGATTGCGCTCGAGGATGCGTCGATTCGCTACTCGACGATTCAAAACTGGTATCGCAACATCTACAATCTCGTTACGAAGCGTGCATACGCACATAAGAACGCTACGGTTGAGTGGGTTGACGGCAACATCGGTTCGAAACTCACGATGAAGTACCCGTCGATCTATCTGATGGGCGAAGGCGCGCGCGGCGAAGTGCTTTCGATGGCGTTCGCGGGCGAAGGCCAGCACCAAGACGCGGGCGCGAAAGTGATCCACGCTGCGCCGAACACGACGTCCGTCGTGACCAATAAATCGGTGAGCGCGCACGGCGGAAAAACGACGTACCGCGGATTAGTTGAGGTTCATCCCGGCGCCGTCGGTGCGAAGACGCGCGTGAAGTGCGACGCTCTGATCATGGACGAAGAGTCGTCGAGCGATACGAAGCCGACGATGAAGATTCACGAGCAGCGCTCGACGGTCGAACATGAAGCCAGCGTCAGCAAAATCGGCGAAGAGCAACTGTTCTACGCGATGAGCCGCGGGCTGAGTGAAGCCGACGCTACGGCGATGATCGTGAACGGGTTCTTCGACTTCTTCGTAAAAGAGTTGCCGATGGAATACGCCGTCGAACTCAACCG
>CAZHGH010000098.1:0-10624 GCA_964531205.1 uncultured bacterium
AGATTCACGCCGCCGCCTTCTGCCATGTATAGAAGCAATCCCTAGCGAAAGAAGCTTTCCTGCCAGAGGAGTAACATTGCTTTGACGCAAGCGCAAGAAACCGAGATTCACGCAACCAACGGGCAATCGCAGCCAGAGCGCGACGGTAACGTAACGCGCACCCTGGTATGGATCGGCGTTGCGGGCCTCTCCGCGGCGCTCGCGTTTACCGTCGTACGTGCGCTGCTCTCACGGCAGCCTCCCGATCCAACCAGTCAGCGCATTCAGCAGTTAATCGACGAGGCGAATCAGCTTCTCAAAACGCTTGACGACCAAAGACACTCCGGCTAACCCTAGCAGCCCCCTCAAACCGGGGGCCGAGGTTGAACTCGGATTTAACGACCTTCTCGCAAATGGACAGGCCGTCGGACGCACCGGCGGCATGGTCGTTTTTTGCTTTGGTCCGTTGCCGCACGAACGCGCCCGCGTACGCGTCACGACGGTCAAACCCAAGTATGCCGTCGCGGAAATGCTCGCGCTCACACTACGCTCGCCGTTCCGCGCGCAGCCATTCTGCCCGGTCTTCGGCATGTGCGGCGGCTGCCAAGTGCAGCACATGACCTATCCGGCGCAGCTCGGCTGGAAGCAAGACGTCGTTCGCAACGCGCTGCAGCGTATCGGCGGTTTCGCCGACGTTGCGGTGCGGGACCCGGTCGGGATGATCAATCCGCGCGCCTACCGCAACAAGATGTCGTTGGTCGTCGAACAGACGGTGCCGGTTCCGCGTCTAGGCTTCTATCAACAGCGATCGCACGATTTGGTTCCGATTGCGGGTTGTCCGATCGTGATGCCGCAGCTCAATACGCACATCGCACGCTTGAACGAGGCATTGGCGCAGCCTGCCATGGCGCCCGCGTTTGCAAAAACGCGGCACATCGTCGAACGGACTGCAAAGGCCACCGAACAATCCGTCGTTACGTTTACGACGGCGGAGCCGTCTCCGGAGCTGACGCGCACCGCGCCCGCGCTGATGAAGCAATTGCCCGGCGCCGTCGGCATTACGAATTCGTTCGATTTGAACAGCCAGAACGCGATCGTGGGACGCAAACATACGCTCGTGGCCGGTGAGGCGCAAATCGAAGAAATGATTGCCGGCGTCCGTTACCGCGTTTCAGCAGGTTCGTTCTTTCAAGTAAACGTCGAGATTGTTGCGCGCATCTTTGAAATGATGAAGCCGGGTTTGGACGTGCCGCGGAAGATCGTCGATCTGTATTGCGGCGCGGGAACGTTCTCGCTGTTCTTTGCGAAGCAAGGTTCCGAGGTGGTAGGCGTCGAGGAGAACGCACAAGCCATCGCCGAGGCGCGCGAAAACGCAACGCTCAACGAGCTCTCCGGCTCGGTGAAGTTCCTTTCCGGTCGCGTAGAGGAGCTGGTGCGGCGCGGTGAGGTCCGCCAAGCGCTAGAGGCCGCGCAGATCGCGTTTCTCGACCCGCCGCGCAAGGGCAGCGACGAGGTGACGCTCGAGGCTATCGCGTCCAGCGGCGTGCCGAACATCTGGTATCTTTCTTGCGATCCCGCCACGCTGGCCCGGGATTTGAAGTTTCTCGCGGCCAAAGGATACCGGCTGGGCGTCGTGCAGCCGTTCGATATGTTTCCGCATACCGGCCACATCGAGACGCTGGTCACGTTGTATCGCCAAAGCGCGATGCAGCAGCAGATCATCGAGGAAGCTTTTAAAGACGCACCGACTCCCGTTTGGCCCAAGGAGTACCCTGATTTTGTCTTCCGATAAGATTGACATCCGATACGTTGCGAAGTTGGCGCGCATCGAGTTGACCGATGAAGAGGTCGCGCGTTTTGGCGCTCAGCTCGGAAACTTGCTCGAACACGTGAACGTGCTCAACGAGCTGGATACCGCTGCGGTGCCGGCAACCGCGCAAGTGATCGAGTCGCGTAACGTCGAGCGGGAAGATGTCTTGATTTCGTGTCTGGATCGCGAAACGGTGCTCTCGCAGGCGCCGCAGCGGCAGGGTGCGTTCTTCCGCGTTCCACGCATTATTGCGGAGGAAGGCTAATGCCTGACGTCATTCGGTTGAGCGCCGCTGAAGTGGCGCGCGAGGTGAACGCAGGCAAACTTTCCGCCCGCGAAGTGGCGGATGCAACGCTTGCGCACGTCGATGCGGTGGACGATCGCATCGGTTCGTATTTAACGCGCCTGCACGAGCTCGCGCGTGAAACGGCGCAGCGCGTTGATGCGCGCGTGAAGAACGGCGAGAACTTACCGCTCGCAGGCGTTCCGGTTGCGGTGAAGGACAACATGTGCTTGACCGGCACCCGGACGACGGCAGGCTCGAAGATTCTCGAGCATTGGATCGCGCCGTACACGTCGACGGCAGTGCAGCGCATTATCAATGCGGGCGGCATTCCAATCGGCAAAACCAACATGGATGAATTCGCCATGGGAAGCTCCTGCGAGAACAGCGCATTAGGCGTGACCCGTAATCCGTACGATCTCAATCGCGTTCCGGGCGGAAGTTCTGGCGGTTCCGCCGCAGCCGTTGCCGCATACGAAGCGGCGATTGGTTTGGGCAGCGATACCGGCGGCTCGATTCGCGAGCCCGGCGCATTCTGCAACCTCGTTGGTTTTAAACCGACGTACGGCCGCGTATCGCGTTACGGACTGATTGCGTTTGCATCGAGCCTCGACCAAATCGGTCCATTGACCCGTACGGTTGAAGATGCGGCGCTTGCGTACGAAGCGATGGCCGGCCATGACGTCATGGACGCGACGAGCATCGATCGTCCTGTCGAACGCGCAAGCGATAAGCTGCGCGGCGATCTGAAAGGCTTGCGCGTCGGTATCGTCAAGGAGTTCGTGACCGAAAAACTCGGCGCGCAGATTCACGCGCTCTATCAGCAAGCGTATGCGGAACTCGAGAAGCTCGGCGCGGAACTCGTCGAAGTCTCGTTACCGACGGCCGACTACGGGCTTGCGACGTACTATTTGATTGCGCCGGCAGAGTGCAGCAGCAACCTCGCGCGTTTCGACGGCGTGCGCTACGGGCTGCGCGTTCCCGGCGACGACGTCGGACAGATGTACGAGAGGACGCGCGCTGCCGGCTTTGGGCCGGAGGTGAAGCGCCGCATTCTGATCGGTACGTATGCGCTTTCGAGCGGATATTACGACGCGTACTATGTGAAGGCCCAAAAGGCGCGCACGTTATTTTCGCAAGACTTTAAACGCGCGTTCGAAAAGTGCGATCTCATCGCGTCGCCGGCCGCGAGCTCGCCCGCGTTTGAGTTCAATGCGAAAAGCGATCCGTATAGCATGTACATGATGGATTATTACACGATTCCGATGTCGCTCGCGGGGTTGCCCGCGCTTTCCGTTCCGTGCGGATGGATTGATGGAATGCCGATGGGCTTACAGCTTGCAGCGCCGCTCTTCCAAGAAGCTCAGCTGCTGAGCGCCGCACATGCGTATGAGATCGGCACGAAGCACGCCGAGAAAGTGCCGGTGGCGCTATGACCGTTGCTGAAAAGGTCCGGACCAAGTACGAGGCGGTGATCGGCATCGAGTGTCACGTCGAGCTAAAGACGAAGACGAAGATGTTCTGCGGCTGCGCGAACGAGTTCGGCGGTGAACCCAACACCAAGGTCTGCCCGGTGTGTTTGGCATTGCCCGGTGCGCTGCCGGTACCGAATAAAGAAGCGATTCAGCACATGATCGCCGCGGGTCTCGCATTTGATGCGGAGATTCCGGCGTTTTCGAAATTCGACCGGAAGAATTACTTCTATCCGGACATGCCCAAGAATTACCAGATCTCGCAGTACGATATGCCGCTCACAATTGGGGGCGTCGTGCGTTACTGGCTCGATGACGGCACGATGAAAGAATGCCGCCTCACGCGTATCCACTTAGAGGAAGATACCGGAAAATCCACGCACGCGGGCAGCGGCGACGGGCGCATCGCGGGAAGCGAATATTCGCTGATCGATTTCAACCGCGCGGGCGTACCGCTCATGGAGTGCGTATCAGAGCCGGATATTCGTAGCGCGGAAGAGGCGGTCGGGTATCTCGAGGCGCTCAAGCGCACGTTCGTGCAGCTCGGCGTGAGCGACGTCAAAATGGAAGAAGGCTCGCTGCGCTGCGATGCCAACGTCTCGATTCGCCCCATCGGTTCCACCGAACTCGGCACGAAGACTGAGATCAAAAACATGAACTCGTTTCGTTCCGTGTACCGCGCCATCGAAAGCGAAATCGAACGGCAGATTGAGATTATCGAGAGCGGCGGACGCATCATTCAGGAAACGCGCGGCTGGGACGAAGTGCAAGGCGTTACGCACTCGATGCGTAGCAAAGAGCAGGCGCACGACTACCGCTATTTCCCCGATCCGGACCTGACGCCGCTGGAGATCGATCGCGCAACGGTCGAACGGATCAAAGCGACGCTTCCGGCATTGCCGCCGCAGCGTTTCGAGCGCTACACCAAAGAGTACGGCATCGACGTGAAGCCGGCGACGCAACTCATCGATAATCTTGCGCTTGCGGATTACTTCGATCGGTCCGTGGCGGCAAGCAAGAATCCGCAGCAGAGCGCGAACTTCGTGCTCGGCGATCTCTCGCGTCTGGCGAACGAGACGGGTACGCCCGTGCACGAGTCGCCGGTAACGCCGGAGCATTTGGCCGAGCTGATTGCGCTCGTTGAGTCGAAGACGATCAACTCGAAGATCGCCAAAGAGCTGTTGCAGCGCATGTGGAACGGCGAAGGTTCGCCGAAGGCTATTGTCGAGAAAGAGGGCCTCGCGCAAACCAGCGATACCGGCGAAATTGAGAAGTTCGTCGATGAAGTGCTTGCCGGTAACGAAAAGGCCGTTGCCGACTACAAGTCAGGGAAGACGAACATTCTCGGATTCCTCACCGGGCAAGTCATGAAGCTCTCGCGTGGCAAGGCCAATCCTGCGCTCGTCCAGGAGCTCTTGAAGCAGAAGTTGGGATAGCGTTGGCATTGCGACCCCTTCGGGCTCGCCCTTCGACTGCGCGGCCGGCTGCGCCGGCGCTTTGCTCAGGGTCCTTCGATACCTCAGGATGACAAGTATCGCCGATCAACGCACCCTAGAAACGCTCGATTTTGCCAGCGTGCGCGAGCGTGTCGTAGCGCAAACCAGAACAGAGCGAGGGCGTCACCTGGCAGAAGAGCTCTCACCGTTCGTCGACTTCGATCGCGTAAAGCGCGAACAAGCCGCAACGTCGGAGATCCGGGAGCTCGTGGCGGGCGCTGACATGTATGTGATGCCGGCGGTCGATACGGCGGATTTAACACAGCGGGCAAGCATCGGGACGACAATTGGAGCGACGGAGTTGCGCGCCGTGGGTGATGCAATCGCGGCGGCCGCTGCAGCGTACAACAAAACGCGCGAACAGCCTAGCGAAATAATCGGCGCTATTACCGCCGCGTATCGTCCGTTAAAAGAAGTGCAGCGTGCGATCGTCGATGCGATTGACGAGCGCGGCACCGTTCTGGAGCGAGCATCGCCGGCACTTGGACGCATACGCAAGAACATCCAGCACGCGCAAAATGAAGCGCGCGATCGCGTCAGTGCGATGTTGCGCTCTTCGAAATACGCGCGTGCGATTCAAGATGCCGTCGTGACGATTCGCGAAGGGCGGTTCGTCGTACCGATTAAGGCGGAGTTCAGCGGTGAATTTCCCGGGATCGTGCACGATACGAGTTCAAGCGGTCAAACGCTCTTCGTTGAACCGCTTGCCGCACTCGATGCGAACAACCGGCTGCGGACGCTGAAGTTGGAAGAAGAACGCGAAATCGCTCGCATTCTTCAGGAACTCTCGCGCCTTGTCGGCACCAATGCGCAGCAAATCGAACTGAACGTCGATATCCTTGCAGATCTGGACCTGCTGGTCGCTAAAGCCCGCGTTGCGCAATCAATGGACGCGCGCGCGCCGGAATTACTCGAAACGCCGACGCTGGCTATCGAGAACGGCCGCCATCCATTACTCGCCGATCGTGCCGTGCCGCAATCCTTAGAGCTCACGGAAGACGTGCGGCTACTGGTCATCAGCGGCCCGAACATGGGCGGCAAGACGGTCGCGCTGAAGATGGTCGGACTTTTTGTCGCGATGACGTACGCCGGCATGCAGATTCCCGCGGGCCCCGCAACGCGCATCGGACACTTCACCCGAATTTTCACCGACATCGGTGACGAGCAATCCATTGCGGAGAACGCGTCGACGTTCTCCGCGCACCTTCGCCGCATGCGCGAAATTATCGCCGAGGCGGATGAGCGTTCGTTGGTGCTCGTCGATGAAATCGGCGGCGGCACGGAGCCGACGAGCGGTGCCGCACTTGCCGTTGCGATGCTGGAGCGATTGCTCGCGGTACGCGCCGCGGGCATTGTCACGACGCACTCGACGGAACTCAAACTCTTCGCGCATCAAACGCCCGGCGTCGCGAATGCGAGCGTGCGGTTCGATCCGCAAACCTTCGTTCCAACATATCATCTCGACGTCGGCATGCCCGGGCAATCGCTGGCATTTCCCCTTGCGCGTTCGCTCGGCATACCGAACGAGCTCATTCAACGAGCGGAATCGCTTCTGAGTACCCGCGAACGCGATTATGAGAGCGCGCTGGCGGAGCTTTCCGATTTAAGCGCGCGCTTGCAGAGCGAGCGCGATGCTCTCGACCGCGAACGCGTGCACGTCGATCGTTTGCAAGAGAATCTGCGTTCGCGGACCGAGGCGCTAGAGAAAGAACGCCGCCAATTCGCCGACACCGCAGAAGCTCGCATGCAAAGTGCACTGCGGGACTTTAGCAACGAACTTGCGCGGCGCGCCTCCGAGCAGCGTAGCGCGCGTCCGCGCGTAACGCCGTCGCAGAGCGCTTTGCTGCAGCGCACGCTCGACGAGATGCGTCGCGATTTGGGCGTCAAACCTGAGGCCGCCGAAGCAACAGACGATGGGACCTTCGCGCCGGACGAACGCGTACGCATCGTTTCCTTTAATCAAGACGGAACGGTGATTGCGGACAACGGCGACTCCGTGCTGGTCGCGATCGGCCCGATGAAAACGGTCGTCTCAAAAAGCGACGTGCGGCGGCGCGGCAGAAGCGATGCCGATCGCGCCCGCAAGGTGCAGCGCAGCGATGGCGGCGGAGGCACGGCAAAGATGGAAGCTGCTGCGCGAACCATGGCAGAGCTCGACGTACGCGGCAAGCGTTACGTCGAGGCTGAGCCGATTGTCGACCAATGGATCGACGAAGCCGTGCTCGCCGGAAATTCACCGCTCCGGCTCATTCACGGCAAAGGCACCGGCATGCTCGGCCGCGGTTTGCAAGAGTTTTTACGTTCGCATCCGCACGTCAAAAACGTTCGATACGGCGATGAAAACGAAGGCGGCGGCGGCGTGACGATCTTCGAGCTTCGCTAAGGAGACGGTCCTTGAGCGTCGAACAGCGCACCCCCATGTCCGTCCCCACGATTTCCGTCGAAGAATTGCTTGACGGCTTCGACCACGTTGAAACGCGTCCCGAGTTTGAGGCGCGCATCCGCGAGGGCAAGCCGCTCACCGTAAAGCTCGGGTTGGATCCGACTAGTGCGGATCTGCACATCGGTCACGCGGTGGTGCTGCACAAATTGCAGCAGTTCGTGGAAGCGGGACACAACGTCGTGTTGCTCATCGGCGATTTCACGGCGCGCATCGGCGATCCGACCGGCCGTAACGAATTGCGCCCGCCGCTTACGACCGAAGAGATCGAAGCGAACATGAAGACCTATGCCGATCAAGCCGGCAAAGTGCTCGAAATGGATCGCATCAAACTCGAGTACAACTCGACGTGGCTTGCGCCGCTGACCATGGCGGATATGCTGCGGTTGCTGGCGCGCGTAACAGTCGCGCAAATGCTCGAGCGCGAAGATTTTCGCGCACGGTACACGGCCGGTACGCCGATATCGCTGCACGAGTTTTTGTATCCCGTCGCGCAGGCGTACGACAGCGTTGCGTTGCACGCCGATATCGAACTCGGCGGCAACGATCAACTCTTCAACCTACTGATGGGTCGGCATTATCAGCGCGAGCTCGGTCAGCGCGAGCAAATCTGTATGACGGTGCCGTTGCTCGAAGGACTGGACGGCATCGAAAAGATGTCGAAATCGAAGGGCAACTACGTCGGATTAACGGAAGCGCCCGAGCAGCAGTTCGGAAAACTCATGCGCATCTCCGACGAAATGATCCCGCGCTACGCACGTTTGGCGGCGTTTCATACGATTCCGGAAGTCGGCAAACTCACGGAAGGTCTGAACGACGGCCGGCTTCATCCGATGACGGAGAAAAAACGGATTGCAGAAGAAGTGGTCGCGCGCTACCACGGCGCGCAGGCCGCGAAAGCCGCCCGCGAGTACTTCGAGCGAACCGTGCAGCAAAAACAGCTGCCTACGGAAATGCCGGAAATGCGGCTGGGCGAGTCGCGACGGGTCATCGACGTCATGGTCGCCGCGGGCTTTGCGGAGAGCAAGCGCGCTGCCGAGCGACTAATCTCGGGGAACGGGGTCCGGGTCGATGGTATACTCGTGAGCGATCCCAAGGCGCCGTGGACCGCGAGCGAACCGGCTGTACTGTCGGTGGGATCGCGCAAGTTTGTTAAAGTGCTGCCGAACGAGAGATAACCATGGCCGAAACAGCTGTTACGTACACGTCATCGATGAAGCCGGTAAAGAGCGATAAGTTCGTTTGCAAACGCTGCAAACGTGAGTACGCGCGGCCGGAGCCCGGCGGTCCGCCGATCCGGTGCGAATGCGGCTGGTGGTACGAAAACGATCACGGCACGATTAAAGAGCGTTTTTGGCAGCGCATCGAGCCGTATCGCGAACCGCCGGCTAAGCTCTTTTCAGACGGCTAGCTAAATCGTTCACCTCGTCCGAGGTGAACACGTACATTTTCTTACAGAATTCGCAGGTCGCTTCCGTTTCGGTCTGCTCGCGCGCCATCTTGAAAAGTTCGTCGGCGCCGAGCCCAAGCAGAGCGGCCTCGACTTTTTCTCGCGTGCAGCGGCACGAGAATTGCACGCCGATCGTTCGGTGTGCGCGCAGCGAAGCCGGACCTGCAAGTGCGTGCAGCAATGCATGCGCGTCTGCACCTTCGTTGATGAGCTTCGTTATCGGCGGCATCGCGAGTGCGCGCTCTTCCAGCGCTGCGACTGCCCGTTCGTCGGCGCCCGGCAAGACTTGCGCGATCACGCCGCCTGCCGCTTTCACGCCACTCGGATCGGCGAGAACGCCCAGCGCGACAACGCTCGGAATCTGCTCGGAGTTTACGAGATACGAGGCGATGTCTTCGGCAATTTCGCCGCTGTGCAGCGGAACGACGCCGACATACGGCTGTCCCACTTCATAAGATTTTGTTACTTGCATCGAGCCGTCGCCGACTGCTGCAGCGACGTCGAATTTCCCACGCGAATTCAGCGGAAGATCGACATCCGGAACCTTCGCGTACCCACGCGCGCCGATGCGTTCTTCGTCGATCAACCATACATCGGATACGATGCTACGCAGCGGCCCATCGCCCTGAATCTGCAAAGAAACGCGTTCTTTGCCCTTCAAGCTCGCGCCTAACAACGCTGCACCGGTTGTGAGGCGGCCCACCGCTGCGGTTGCGGTGGGGCTTAATCCATGCAGGCGTTGCGCTTCGCGCACCAGTTCCGTCGTGATGCCGGCAACGATGGCAAAACCGGCTTCCGGCGCAGAGGCGCTGATAATGAGATCGGGCATATGGGCCCAGTTACCCAGGGCGCTGCGCTTCCCCCTGCGAATGGCGGCGCATGCGCGTGCTCGTTATCCACGGCCCGAATCTGAATTTGCTCGGCGAGCGAGAGCCCGCAGTCTACGGATCGCAAACGCTTGCGGACATTAACGACGCAATCGAATCGCTTGCAAAACAACTCACGATCAACGTGCGCATCGTGCAACACAACGGCGAAGGCGCTATCATCGATGAGTTGCACGCCGCGCGTTCGACGTACGATGCGATCATCATCAACCCGGGCGCGTACACACATTATTCGTACGCAATCGCGGACGCAATCGCCGCTATCGGCATACCGGTTATCGAGACGCATCTTTCGAATACGCAGGCCCGCGAAGCGTTCCGGCGCGTCAGCGTTGTCGCTCCGGTCTGCGCGGGCTCGATTGTAGGCTTAGGTATTCAGTCGTATTTGCTTGCGCTTCATGCAGTCTCACAAATTGTTCGGAAGGAGCCCTAGGAGCCGCTCCGTATATCCATTTTCCTTAACCCGAGGAGCACTTCCATTGACCAAAGCCGACATCATTGACGCAATTGCCGCGGAGGCCGAACTTTCAAAGCGCCAAGCGGGTGCGATAGTCGAGTTGGTCCTTCGCGAAATTAAGTCAGCATTGCAAAAGGGCGAACGTGTCGCCCTCACTCCATTTGGAACGTTCGTCGTGCGTCAGCGCCGCGCACGCGAAGGACGTAATCCTAAAACCGGCGCGACGATTAACATTCCCGCGCGAAGAGTTCCGGCGTTCGTTGCGGGCAAGAGCCTTCGTGAAGCTGTTACCGGCTCTCGAAACGGCGCCGTAAAAAAGACCGCGGCAAAAGGCGGTCGTAAGCGGTAAC
>CAZHGH010000099.1:0-10584 GCA_964531205.1 uncultured bacterium
CCGCCGCCGACGGATGCACCGGCGAATTGTTCGCCGCTTTCTTGACGATCGCGAGGACCGCCGAGCATTTGCATCGTGTTGATCACCACTTCGGTGGCTTGGCGCTTGTTGCCGTCTTTGTCGTCGTACTGGCGGATCGACAAACGTCCCTCAACTAAACACTGCTGGCCCTTCTTCAGGTACGTGTTGCAGGTTTCGGCGAGCTTGTCCCACGCGACGATGTCGATGAACAACGTGTCTTCCGGTTTTGCATCGCGCTTGTTGGGATTGACGGCGAGCCGGAATTTGGTGACGCCGGCACCGGAACCGACATAGCGGATCTCGGGGTCGCGCACGAGCGTGCCGACGAGAATGACCTTGTTAAACGATGCTGCCATACTGCTAACTCTTCTTTCGCTAAGCTGCTATGCGTGCGGGTTCGGCTTCGACACTAGGATAGCCCGGTGCCATAGGCCTGGCATTTAGCGGTAAACGGTTTTACGCCGAGGCCGGCGCCGCCGTGGCCGCGGCTTTCTCGGCCGCAAGTGCGTGCTTGTCCAGCTTAATAAGAAGAGCGCGCATGACGTCTTCGTTCAGTCCGAGCTGACGCTCGAGTTCGTGGGCGGTCGCCGCGTCGCTGCGAAAGCGCAGCACGGCATACACGCCTTCGCGGACGTCGTTGATTTCATAAGCAAGGCGCTTTTTGCCGAGCGTCTCTTGGTGAAGGATCTCGGCGCCGTTCGACTTGAGCGAGTCGGTGATGGCAGTAGTGCGTTCCGTAACCTCGTTCTCCTCAAGATTCGGACGCAGAATGTAGGTGACTTCGTAATCGACAGCCATTGTAAAGTTTGTAGCCCTCTATGGACGCCCGGACGGGCGGCCCACCTCACGCGGCGGGCAGCGGCATTAGACCCGGCCAAGCCGGGAACCGCGATAGTTTACCATAGGGCCATTTTGGCGGCAACAGCCTTTCCCGCGCCCTTCGACCCTTCGACGAGTTCAGGGTGACAAAGTGGGGGTGACAAGGTGTGACACGGGGGCGGCCGTTAGATCGCTTGTAAGGCTCGTGAAAGAGGGCTCTCAGTACGCTTTAAAGCCTAAATGCGATTCTGAATAACAACCGTGGGAAGATTCTGCTAACTGAATGTCCATAGCTAAATTTGCTGTAAACCGCCGCGTGACCGTGGCGATGATCGCTACCGCGTTTATCGTCCTGGGGCTTTTTGCATTTCCTAGGCTGCCGGTCGATCTGCTGCCCAGCTTCACGCCGCCCGTTGTGACGGTCAGCATCAATTATACGAACGTTGCGCCGCAACAGATGGAGACGCTCATCACACGTCCCATTGAAAATGCTGTCAGCCGCGTTCCGGGCATTCAGCTGATCAATTCGACTTCGTCCGAAGGTAACAGCCAGGTCACCGCACAGTTCTATTATGGAACGAACATCGACACGGCTGCCGTCGACGTACAGCAGCAAGTCTCTCGCACGTTCAGCACGTTTCCGAACGATCCCAATCTCTCGCAGCCGACTATCAACAAGTTCGATCCGAATCAATTGCCGGTCGTGCGCATGTACGTCACGGATTCCAACAGGACCACACGCGATCTCCTCGACCTGTGGACGAATACGCTCTCGGACGAATTTTCGAGCGTTGACGGCGTTGCGTCAGTTAACGTAAGCGGCGATCAAACGCGCGCTATCATGATTCAGCCCGATGCTAACAAGCTCGCCGGCTATGGGCTCACGATGAGTCAAATCGTGTCGCGTGTCGGCCAAGAGAACTTGAATTTGCCTGCCGGCATCGTGCAGATCGCGAAAAGCGAGTATCAGATTCAAGCGAATGAGCTCTTCCAAAACGCCCAAGAAGTCGGCAACATCATCGTGTCGACGAAGAATGGCGCGCCGGTCCTGTTGCGCGACATCGCAAACGTATCCGACTCAATCCAAGAGCAGCGCAGCTTCTTCCGCGTAAACGGGAAAGAAGCTGTCAGCGTCTCGATCATCGCGCAGCCCAACGCCAACGTCGTGCAAACCGCGAACGGCGTCTACGCGAAGATCGGCCAGCTCGAGAAGCGCTACCCGGGCATGCACATGGCCGTTGTTTTCGATCAACGTGGCTTCATCAACGATGCGGTTACGGCGCTCGAACATACGGCATTCTACGGCGCGATACTCGCTATCCTGATCATCCTACTCTTCCTGCACTCATGGCGTTCCACGGTTATTGTCGCGATTTCGTTGCCGATTGCGGTTTGCGGCACACTCTTTGCCGCGTACATTCTCGGCTATACGCTGAACACCATGACGCTCGGTGGCCTTGCGCTGGCCGTGGGCTTGATCGTCGATGACGCCATCGTGGTCATCGAAAACATCTATCGCCACATGGCAAGGGGCCAGCATGTCAAGGAAGCGGCGGAGAGTGCGGTTACGGAAATCTTTTCCGCCGTGCTGGCTTCGTCGATCACCGTTATCACGGTATTCGTACCGCTGCTGCTCATCCCGGGCTTGCAAGGCCTGATCTTCCAGCCGTTCGCCATGATGGTGATGGTTGCCGTGGCGATTTCGCTGCTGGTTGCCGTCACCACTGTGCCGATGCTATCCACGCTCTTTCTTCGCGACGAGACTCCGCACACGAACGGACATCACAAAGGCGGCTACGCGATCTTCGTCAAGAAGTTCGACGCGGCATACGAACGGTTCGCAACGTGGTACCGTAAACGCTTAGAGTGGGCGGTCGATCATCCCGGACGTGTGTTCGCAGCTGCCGGCATCATTTTGATCGTCACGCTCTTGGCGCTCCGCCTCGGCGCGGTCGCGACGGAAATGTTCCCGGCCTCGAACTCGCGCTTCGTGCGCTTCAATCTGCGCATGCCGAACGGCACCGCGCTCAATGTGATGAACGCCGTTGCACAGGATGTCGAGCAACGGATGAAGCAAGACCCGCGCGTTGTCGACGTAGCGGATCAAGTCGGCAGTTCCGGATTTCTCAACACAACAAACGTTTCGAACATCGCAAGCTTGGCCATTACGCTGCGTCCCGACGTCGGCGGCGCCGCCGCAGGACAATTCGTCCAACAGTGGCAGGCCGCGCTAAATGGCACGTTCGGCAATAGGCGTGGCGGCAGCGCAAACAGCACGCAGATTCGCCGCAATCCGCAGTTTGCGAAGTACCGCAAGATTTTCGGGAAGCCGATACCCGGCTTGATGGCGTTCGGCCGCACGATCGACATCATTCAAAACGTCGTATCCCGCGGTCAGGACGCCCTCGACATTCAGATCTACGGGCCTGATATGAATAGGCTGTACAACATCGCACAGTCGCAGGTCATTCCGCGGCTGGCGCAAGTGCAAGGCCTGACCCGGCCCGATACCGGCGTCACACCCTCGCAGCCGTTGCTCAATGTTTCGGTGAACCGGAGCCAAGCCGCTCAGCTCGGTATTTCAACGCAGTCGATCGCGCAAACCATCGACACGGCCACGAGCGGCAGCATCTCATCGTATCTGCAGATCAACGGAACGCAATATCCGATCATCGTGCAGCTGCCGCCGGAACAGCGCCGGTCGCTCTCGACGATCGAAAACTTGCAGATTCCGGTCATGGCGCCAACGACAACTTCATTAGCGACAACGACGACTCCAATTCCGGGTCAAACGTACGCGCTGCCTACGATGCCGCTCGCAGAAGTTGCGAACATCAGCATCGGCGTGGGTCCGTCACAAATTACGCGTCAGAACAAACAGCGCGAAATGGATGTCACGGCGACGCTCGCCGGAATTCCGCTCGGCGCGGCTGTACAGGCGGCAACGCAAATCATGAACACGACACCGTTGCCGGCCGGCTACTATTGGCAGTTCGGGCAATCGGTGACGCAGCAAAGCCAGACCTTCGGGAGTCTCGGGCTCATCGTTATGCTTGCGGTCCTGTTGATCTATATGCTGCTTGCATCGCAGTTCGAATCGCTGATGCATCCGCTCATCATTATGTTCTCGGTGCCGCTCTCACTCGCGGGCGTCGTTTTGGCGCTTGTCATAACGCACCGGTCATTCGGTCTGACCGCATTCATCGGTTTGCTGATGCTTGTCGGTATCGTTGTAAAGAACGCCATTCTCGTCGTGGAGTTCACGAACCAGCTGCGGCACCGCGGCCTCTCCGCGCGCGATGCGGTGTTGCAAGCTGCGCCGTTGCGCTTGCGGCCTATTCTCATGACGACGCTTGCGACGACCGGCGGTATGCTGCCGATCGCGGCAGGAATCGAAGCGGGCAGTTCCACCCAAGCTCCGCTCGGCACGGTGGTTATCGGTGGGTTACTTTGCTCGACGATGCTTTCGCTGGTCGTTATTCCGACGCTCTACTTATGGACGGCAAATCACATCGAGCCGTGGGTCGCTCGGCGCCGTCAGAAACGCGCGACTCGCGTTATCATGCCGCCACCGCCCGAACCGGTTGCGCATTAACGGATTTTAGCGAACGAAAAAATATGCCGTCATGCCGCAAGCGATGATGAGCACGATCGTACGCGTCACTGTGGAAGGCATACGCCGGAAGATGCGCGCTCCGGCGTAGCCGCCGATCATCGCGAACACCGCCATCAGCAGCGCTACGGGCCAGACGATCGCACCGGCAATAACGAACGGAATGACCGCGACACCGTTGATCACGATGGACAGCACGTTCTTTACGCCGTTCATTGCGTTCATGCTCGGCAATCCCGAAAACGACAGAATCGCGAGCATAAGAATGCCCATGCCGGCTCCAAAATAGCCGCCGTACACCGAAACGATGAATTGCAAGACGAGCTGCCAAGGTGAATGCACGTCCTTGGCCGCGTGCTGACGCGTAAGAAACGGACTGCACGCGAACACCACTGTCGCGAACAGCAGCAGCCACGGAATCATGTGTTCGAACGTTTTCGGCGGCGTGTGTAAGAGCAGTACCGCTCCACCAAGCGATCCGATAAGGCTCAGGATCATCGCGGGAACGATCACCTTGCGATACGTGCGTATCTCTTCGCGGTAGCCGCGCGCGCTTGCGACAACGCCGAGCCACATTGCCGTATTGTTTGTCGCATTCGCCGGAATGGCCGGCACGCCCGCAAAGAGCAGCGCGGGAAACGTTAAAAAGCTTCCGCCGCCTGCAATGCTGTTGATGGCACCGCCCGCGAAGGCCGCACCAACCAGCAAGAGTGTGTGGTTTACGACGTTTTGGCCTCGCGTTTTGTCACGCGGTAAACGCGGCGCACGTCTTTGAGTGTCTCGAGTTTGCGAAGAATTTGATGCAGATGATCGAGATCGCGGATCTGCACGGTTAGGCTGACGAGCGCGTGGCGATCGCGTTTCACGCGTGCAGTGACCGAACTCACCTGCGTTTTGAGCTCCGCAAAGACCGCCATCGCGTCTTGCAGCAGCTGCGCGCGATCGAGCGCTTCGATTTCGATGTCCACGGCGTGCGTGATTTCCGTTTTGCCCGCCCACGTTGCCTCGAGCATACGCTCCGGCGTCGCCGTCATATATGCAACGTTCGGGCAGTCCGCTCGATGCACGGAAACGCCTTTGCCGATCGTCACGTAGCCGATAATTGGATCACCCGGCACGGGACTGCAACACTTCGAGAGCCGCACGAGGACGTCATCGACACCCGCGATCCGAATGCCGCTGGTCTTTCGCGCGACGCGCCGCGATACTGACGGCGGACGCGTGATGGGCTGAAACTCAACAACGTTCGAGGTCTTCAGCTCGTCCTTGATACGATTCACTACCGAGGCAGCCGACGCATCGCCGAAGCCGACCGCCGCAAACAAATCGGCCGGCGTCGTATAGTTCATCCGCTGCGCGATGTGCTCGATAACTTCGCCGCTGAGATTTGCGAAACTGATGTGCTGGCGCGCCAGCTCCTTTTCGATCGCTTCCTGTCCGACCAGAACGTTTTCTTCACGCCGTTCCTTGCGGAACCACTGTTTGATCTTATGCTTCGCGCTGCTCGTCTTGACGATCGTGAGCCAGTCGAGCGATGGATGTCCGCTCGATTTGTTCACCAAGATTTCGCAGATGTCGCCGTTCCCGAGACTATGCTCGAGCGGCACGATGCGTCCGTTCACACGCGCACCGACGCAATGATTGCCGACGTCCGTATGGACCGCGTAGGCAAAGTCCAGCGGCGTCGCGCCCGCGGGCATGCTGAACACGTCGCCGCGCGGCGAGAAAATGAAGACTTGCGAATCGAAGAGATCGAGCTTCAAATTCTCCATGAACACACGCGAGTCGCGCATGTCTTTTTGCCATTCAAGCAGCGCACGCAGCCACGAGAGTTTGTTCTCAAACTGATCGGCCTTGCCGCCCTCTTTGTAGCGCCAGTGCGCGGCGATGCCGTACTCGCTGGTTCGGTGCATCTCCCAGGTGCGGATTTGAATCTCGAGCGGTTCGCCTTCCGGCCCAACAACCGTCGTGTGCAGCGACTGGTACATGTTGGGTTTGGGCATTGCGATGTAATCTTTGAAACGGCCCGGCAACGGCGTCCACAGTGCGTGCACGGTGCCTAATGCAGCGTAGCAATCCTTAACGGAATCGACGATGATGCGGATCGCGGTGAGATCGTAGATCGTCGAAAAATCGCGTCCCTTCTTCATCTTCGTGTAAATCGAATAGAAGTGTTTCGGACGGCCTTGAATCTCGGCGTTGATACCGAGTTCGGCGAACTCGGATTTCAGACTCGCTATTGCGGAATCGACGTTGCTCTCGCGCTCTTGCCGCGTCTTTGCCACGCGCTCGACGATCTCGCGATACCCGTCGGCATCCGTGTAGCGCAGACAGAGATCCTCCATCTCCCACTTGATCTTCCAAATTCCCAGGCGGTGCGCGATGGGCGTGTAGATGTCGAGCGTTTCGCGCGCAATCGCTTGCTGCTTCGAAGCGGGAAGACTCCCGAGCGTGCGCATATTGTGCAGGCGGTCCGCGAGCTTGATGATGATTACGCGGATGTCCTTGGCCATGGCCATGAACATCTTGCGCAGATTTTCGACCTGCGCTTCTTCCTTGGATTGGTACGGAATGCGCGTGAGTTTGGTAACGCCGTCCACGAGGTTCGCGATCTCTTCGCCGAACTCGGAACCGACTTGCTCCGTCGTGATGCTCGTATCTTCAACGACATCGTGCAGCAGCGCCGCAGCGATCGTCTGCCGATCCATCTCGAGGTCGGCCAGAATTCCGGCAACGGCGAGAGGATGTTCGATGTACGACTCACCGGAGGCACGGCGTTGACCTTCGTGCGCCTCGTCCGCAACCTCGTACACGCGCATAAGCCACGACCCGTCGAGCGACGGGTCGTAGGTTTGCACCCTCTGTACGAGCTCCGCAATCGTCATAGTATCAGTCTATGATGCCACACCCGGCCCTCCGGTTGCAAAGCCTTTTTCAGCCCTTTTTGGGCTTTTCCGCGCTATTCAAAGAAGATGACGGCGACCTTGCCCTGCGGGTCGAGCGCAAAATCCATATCGACGGCGCCGTGCTCGCACGTCATTTTATAGACGTAGAACGTTACTTCGTGCGCCTTGCTCAACCCGCGAAAGGTCACTTGCTGCAAGGCTCCAAGGTGTGCCAACGTTTTGGTCGCGGTGTCCAGCACTTCATCGGTCAGCTCGTTGTTCACGTCGTCGGAGTAGAACGTTCGATCGATTTGGCCTTGCTGCCACGCCAAAAACTGCTGAACCGCAAATTTGTGAACTTTTGGATCGTCCGGCGCCGGCTTTGGCGACGGAATCGCGGGGCTCGTCGGCGCGACACCGGGAGGCGGAGTTGAAGTAGCCTGCGCTTCTTGCGCGCGCGCATGGCCGCCGAAAACGGCGATGCCGGCGATAATCGCGACAAGAACGGCCAATCGTGTCAAACGCATCCTCGAGATCCCCATGGTGGATTAGTACGAGATGAACGTAGTAACGTCCACGCCGTTCAAAGCGTCACGCCCTTTGAGCGCTTCGAGTTCGATCAAAAACGCAAACCCTTCGATTTTTGCACCGAGCCGCTCCAGTAACCGCCGCGTTGCCGAAGCGGTGCCGCCCGTGGCCAGCAAATCGTCGACGACCAATACGCGGTCCCCGTTACCTAACGCATCGTCGTGAATTTCGAGCGAATTCGTACCGTATTCGAGCGCATACGATTCACTGAGCTTGCTATACGGCAATTTGCCGGGCTTGCGTACGGGTACGAAACCGGCGCCGATTGAGTAAGCAAGCGGCGCGCCCAACATGTACCCGCGCGCCTCGATTCCCACAACGTAATCGATCTTGCGGCCTTTAAATTTTTCAACGAAAAGGTTGATAGCCGCCTGAAAGCCTTGCTTGTCTTTCAGAAGTGGGGTAATGTCACGGAAAAGGATCCCGGGGATAGGAAAATCCGGGATTGCTCGTATGTAGCTCTGAACGTCCACGGAGCACATGGATTCCGGTTGCTCGACGAGCGGCCCTGCGGAACATTCCGTGCGCGCGCGTCGTTCACCGTAAGAAGCGTTTGGAGCACTGAAAGGGACGGTCTATGAGGCAGAGAGTCCTGGCCGCCGCGCTCGCCGCGGCAATGGGCCTCGGCACGATGACACCTGCATTTGCAGATGGAAAAGCAAGCACCCGTAACATCATCATCCTGGGCGGAACGGCAGCTGCAGCCGGCTTCTTCGTCACGAATTACAATCATAAACTCCGCGAAAAACGTGACGAGCAGCGCGAGGTGCGGCGGCGGCAAGCCGCGTACCGCGACTGGTATTACAAGAAGTACGGGTACTATCCAACGCAAGAGCAGTTCGAACAGTGGTACAAGCAGACATACGGAGTGATTCCGCAATAACCATCAACACCACAAGTGAACGGAACGGCTAAGCACTTGCAAAGAGAGTCATCCGAATCACGCGGATGGCTCTCTTCATTCTTCGGCGACGAATCGTCGGCGGGCCCGAAACAGGCGGCACGCCGCAGATTGCTCGTTGCATTTGCAATCGCCGTCGCGATTCACGAAATCGCTGCCGGGCTGTTTCCATGGAAGCAACACACGATACCGCCGATGCCCAACGAAACGATCACGATCGCAAAGCTGACCCGTATCGAGCACCGCCCCAAGCCGACCCCGAAGCCCAAGCCGACACCGCCGCCGATCGTCCACGTCAAGAAGATTGCAGAAACGCACGTCAAGCCACGCATCGTCAACCCTGGTAATCCGTCGCAACAGCAGCACATCAAGAGGATCGCACAAGCAGCGCCCGTCGTGCGTACGCGTTTTCACAGCAAACCCGTGCAACACGTCGTGATGGGCGCTCAAGGTACAGGCACGAGCAAAAGGGCGAAAGCGCTGAACGGAGGCATTGGCACCGGCGGAAACGGAACGGGCGAGAGCGGAAATGGAACCGGCAGCGGCGGCGCTGCGGCCGCGCACGAGCCTTGCGGCTACGTCGAATTCGAGCCCAGCGACAATCCCATCGTCGATAAATCGACGGGGCGGATCTGGGAGAAGATCGCGTTGAAAGTGCATTTCCCCGATGGCTCGGATCAAAGCGTCGATCTCGATTATCCATGGTACTACCCGTCGAAAGACGCGGATCCGTTCATGCCCGAGAACAAAAACGTCCCGGCAACGTTTGAATTTCCGCCGGCGAACCAGCGCGAGAACGAGCCCCCGTTGGTGCAATACGTGATCCAGCACACCGACGACCAAGGCTATACGAAACTGCGCGATTGCCCGAAGTAGCGAAACACGTCGATGGACTCCATGGTACTATGGCTGTATGAATCGCCTGCTACTTGGCCTTGTTCCGGCATTTGTTGCCCTCGGGGGCTGCAGCGTAAGCCTCGGGGATGAAGGCTCTTCGATACAGAGCCATCAACATCGGACGTTTTCCGCCGTGCATTTCGTGCGCGTAGCGAACGTGAGCGGTCCAATTACCGTCGTCGCGAGCAACGGCAACACGGTACACGTCGACGCGACGCTTCGTGCCGGTTCGCAAGAGGCCATAAATCGCACGCATGTCGAGTACGACCAGCACGGCGATTCACTCGACGTGACCACGCACTACGAAAATACCGGATGGTTCGGTGGCGGCCGCGGAGCCGGCGTTGAATATTCGGTAACCGTTCCGGCGCGAACCGATGTCGAAGTCGAAAACGTCAGCGGACCGATTACGATTCGCGGCGTGCTCGGGAACGTTCGTGCATCGCAAGTCAGCGGTCCGGTGCGCGCAACGCTCGGGCCGATCGCCGGTTCGCGGAACATCAACCTCAAAGCCGTGAGCGGGCCTATCACGCTTACGATGGCCCGCAACAGCAGCGCGACGCTGAACGCAGAAAGCATCTCCGGCGGCGTTCACTCGTTCTTTGAGACGGACGAACATAAAGGCGCCGTCGGGATGTCGATTCGCGGGCGCATCGGCAACGGAAGCGGCTCCATCGATTTATCGACCGTAAGCGGAAGCATCACCGTAACGCCGCAATGACGCGGCGACCTAGCTAAACGTATTGCCGTCGTGATAAGCCTTCCACACAACCGTGGGAGGCTTTTATTTTGGTAGAGGCAGTGCGCCGGCCGGCGCAGCGAACCGTCGAGTTCGGGATTTATCGCGACGGCGACAACAA
>CAZHGH010000100.1:0-5712 GCA_964531205.1 uncultured bacterium
CGTTCTTGTTGTTGCACTTGTAACAATCCGCTCGTAACGCCGTAGCGAAGCAAAGCCGCGACGGTTACCGCATCGTTGATCTTCCCGGATGCCGCTGCGTTCACCGCAACGTCGGCAGGGATCCGCACCAGTTCGATCGTTTCGATCGCGTCGCTTTCCGTGTCGACGTGCTCGATGCCGTGCGCGAGAAACAATTCAACCGGCTCGCTCATGATCGACGGAATCTCAAACAATCGCCCAAGCGGCGTCCAGTGACTCGCCTCGATCGCCAGTTCCTCGCGTGCCTCGCGCTTCGCGCAGTCGAGCGGCGATTCTCCCGGTTCGGCTCCGCCCTTTACAATTTCGAGGATCTCTGCTTGCGCGCCAAAGCGCGGCTGTCTCGCAAACAACAGATCGCCGCCGTCGGAAACGATGACCGCGGAGGATGGCGGCGTCACGATCAGCGCGTGCTCGCCTTTCACGCCCGACGGATGCACCACTTCATGCGCTTCAACGGCCAGAAACGGATTACGATAGACTTCGCGCGCGCTCAGACGTTCGTAGCGGTTCATAGCAGGAGACTCTTCTTGTAGGGCGGGGCCCGCTCTTCTGCGAACCCCGCCGAAATGTCAGTAGCCTCCCGCCTCTTTGGCACCACGAACGTCGATAAGCTCCGCGCGCTCTCTCAGCAGAAGATTCTGCGGCGAGCGCTGACCGCAAAAGACCTCGTGGCAATAGGCCTCGGCACCATGATCGGCGGCGGCATCTTCACGACCGTGGGAACAGGCGTCAAAGGCGCCGGTCCGGCGGTTATCCTCTCGTATCTGATTGCCGGCCTAACGTCGTTCTTCGCGGCGCTGTGCTACGCGGAACTCGGTGCGATGGTCCCGATTGCAGGAAGCGCTTACACATACACCTACGCGACGCTTGGGAAAGTGTTCGCGTGGATCATTGGATTCGCGCTGCTGTTCGAATACGGGATCAGCGCAGCACCCGTCGCGCAGCAGTTTTCGGCTTCGATTCAAGATGTGCTGAAAAGCGTAGGCATCAACGTTCCGGCCTGGGCGCAAACATCGAATCTCGTCGTCCACGGAGCGTGGTGGCTGCCGTCACACTGGGATCTCGCGCACTCGCAATACGATATCATTGCCGCGCTGTTCGTGTTGTTGCTCAGCGCGATTCTCTCGGTGGGCATCCGTGAGTCGGCAACAACAAACAATGTCTTCGTCGTATTAAAAATCTCAGCACTCGTAGTGTTCATCATTGCGGGCGCTTTTTTAGTGCATCCCTCGAACTGGGTTCCGTTCAACCCGGTCGGCTGGGGTAAACTCTCGCCTTTTGGCGGCGCCGCCGAAGGCAACTTCCAACCCTTCGGTATCATCCCGATCTCGGCGCTCATCTTCTTCAGTTACATCGGCTTCGATACGGCGACGACAACCGCCGAGGAGTGTAAGAATCCGCAGCGCGACGTGCCGATGGGCGTCATCGGTGCGCTGGCGATCGGTACGCTGATTTACTGCGCGACCGCACTTGTGCTCGTTGGCGCCGTTCCATGGGACAAGGTGCCGGTGAAAGACCCGCTCGTTCACGCGCTCGCGCCGCTGCATATGCCCGTGCTGAACTGGGTTATAACGATCGGCGTGCTGGCCGGAACGACAAGCGTGGCGCTTGCGTCGCTCCTCGGACAAACGCGCATTTTTTATGTGATGGCGCGCGATCGCATGTTGCCGCCCGTCGTCGCGAAAGTTCATCCACGTTTTAAAACGCCCGTCGTTACGACGATGCTCACCGGAATCGCCGTCGCGATTCTAGCGCTCATCGTTCCGCTCACGCAGTTGCTCTATCTGGTAAATATCGGAACGCTTATCGCGTTCGCCGTGGTGTGCGGTGCGGTACTGTACTTGCGCAAACGCCGTCCCGATATCCCGCGCTCGTTCCGCGTTCCATTCGTTCCGCTATTTCCGATTTTGGGCATCATTTTCTCGCTGTTCTTGGCGATCTTCGGGCTCTCGCGCACGACCTGGATTTGGTTCGGCGGAGCGCTCGTCGTCGGCTTGATCATCTTCTTCTCTTACGGTTACCGAAAATCGGATCCGGAAGCGGTCGAACCGGTCGTCGAGCCGGAAGCCCTTCGCGAATTCGCATAAAGGCTTACCGCTGCAGCATTATGGGAATGTTGGCAGCATGGCAACTCGCAAGAAAACCACGACGCGAAAAGCGAAATCAAGCAAACGGAAAACGAGCAGCGCTCGTTCCACCACGACGCGTGCGCGCAAATCGCCGGCACGGTCCACAAAGCGTGCGAGCAAGTCAGCAAGCCGCACGACAAAACGTGTTAGCGAAGCCGCAATAGACGCCGCAAAAGCTGCGCCGCAAGCGGGCTACGTGATGGCCGAGGCGATGAAGAACGCCGCCAACATGATTGAGGGCACCGGCGAAGTCATGGAAGACATGACACGCCAAGCAGAGCGCGCGGTGAAGGGCCGAGGGGGCCGGAAGAAATCTAGAAGGTAGGTGCGACGCCCGGCGTGCTAACGTCCACGCGGGCGGTCATCTTGTCGAACTTCACGCGCACGCCGAACGCGCGTTGCACCGCCCTCAACCCGATCATTACGCGGCCGCGTACGCGGAACGGCTCGTGACCCAGCGTCATGGGCATTCCGTTCAATTTGGCTTGCTTCGAGCCGACTTTCAAATGCAGCGTTTGGTCGCCGCGCGTAATGACGACATCTCCCGATTTGCGCTCGTACCGCGTTTCGGCACCAAGCGCGTCCGTCACGGAACGAACCGGCACGTACACGCCCTTTGGCGTCGTAACGGGCGGCACGTCGCTAATGACCGACTGTCCATCCACGCGCATCTCGACCGGCTTGGAATAGGTGAACGTCAGCGATGCGGCGATCGCCAAAACGACGGTTGCGACGAGGGTGCCTTTAGACGGCGCTTGATATCTCATGAACGTAGTCGGGATATTTTTCGGCAATAACTTTCTCGATCTCAAGCCGCAGCGCCCCTAAGAGTTGTTCCTCCGGGAACGTACCTACGAGCTCGCCCGCGCGGTAGATTGCGCCTTTGCCTTTGCCGCCCGCAACGCCGACGTCGGCCATCTTCGATTCACCGGGACCGTTAACCACGCAGCCCATCACGGCGACTTTCACCGGCGCGCTATATTCTTTCGCGATCGCTTCGACGCTGCGGCCCAATTCGAGCACGCTAATCTCGGCCCGTCCGCACGACGGACACGCCGTGATTTCAAAGCCTTTCTCCCGCAGGCCGAGCGACTTGAGAATGCTCCAGCACACCGGCACTTCTTCGATCGGATCCGCTGCAAGCGAAACACGAATCGTATCGCCGATGCCTTCGAAAAGCAAGATGCCCAGACCAATCGATGATTTGATCGTGCCGTCGCGCAGTAAGCCGGCTTCCGTGATGCCGAGATGCAATGCATAGGGCGTGTCGCGCTCGCGCAGGCGGCGATCCATCAAGCGGTATGCGTGCACGGTCGTCATCACGTCGTGCGCTTTGAGCGATATCACAATGTCCCTGTGATCGTACTGCTCCAGAATTTCAACGTGGCGCATCGCCGATTCGACCATGGCCTCGGCGCTGTGGCCGAGCGTCTTCTCGAGATCCGGCGCGAGCGATCCCATGTTCACGCCGATGCGAATCGGAATGCCTTTGGCTTTCGCAGCTTGCACCACTTCCGCCGTCTTTTTCGGATCGCGGATGTTGCCCGGATTCAAACGCAGTTTCGCGACGCCGGCCTCAATTGCGGCGAGCGCCATTTTGTGATCGAAGTGAATGTCCGCGACGATCGGCACCGGCGAGCGGTACACAATCGCCGGCATTGCGGCGGCGTCCGGCGGATCTTTCACCGTTACGCGAACGACTTCGGCGCCTTCCATGGCCAGGCCGTAAATCTGCTCCAGCGTTGCGTCGGCATCGGCCGTATCCGTGGTGGTCATGGTCTGCACGACGACCGGATTGTCGCCGCCGATCCACACGCCTTTCGCATCGGCCTTCCCGGTCTTGTTTTGCAAGAACACGGGTTTGCTTTGCCTACGCAACCGTATCACTTAGAACGGCCCCTTCCCTTGGACGATCTGCACTACGTTATAAAAGTTTATCACGAGCATGAGCGCTATCAGCACCGCAAAACCCGTAATGTGCACCCAGGCCTCTTTCTCCGGATCGACCGGTTTTCCGCGTACGAGTTCCCCGAGAATAAACGCGGCCCGGCCGCCGTCGAGTGCCGGGAGCGGCAACAGGTTAAAAACGCCCAGTGCAAACGAGATGAGTGCGGCAAATCCTAAGTAGTACGGCCAGCCCCAGTCCTGGAGGGTCATCGCGGCCTGCCCCATGCCCACGACGCCCGAGACTTGGCTGCCGTACTTCACGGGATGGCTCACGAGCAGCGCAAGACTCCCGAACGTCTGCTGCGCGATATTTCCAAAGGTCGCGATGCTGTCTTGAAACGCTTCACCCACCGAAACGCGCTCGATTGCGGGCACCGGCAGAAACCCGATGCAGCCCTGATTCGAAGGCGCCGGCGCAGGGCAATGGGCCGGCGTTACGTTCACGGTCGTCGTTTGGCCTCCGCGTTCGTACGTGATTGCGAGCCGTTTTCCGAGCGAGTGATGGATGAATGAGACGAGCTGCGCGCCGCCTTTCACCGGTTTGCCGTCGATTGCAACGAGCGTATCGTTCAAACGCAAACCGACGTGCTGCGCGGGAGAATTCGGCTCGATGTACCCGATCAGCGGACGCGGTTTATCGCTCTGCACACCAAAAATCACGGCGCTGGCGAAGAGAATGACGAGCGTCAAAATGAAATTCGCAATAGGGCCGGCGACCACGATCGCAAGGCGCTGCCACGGCGTTTTTGCCTGGAAATTGTCGTGATCGTACTCTTTGCCGTTCACGATCACGGTCTGGCGAAATTCGCGCTGCTTCTCGGCTTCCGAGGTTTTGTTATCCTCGCCGTGCATTGCGCAAAAACCGCCGATTGGCAACGCGCGCAGTGAATAGAGCGTGCCGCTGCGTTTGCTGCGCCAGCCGAAAACCAGCGGCCCCATACCGACCGCGAATTCCAGCACGCGAACTTTGTTCAAGCGCGCGATGATGAAATGCCCGTACTCGTGCAAGACGACGAGAACGGAAAGCACGATCAGGAAGACTGCGATCTTCTCGATGTTTATCAGCGTGATGGCGCCAAGAATCAGCAACTTATACCTCGATGCCTGCTCGGAGTTCGGCAACGGCTTCCCGCGCATGCTTGCGTGCATCGCGGTCAGCCTGACGAACACCGTCCAAAGTCAACGCTTCGTGCCCCGCCGCTGCCATCGCTCGTTCGATGACCAGCGGAATCTGCCCGAAGCGTATCTCACCCTCTACAAACGCCGAAACGGCAATTTCGTTTGCTGCTGATAGTACGGCGGGCATTGTACCGCCCGCTTGCAATGCCCGGTAGGCAAGTGAGATGCAGGGGAACCGCTCGGCGTCTGCACGTTCGAAGTCATAACGCAGAGCGGCCGCTTCAGGATGAGCGCCCGCGGCTACGAGGGGGTCGGCAGCCTGTTCGGAGACCAGGCGGTCCGGATAGGCGAGCGCGTACCCAATAGGCAGCCGCATGTCGGGTGCTGCAGCCTGAATCTTTACGCTGCCGTCTGTAAACACGACCATGCCGTGCGCGATCGATTGCGGATGAACCAAGATTTGCACTCGTTCACCGGG
>CAZHGH010000100.1:5812-10528 GCA_964531205.1 uncultured bacterium
CAACGGTGGGCACGTGGAATTGCGCGGCCTGTTCCCGCACCTTCTCGATCTGTTTGCCCGCAGCCAGCGCGACGACTTCAAATCGATCGCGATGACGCGCGATGACGTCGAGCGCTTGCGTTCCAATCGAACCCGTGGAGCCTAAAATCGCGACCCGTTTAGCTTTAGACAACGAACAGCAACCCCAACACGTGCAACGTTCCAAAGAACGCCATGCCGCCAAAGAGATAGGAATCGAATCGGTCGAGCACGCCGCCGTGCCCTTGAATAACGGTGCCGGTATCTTTCACGCCGGCATCGCGCTTGAGCGCAGACTCGACGAGATCGCCGGCCTGAGCCGCAATGCACGTCGCTCCCGCAAGCGCGGCGCCTTGCCACCACGCCATGCCGAGGTAGGGCAGTTGCGCAAGCACCGCACCAAGTGCCATTACGATAATCAAAGCGCCAACGGCGCCCTCAACGGTTTTCTTTGGCGAGATCTTCGTCAGCTGGTGCCGGCCGATCAGCGATCCGACGAGCATGGCCGAGATGTCGGTCATCGCAATGAGCACGACCACGAACAGCGTCCAATACACGCCGTACACCGGCACTTCACGGATGAAGACGAAATACGTCAACAACTTGCCGATGTACAGAACCGCGAGCAGCGTGTAAGCCGTGCGCGCGAAGTAGCCCTTCTGCTCGCCATACATTCCGAGCCAAAACGTCGCGAGGACGATAAACGCCAGCAGCACGCCTTCCCAGCGCGAGATCAAAGTAAAGATCGCGAGAAAGATATATGCGAGCACACCGATGACGGCGACTTGATACTCGAGGGGCTGTCCTTTGATGTCGCACAAACGCGAGAGTTCGTACAAACTCACCAGACCTACGATGGTGATAACGCCGTAAAAAGCCGGCGCCCAAAAGACGGATGCTAATCCGACCGCGGCGAGCGCGACGCCAACGAGAACGCGGCGCAGGGTAATTGGATGAGCCGGCGCACCGGCCGAAGCCGGCGCCGAGGCGCTCACGCCCCGCCGAATCGTCGCTGCCGCTTTTGAAACTCTATCAAGGCCCGTATGAATTCATCCTTACCGAAATCCGGCCAATACACGTCCGTCATAATCAGCTCCGTGTACGCCACTTGGTAAAGCAGGAAGTTTGACAAGCGATGCTCGCCGCCTGGCCGGATCAAGAGATCCGGGTCCGGTAAGTCGGCCGTGTAGAGATACGAGGCGATGAGCCGTTCATCGATTGCTTCCGCCGCAAGGCGTCCGGCCGCCACATCTTTCGCAATTGTGGAGACCGCGCGTTCGAGTTCCGACCGGGCACTGTAGTTGACCGCGAGATTGAGCAGCAGACCGGTATTCTCGGCCGTACGCGCCATTAAGCCTTCGAGCGCTTCGCGGGACGCTTGCGGCAGCGCTCGATACGCGCCAATCACCTTCACGCGCACGTTGTTGCGGCAAAGCTCGGCCAGTTCGTTCTGCGCAAAGTACACGCACAGATCGAGCAGCAGCGAGATCTCCGTCGAATCGCGGCGCCAGTTTTCCGTTGAGAAGCCGTAGACGGTGAGCGCGGGAATTCCGAGATCGCTCGCGGCGCGCGTCACATGACGCAGCGCAATCATTCCGCGGCGATGACCTTCGATAGTCGGTAAACTATGCTCGCGCGCCCAGCGGCGGTTGCCGTCCATGATGATCGCAACGTGTTCGGGCAAACGCGCGGTATCGAGCTGCTCGGCTAACGCCGGAATAACACCCGTAATGCTCATCGGTCGAACCGCACGTAGCTTTCGTAACCGCATATAAGCTCGACTCGCTCCTCAATGGGCCGAGCGCGCAAAACCCGCAACACGCCGCGCCCTACATACGAGCCCACGGGTGCGAGTACAGACAATGCGACGGATTCGCCGCGCAGTGCGCGACGTGCGTCGAGTTCCGGCATAAGCACGAGATCTTCGAGAGGCAAGGAAGTCCCCTAGACCTCCATGATTTCTTTTTCTTTGCTCGCGATCAGTTGGTCGATCTCTTTGACGAACTTATCGGTCAGTTTCTGCAACTGATCTTGCAGACGCTTACCGTCGTCTTCGGTGATCTTATGCTCTTTGAGCTGCGCTTTGACATCGTCGTGAAACTTGTGCCGCACGTTGCGCACGGCAACCTTGCCGTCTTCGCCTTTCTTTTTGACGATTTTGACGAGGTCTTTGCGGCGCTCTTCGTTGAGCGGCGGAATCATGAGACGAATCTGGTTGCCGTCGACGTTAGGCGTGAGGCCCAGATCGCTCTTCTCGATCGCTTTACGAATGTCGCCGACCGTATTACGATCGAACGCCGCAATCACGAGCGAACGCGCATCCGGCGCGCTCACGGTCGCGACTTGTTTAATCGGAACCGCAGCGCCATACGCCTCGACGTGAAGGCGATCGAGCAGCGCGGGCGTAGCACGCCCAGTGCGAATCGACGCGAACTCTCCGCGCGTCGCCTCGACGGCTTTGCTCATCTTGCTTTCTGCGTCTTTTAAATCAGCCATCGAATCCTTTAGACTCCCCCGGCGGTGCCGGCAGCGAGCGAACTGATCTTGCCGACAAGCGTTCCGATCGATTCGCCCCAAACGACGCGGCGAATGTTGCCCGGAACGGCCATGTCGAACACGATGATCGGCAGATTGTTGTCCATACACAGCGTGAGCGCCGTGTTATCCATGACTTCCAATCCGCGCTGCAACACTTCCAAATACGCGAGCTGTTCGAAGCGCGTCGCGTCCGGATGTTTCTTCGGATCGGCGGAATAGATTCCGTCGACTTTGGTGGCCTTGAGAATCGCCTCGGCGCCGACTTCCACTGCGCGCAGCGCAGCGGTCGTGTCCGTCGTGAAATACGGATTGCCGGTGCCGGCGGCAAAAATGACGACGCGCCCCTTCTCCAAATGGCGAATGGCGCGCCGGCGAATGTACGGTTCGGCGATTTGATGCATTGCAATCGCCGTTTGCACGCGTGATGGAACGCCGATGCGCTCGAGCGCATCTTGCAGCGCAAGCGCGTTGATCACCGTCGCGAGCATGCCCATGTAGTCGGCGGTGGCGCGATCCATGCCGGCTTCTTCGTGCACTTTGCCGCGCCAGATGTTTCCGCCGCCGACGACTACCGCTACCGAAACGCCGTCGCGATGGACCTCGGCGATTTGGCGCGCCATATCTTCGGTCGTATGGACGTCAACGCCGGTCTCCGTTCCGGAGAACGCTTCTCCGGAAATTTTGAGCAGAACGCGACGGTATTTCGGTGTGGCGGTTTGCAAGTTACTGGTTGTCTCCCAGAGCGAACTTCGTGAAGCGGCGCACTTTGATCTTTTCGCCGAGCACGCCGACGACGCCGTTGATCAGATCCGCAACGCTCTGCGAGTCGTCTTTCACAAACGGCTGATCGAGCAGCACGTGCTCCTCATACCATTTGTTGAGCTTGCCCTCAACGATCTTCTGCGCGACCTCCGGCGGTTTGCCCGCGGGAACGCCTGCTGCAAGTTCGCTGCGCACGCCCTCAACGACGTCCGCCGGAACGCTCTCGCGATCGACGTACTGCGGCGACATCGCGGCGATGTGCATCGCGATATCGCGCGTCAGCTCGCCGAACTTCGGATTGCGCGCGACGAAATCGGTTTCGCTGTTGACTTCAACCAGCACGCCGATCTTGCCGCCGGCATGGATGTAGCTCGCGACGAGGCCTTCGTTCGCGACACGCTCGGCCTTCTTTTGAGCCGCTGCTGCGCCGCGCTTGAGCAGTTCTTCCTTCGCTTTGTCCATGTCGCCGTTCGCCTCGACGAGGGCCTTTTTGCAGTCCATCATCGGCGCGTCGGTGAGTTCGCGAAGTTTTTTGACTTCTTCGGCTTTGGGTTGATAAGCCACGGTAGACACGTATTACTCCAGTTTCTTATATTGGCTCGGGTACTCGCAAAAGAGAGGCGCCGGTCGGGCCTCTCTTTTGCCATTGCGTTGCGGCGGCCATGCATGCCGCCGGGGCGGGCTAGACCTGGGCTTCGGCCTCGGCCATGGTGGTGACGGGCTCTTCCGCTTCCGGCGCGGCATAGTCGGCGTAGGCCTCCGCATCGCCGGCGCTCTCGGTCTCAGTCCGGCCTTCGATGATCGCATCGGCGATCTTCGAGACCATCAGTTTAACCGCGCGGATGGCGTCATCGTTGCCCGGGATCGGGTAGTCGATCTCGTCCGGATCGCAGTTCGTGTCGATGACGGCGATGATCGGAATCTTCAGCTTGCGGGCTTCCTGAACCGCGATGCGCTCTTTCTTCGGGTCGACAATGAAGACGGCGTCCGGCAGGCGGTGCATGTCTTTGATTCCGCCCAAGAAGCGCTCGAGTTTGCCCATCTCGTCGGACAGCTTCGCCACTTCTTTCTTGGGGAGGCGGTCGAAGTCGCCTTGCTGCTTCATGTTCTCGAGCTCGCGAAGGCGCGCGATGCGCTTCTGAATCGTCGAGAAGTTGGTCAGCGTGCCGCCGAGCCAGCGCTGGTTCACGTAGAAGGTGCCGGCGCGTTCCGCCTCTTCCTTAACTACGTCCTGTGCCTGCTTCTTGGTGCCGACGAAGAGGACGACTTTGCCCTCGCGCGACAATTGCTTGACCGCTTCGTAGGTCTCGCGGAGTTTCTGGACCGTGAGGGCCAGGTCGATGATGTAGATGCCGTTACGCTCTTGAAAGATGTACGGCTTCATCTTCGGATTCCAGC
>CAZHGH010000101.1:0-10387 GCA_964531205.1 uncultured bacterium
GGGCCGGAGGCGCGATATGCTTGAGCAGCCGAGTACCGCCGAAGCGTGGCCAAGTCTTCATTACGACGACTGGAAAGATACGCTCGAGACGCTTCATATGTGGACGCAGATCGTCGGCAAGGTGCGGCTCGCGCACGAGCCGATGGTCAATCACTGGTGGCAAGTACCACTGTACGTAACGTCGCGCGGTCTTACGACCGGACCCATGCCATGCACGCGGTCGCGCACGTTTCAAATCGATTTCGATTTTCTCGACCACGTGTTGTGGATTGCCGAGTGCGACGGGGGCCGATCGAGCATTGCACTGCGGCCAATGCCGGTTGCCGAATTTTACGCAGAACTGATGCACCGGCTGCAAGAACTCGGAATTCCGACAACCATTCGCGCAATTCCGAATGAAATTCCTGAGGCTATTCCCTTCGCGGAAGATTACACGCACGCATCGTACGATAAAGAGTACGTGCACCGCTTTTGGCGCGTCCTGATTCAAGCCGATCGATTGTCCAAGGAATTTCGTGCGCGCTTCATCGGCAAGGCGAGTCCGGTTCACTTTTTCTGGGGCGCCTTCGATCTCGCCGTCACGCGCTTTTCCGGACGTCGCGCTCCGCCGCATCCCGGCGGTTTTCCCAACATTCCGGATTGGGTCATGCGCGAAGCCTATTCGCACGAAGTCAGCAGTTGCGGTTTTTGGCCGGGCGGGTATGGAGTGGATGCGGTGTTTTATGCGTACGCGTATCCCGAGCCCGAAGGCTTTGCGAAAGCTCAGGCCGAGCCGCCCGAGGCGTACTACAACACGCAGCTACGCGAATTCATGCTTCCGTACGAAGCGGTCCGTCAGTCTTCGAATCCCGACGATATGGTTCTTTCGTTCTTTCAAACAACGTACGAAGCAGCCGCGGATCTTGCCGGCTGGGATCGTGCAGCACTCGAACGCAGGTGAACATGATAGCAACCATTCTTCTCGCGCAAATCATGGCAGCGAAAACCACGACGGTAACATTCAATCCCGCAAAAATGAAAGTCACGGCGACGATCACCGGTTCGTGCTGGACCGGATCGATTGCTTCGCTGCGATCTGACGCGTATCGCTGCATGTCTGGAAACAATATTCACGACCCGTGCTTTAAGGTTGATGCGAAGAGCGTCGTCTGCCCCACAAACGTCGTCGCAAACAGCGGCATCCGCATCTCTTTGCGTAAGCCGTTGCCGCGCGCGAATCCAGAGGCTCCGCCCAACGCGTTCATGATGGCGCTTGCGGGCGGGATTACGTGCAATATGGGCACCGGCACGACTATCCCGGGATACCCGTTCGATTGTTCGTCCGGACTTGTCTGCGCCGCTCCGCTAACGGCGTCGAAACCACCATCCGCGCTATTCGTTCAATGCGGCAAACCCAAAAGCGGCACGGCCGTCTCGAATACGGGACGCTATTTAGTCACGATGATGTATCGCTGACGCTGCTTTGCGCGAAAGCGAACGCTTCGAAGTCCTCGCGCGAAACCGGCCTGCAAATGTGATAGCCCTGCACACGATCGCACCGCAGGGCTGCGAAGACGCTATGTTGGTACGGCGTTTCTATGCCCTCCGCCGTGACGGACAACTGCAGTTTATGCGCGATTGCAATGATTGCTTCGGCCACGGAGCGGTCGATGTCGCGCTCGATGCCCTCGACGAATGCGCGATCGATCTTCATTGTGTCGAGAGGCAGGCGCTTGAGATACGAAAACGCGCTGTAGCCGGTTCCGAAGTCGTCGACTGCGATGCGAACGCCCATGCGCTTTACAGCCTGAAGGATGCCGATGACGGATTCGGCGTTCGGAACGAGTCCGGATTCGGTAATCTCGATTTCCAAGAGCGACGGATTAATGGAGTTTTCGCGTACGATATGTGCGAGCGCGTCTACGAAGTCCGGCTGTCCGAGCTGCCGCGGCGAGATATTAATCGACATCGTCAGCGGTAAGCCTGCGAGCTGCCAGCGCATGACTTGACGCGCAGCCTCTTCAATCACCCACATGCCGATCGGTACGATGGCTCCGGTGTCTTCCGCGATAGAGATGAATTCGCCGGGCAAATGGAGGTTACCGTCGCCGTCGATCCACCGAAGCAACGCTTCTGCCGCCACGATGCGGTTGGTCGCCGTTTCGACGATCGGTTGATAGTGAAGGACGAGTTTGTTCCCTGCAAGGGCGCGCTGCAATTCGTTTTGTACGTAGTGGCGCCTGGACGCGACCGCGTGCATTTCAGGCGCAAAGAACGCGTAGCGCCGTTCGGTCTGCTCTTTCGCCGAATACATCGCGGTATCGGCATTGCGAATTAGGACTTCCGCGTTCACTCCATGTTTGGGATATATCGCGACGCCGATGCTTGCAGCAAGAGAGAATTCGTACGATTCGACGGCGAACGGCGCACCCATACCATACACGACTTGCCGGCACAGCCGTTCCACTTCGGTTTCCGTAACGTCGCGCAGGACCGCGACGAACTCGTCGCCGCCCCAGCGCGCGAGCAACGCATGCTGCGGAAGCAGCAACGCCAAACGCCGCGCGACTTCTTGTAAGAGAATGTCGCCGACTGAGTGTCCGAGCGTGTCGTTGATATCCTTAAACCGGTCGAGATCGAGGAACATCACCGCGCACTTATGGTTACCGGTCTGGGCCTCAGCAAGCGCTTCGCCGAGCACTTCACGAAGCGTTGCGCGATTCGCGAGACCCGTCAACGAATCGTAGCGTGCCATTCGCGCGAGGCTGACTTCCGCTTCTTTACGCGCCGTGATATCCATCACGGTTCCGAGACGGCGCACCGGTTTGCCCTCAATGCCGTATTCGTGCATTCCGCGCAGTTGAACCCATCGCACCGCGCCGTTATGCAGAATGATCCGGTGATCGATGGTGAAGGGAATGCGCATTTCCAGGGACCGCCTGAACTCGTGCTCCACGGCTGCGCGATCGTCAGGATGTATTGAACGGGCGTAGAGTTCCGGAAGTGCGGCGGCCGGCGTATCGAGCGGCAAACCAAAGATGCGGAACATCTCCGCGGACCACTCGACCGCTTCCGGCTCCAATTCTTGCGACCAATTGCCGAGGTGCGTGATCGCATGCACTTCCTCGAGTTTGCGCGTGGCTTCCAGTGCCTGCAGGCGGCTGCGAAGCTCGCTTTGCTGAATGCGAATGCGCAGCGATGCCGGAATGAACGCAAGGACGTAGGCCGTGCCGAAGATTGCGAGCGTCGTGAGGTTGTACGGCTGCCAAAAGATTCCGCGCCATGCCGAGTAGAACACCATGATCGCGAACCCGAGAATGATTGCAATCGCGAGCGTGGACGACCGGTAAAACGCATTCTGCGCGCCGATGATCACGAGCAGACCCGAAGCAATATAGAGATAATGATCGCCGCTGTTGACGATAAGCAGATCGATGACCGCGAGCGCAGTTACGACTTGTACGAACTGCAATGCGTGAGCGTGGCAGCGGCTTCGCGGGAAGCCGAGCAGTACGGCGGCAACGGTGAGCGAACACCCCGCGCTTAGAAGTCTTAGCGCGAGCGAGTCCGGCGGCACACCGGCATTGGGTTGAAGTACGTAATGGAAAGCGGGAAGCAACGCTGCGATAAGGGCGCTGTAAAGTAAGGCCGTCGTATACGCGTTGCGCTCTAACCAGGCCTCATACAAGACATCCTTTTCCGTACGCACACTACCATTTCGGCAAATCCCCCCGCATGGGACAGGGCCAAAAGGCCCTCCGGGCTTGAGGCGCATAGAAGGGATCGAAGTCTTTATTGAGCGCAAGCGCCTGGCGCATGTACTCGCGACCGGCGGAACAGTGACCGTAGTGCATTTCTATAACTGCGGCGTGGAACAGAATCCGTGGATCTTGCGTGTGCAGACGCGTCGCGGAACGTATGGCGCGATACGCCTCGCTCCAGTGTGCCGCCATTGCGGCAGCCCACGCGAGGGTATCTTGCGCGAAGATTTCGTTTCCCCGTCGCTCCGCTTCGCGGCGCGCGATGCGCAGTGAGTCCGCAAGACGTACGCCGTGTTCGCTGTAGTAGACTGAAAGCAAACGATCGTTGATGCGGTACGCGTTTCCGATGCGCTCGACGGCGAAGATCAGCGCTTGCGTCTGCTGTGCTTGCGCGGTTTCTCCTAACGCGCGTTGCGAGTCGGCAAGATAGCCGAGCGTTTCAGGTTCGGGAATAATCGCGGCACCTTTCGTTGCCGCGTCCTGTGCGCATGTCCAATCGCGCGTTGCCCAACAGATGCGCGCCAGCGCACGATATGCCAGTTCGAAGTTCGGGAACGCGTCGATCGCAATTCCTTCCTCATGTTTTGCCTGATCGATGTCGCCGGCGGTGAAAGCCATCTCGCCGAGCCGGTAATGATACCACGCGCGCGATTCGGCGGAGTTGTCGACTACTTCGTCGCTGATTTCCGCGGCGCGGCGCATGAGCGAACGTGCTTGGGTGAGACGCCCCGTTACTTCGTCGTAACGCGCTTGCGCCGCCCACACGGCGGCATCGTCCCTAATGCGATGCGCAATTCGTAGATCGGCTGCCGCTTGCGCGTACCGGCCCATCTCCATGTCGAGCAGCGCCATTTGGGCCGGCGCGTTTGCGTCGAATGGATTCTCGGCAAACGCCGAACGTTCGTACCGGAGTGCGAGCGCGAAGTTGTGCAACGCATAGTTTGCCGATGCGAGAATACTGTACGCGCTTGCGTTGTTCTGCGGCTGCAATTGCAGCGCGCGTTTCGCTTGATGAATCGCACGTTCTACGTCGCCGACGTCGAGCGCCTCACGATAGCGCTGCATATATTGCCCGGCCAGCAAAGCCGCGGAGATTTGATCCCGCGGATCTTTGCGAACGCGCTGCTCGTAAAACGCGACGGTGCTGTCGCGATACGAATAATCAGGCAGCACCGGTGCAACGTAACTGCGCGATGCACTCGCAGTACGTAAACCGAGAAGCGGCCACGCGGCGATCGCTGCGAGAGCGATCGCCGCAATCAGCAGCTTACTGCGGCGCGCCCACATAGGGGAACGTCGTCGTGAAGTGCTTTGGCGCTGTCTGCCAGCTCACGTTGTCGGTCGTCAAATTGGGTCGATGCCCCGAAGGAAATGAAGCGTCGGCACGTCCGTCTGATTCGTTGTTGTCATCGGGCGCAAGACCGAGTGCCGCAACGGTATTTCCGAAAATTGCGCCGAGCGAGATGTCGATGACGTCGTCGGTGAGCGCGCGGCCGCCGAACGGTTTCAGACCTTTCGGCAATTGCGTCGCGCCGCCCGTTTCGATGCCCAAGTAGTTGTTGCACGTTCCCGGTGCTTTACCGATGCACGAATCGCTGGTTCCGTTCATATCCGCGATCTGCACGTCTGGTGTAAGCACCGCTTTGAGAACATTGGCGATTGCACTGCTTCTTCCGCCGACATTTTCGGTGAACGAGACGATCTCCGGACCGATGGTTGCGGCATCGTCATTCGGCGTGTCGGTGTTGTTCGCTTGATGTTCCGCAAACGTTGCGAACACTTCGTTGATCGCGGGGCGGTTGAGGCGATCGAGTTGTTTGAAAGGTCCGCTTCCCAGAAGATCCGCCGGGCCATTGTTGTTTTGATTCGCCGGCGGTGCCGTAGGCGCGAGGGTGCCGGTCGTTCCACCGCCTCCGCACGCCGCAAGTATCAGCGATACAGCCATCGCTGGAATCGTTTTCTGCAAAAACGTTTTCATAGCGCTCTCCTACCTTCCACTCGCGGTGTACGTCGTAACCCAGTAAGCAATTCTCGAGCCGCCGCACCCCGCGACAAGATCCGCGCGCGGCATCTCGACAACAAGTGAGAGCACGTTCAGGTGGTAAAGCGCGTCGGAACCCGGATTGTTAAAGCCTTGCGGGCACGTGCCGTTGCCGAGCTTCGGTAAACAGCTTTGCGCGCTGCTGCCCGCGTTACGGTCCGGCAAGATTTTCAAAAACTGCGCCAGATCGAAAAAGAACGGATCCTCGCGCGCGCCTGCAAAGACTTTCATATGACCGACTGTGAACGGCGTGTTGATTGTTCCGCTGCCGTTTGCCGTAAGCAACGTGCTTTGATTTCCCGTCGTCGCCGGATGTCCGGGACCGAAGATCTGAATCTGCTGGTTCGGTCCCGGTTCTCCCGCGGCGAATTGAATGACGAACGTTTGAGAGATTTTCTGCGCGGGAAGCGCCGTGTTCTCGTCGACGGCGTCGAAGTTCATTTGATACAGCACGCCCGGATCGAAGAACGTGCTTAAACCTTGGCCACTCGGGATGAGCGGATGCACGTTCATGACCATGACGACGTTGTTGGGATCGTCGGGCGCCGGGAAAATGTACGGATCGGTAATATCCGCGCCCGGGCGGCCTAACGTGATTGGTGAGTCCTGGTGATCCGAGCTGCGCGCCGGGTGCGTGATGTAGAGCGAGAACGCGGCAACGAGAGCGACGATCACCGTGAGACCACCGATAAGGCGAGTTCTCATGGTAGTTGCTCCATTATGGAATCGATACGGCGTATCTGCCGTGTCGTGAGGAAGATCCAGAGGAAAACTGCGAGTAACGTGCTGACGAGCAGTCCGCTCACGGCGATATCCGGAATGCCCGGTTCAACGCCGATTGCGCCCAGCAGTTCGTATCCGGCGATAGCAATTGCAAAGAGCGTGACCGATAGCAGCCACACGCGCATGACAGGCGGTAAGCGGCCGGCGCGATACGTTACGAGACGATGCACGAGCACGGAGTCGAGCGTATCGGTGCACGTCATGCCGATGGAAAACATCGACGCAACCAGCAGCGCTCCGCCGAGGCCCGCGTCGGCGCCGAGCGCGACCGCGTAAGTTGCGATCTGACTCGACGTTTCGAATCCGAAGCCGAAAAGCAAACCAACTGGAATTGCGAGCCACGGGCTGCTGCCGTCGCGCAGCGCCTGCGGTAAAAGACGCGTCTTCGCACCTGCAATGCGATCGGTTTCGCCGGCAGCGAGTTGGCGAAGATTCAGCGCGGCGATCAACAGTAAGACGACGATACTGATCCACGTACCGGCCGTTTCGATTGCATGCGCGTGGGTAGAGAGCCGCGATCCGAGATAACCGAGCAGCGCAGCGATGGCCAGCACCATTATCGTATGACCGGAAGCAAAAAGCGTGCCGATGAATCGGCTGAGTGACGGGCGCGCTTGCGCGGAGTTGCGCGTGAGGTTGTCGATAGCTGCCAGGTGATCCGGATCCGCGCCGTGGCGCAAACCCAGCGCAAAGACGGTAAACGCGCTTGTGAGGATCATGCGTGCACCTCGGCATTTTCTGCATGCGTGTGAGTGTGCGCGCTCAGCGCGTAAGACGCGATCGCGGCAATTGTTAAGACAGCGATGAGCAGCGCCGGCGCAGCAACGCCTTGTTGTGCGAACCCTTGCGCTACCATCCATGCGCCTGCAATTGAAATAACAAGCGCAGAAATCAGCGGGCCGAACGGCGCGATGCGTTCGTACGCGGAACGGCGCGAGAGCCATGCTGCGCCATGCACTACACCAAGTCCAACACCGGTAAGGACACAAGCCAGTCCGAGGCTAAAAACCACGATGAGAAGCATGCCGTACGGCAGCTGGTGAATGCGCAACGCGGCCAGCAAAACCACGATTGCCGCGGGACACGGGGCGATGCCGCCGCTCATCGCGGCGACGACCGCGCTCGAAAAGCGCAGGGGCTGGGTCCCGGCAACCGCGTGCGCATGTTCATGCGTGTGCTTATGCGCGCGATCGTGCACGTACGCTTTGAGCGCACGTGCGCCGATGATTGCGATTGCAACACCGGAGATAAGCGTAATCCACGGATAGATCGTCTCGGAAACGAATCCCGCAGCGAAGAACAACACGGCACCAAGCAACAACACGCCGATAGTGTGCGCAAACGTGAGTGACGCCGAAAGGATTATTGCCTGCTTTGCGGTCGCGCGCGCTCCGACAAGCGTGAATGCCAGCAGCGCCTTCCCGTGGCCGGGTTCCATCGCGTGAAGCGCGCCAAGTCCGAACGCAGCCAAGATGGTGAGGAGAATAAACAGCGGCGTCCGATCGCCGCGGGTAAACATCGCGGACAGTGCCGTGGGTGCTACCCAACTCGTTCCCGACATAGGGAACGTCTGTGCATCCGTGCGTTGCTGCACGTCCCGAATCGTGCCGTTCGACGCGAGCGTAAAGGTCATGCCGCTCACCCGTCGCGGCGAACCGATGAGCGCGCTCGGATACCGGCGAAGTTCGTTCGTCGGCTCGGTTTGCGCGCCGGCGATAATGTCTTTCCAACCGATCCGGCGATCCGCGTAGACGGTATCATCGACGACAATATGACGGCTAGTATCCAGCGACAGCGGAGATTCGAAGTCGCCGGTCCAGCGCAATATCGGCAAGCCGCCCGCGCCCGGGCGCAGCATTGCTTGCGTGTTCAATAGCCGCAGTTCGGTGCGCGTACCGTCTACGCGAACGTGCAAGCCATCTTGCACGATTGCGACTTCATCGTTCGCCCACTGCTGCAGCGTGCGTGCGTTCCAATTGCCGTCGCCGCGCGCGTGCATGATTTGGAACGTCGGAATTTCGGCGATGTCGAGGATGTAGCGAACGTGCAGTCCTCGTGGTGTTCCCGAGACCTTCGCGAGATGATTGATCGTGAAGTTGCCAAGCGGGTGCGCAGACGCAACGGCGGTTTCGAACCAACCGAGGACGACGAGGCAATACAAAATCCGCCGCATCGTACGCATGGGAACCTCCTGCGCCGTAATGGGACTATAACGACGGTCAGTATTCTTTAGATTTAACGTCGCGCAAGATCCGGGTGGCAGGGGAGTGCCGAAGGTACCTATACTTGAATCATGATTGCAACGAATGAATTGCAGACGTTACAGTACGTGCCGGTACCGCGTGAGATTGCCGATGAAGCGCGGCGCACGCTCAAAGATCGTTTCGGTCACGATCTGCACGTGCAAATGGAACAAGGTCCATGCCGGCTGTGCCTTCGCATTCCTGAAGAGCCCGAAGCGATGATTTTACTTTCGTACCAGCCGTTAGCCGATCGTAATCCGTACGCGGAGATCGGACCGATCTTCATTCACGCGCACGAGTGCGAACCGTATGCGAGCATTGAAACGTTTCCGGAGGACTTCGCAAAGCGTGAACTCGTCGTTCGCGCATACGATCGCGATGGGCGGATTGCCGATGCTGTTGTTGCGAAGCCCGGCGAGGCCTCGGAGGCGGCAGCACGGTTCCTAAGCGATCCGCGAATCGCCGAAGTCCACGTGCGCCACACTTCCTATACCTGCTTCGACTTTAAGATCGTTCGCGCGAGCCGCTGAACGATCGCGGCGACATCTTTTGGCTTACGTTTCGGCGTCGCAAGCGCATCGTACGTGTCGAAACTCGTCAGCATGTATAAGATGTCGATAAGCGCTTCGTCTTGGTGCGAGTTGAGACGTTGAACCAGCACGGTGAGGCCTTCGCGTCGCCAGCCTCCGCGTTCGCGTAGCGCCTCTTCGACTTCCGGATCCAGCGCCGCCAAGGCGTTCAGTCGCCGGATAATAATCCGGTCCGCCGACCAAAACCGAACGAAGGCTTCGATGAACTTATCGAGCGCAGTCACTGCATCAGGATTTGTAAACGCGTTTCTCAGATCGCGGATTTGACCGCGCTCCGCGACATCGTCCATGATCGCTTCGAGCAACCCGCGCTTGGATTTGAACTGGTAATAGACGGTCATGCGCGCAACGTCGGCTCGTTGCGCGATCGCGTCGATCGTGAAACTGAGGCCTCCCGCTGGTTCGGTCAGCAGGTCTCGGGCAGCCTCAATAATGCGGCCACGCGTTTCCGCGGTCGCCGTCTCACGCGCGCGTTTGCGATAGGGGCGCGGACTCATGCGCCCTTTTTCGACACGCAGGCCAGCTTGACATTTTTAATCAGACAGTCTAAATAAATTGGCATGAGCATCGGAACAGGCCTGCTGCTGGCGGCACACATCTTCTGCACCACACTGGGATACGCGGGGCTTGCCTGCGTGAACATTTGGCTCGCGCAAGTGGTTCGGCAAGGCGATGCCGGCGCAATCGCACTGGCCGCGCGATCGTCCATTGGCGTCGAGCGGATCGTCGGGCCAATACTGGGCGTAGGGGTGATTCTGGGATTTACGCTCGCAGCTACAATGCGCGTGCCTTTCTCAACTGCGTGGCTGCTGATCGCGTACGGCTTGATTATCCTCGGTGCTGCGACTCAGGCATTTCTCGCGATTCCTTGGCACATCAAAGCAGCCAGCGGCGTCGTGCCGGATCGCCGGCGCCCGGCGATTGCGGCGTGGGCATTCGCACTCAACATGGCACTTCTGGTATTCGTGATGGCTACAAGGCCGATTTGGT
>CAZHGH010000102.1:0-2671 GCA_964531205.1 uncultured bacterium
GCGATTGGCGAGATCGACTGGATTGCTTAGCGGTCTCATGACAGCACTGTAATGTATACGCGACAGTGTGTCAAGTATAAGCGACATATTGTCAAGTATACGCGGCATGATACACGCCGCCTGTGCGCTCCCAATTGGCTCCGGGTAGGCCTTTAGCACATGGTAAGATAGAGCCGCATGGCAAGGCAGCAGGCCGGTAGTGACCCCGGCGCACGCAAATATCAGTCCACGTTCGAAGCGTTCGTTCAGAAGATCGCCGCCGTCCCGAAAGAGGCGGTAGGGAAACTCGAAGCCGAGAGGCCCAAGCGCATCAAGCCCAAGCGCCGGTCAAAGGCGAAGAAAGTTTGAGGCGCTGGTTACCCTCGCTAGCGTTCGTTGCTATTGTGCTTCTGGGAGCCGCGATAACACTCGCCCTCGTGTGGCCTCAGATACACTACGCGTTCCTCATGTACGAAATACACGAACGCGTTTACGGTCGCCCTTAACGGCGGCTGAATAATACGTCTATGAACTGGCCTACGCTTGTTGTTGCCGCGCTTATGGCCGGGGCTGGCTTCGTGATGTTACGGCCACCCGCAAGACTTTTGGAGGCGAACTTCACTCTCTACCGACGACTCTGGGACTGGCTCATAAATGTAGACGAAACGCAGTACTACTCGTGGTGCGTCGTTAGCGGCATTGTCGCTCTTGTCACGTCGGCCGCTCTCATCGTGTGGTTCGCCGTCGACGCAATCAGCCGGCGGTAGGGGCGCATTTCACGGCGTCAAGTATGTAATGTCGAGTTGAAGCGACATATTGTCGCGGCGAGACGACTAAATTGCTTCCTCGCTATCCCCGCTGCCGAGCTCCGCCGGCAACCAAAGAAGATCGCCGTGCCGCGGGCACCACGAAATCTCCGTACATTTATAGCCGTCCGCGCAAATAGCACGGCAACCGCAGCGCCAGCTGTAAGAAACGGCGCCGTTAGCATCGGTTTGCCCCCGGTGCGACAAAGGCTCGCCGAGGACTAATCGAAGCGTCCTGAATTCAACCGCGCTCATCTATCCGTATAGTGCCCCTCATACCGCGTGTATCCAGAAAAGTGGACCCTAAAACGGACGGCACGACGGAGGCGCGGTGAAAGTCGTTTTCACTTTTAGCGAGTTGGGGTACACTATCGTTCATCCGCCGTCCTCTACAAGGCGGCGTTGAATCACTGTAATGAGTAGAAAGTGAACCTTGTTCATGTTGGCACAGGTTGGTAAACCCGCTCCCGACTTCGAGCTCGAGAGCACGAAGGGCGCGACGAGCGCCAAAGATCTCGGCCGGAAGATCAAACTCTCCGATTATCGCGGCAAGTGGCTGGTGTTCTTCTTCTATCCGCTGGACTTCACGTTTGTGTGTCCGACGGAGATCACCGCGCTCTCCGATCGGTATGACGAGTTCAAAGAATTTGACACCGAGATTCTCGGCTGTTCGACCGACTCGGTGTTCAGTCACTGGGCATGGATAAACACCCCGCGCGAAAAGAACGGCATCGCCGGTCTAAAGTACCCGCTCGTTGCCGACTTCACGAAAGAGACGGCGCGTTCGTATGGCGTGTTAAACGAGCAAACCGGCGCGGCGCAGCGCGGCTTATTCATTATCGATCCTGACGGCGTGCTCAAATATACCGTCGTGACGGACGACAACGTGGGCCGCAGTGTTGAAGAAACCATTCGTGTGCTGCAAGCGCTGCAAACCGGCGGTCTGTGCCCGGCGGAGTGGAAGCCCGGCAAGGCGCTTCTACAAAAAGCCTGATGCCATTGCGTATGCGTAGCCCCCTCCCGTCGTTGGAGGGGGCAACGGCCTGGATTAACGGCGAGCCCGAATCGGGCAGCCTCGAAGATCGTCCGGTTTTCTTTTGGTCGATCAGCTGCTACATATGCCACGACGTCGCCGAACGCGTGAACGCGTGGCGCGATAAATACGCGGCCGAAGGCCTACGCTTCATCAGCATTCATCAACCCCGCTCGGAAGCGGAGCTCGACGTCGAGGCGGTGCGGAAAGACGCACTCGAAGTAATGAAGCTTACGCAGCCGTGCGCCATCGACAACGATCATACGCTGGTAGAGCGATTTCAAAACGAATTCGTTCCGGCATACTACGTGTTCGATCGCAACCACGAATTGCGTCACTTTCAAGCCGGCGATAAGGGATACGATCGCATCGAAGCGGCGATCGAACGCGTTTTGCACGAAACCGCCAACGTCTGACAGACGGCCGTTTGCTTTTGCGCTCCCCGCTTTCGGGTAGATCGCTAGTACGAATCCTAGTATCGGGAGGTAAGTGTGGACGCAACGAAGCTGCTGAAAGAAGACCACAAAAAAGTCAAGGCGCTCTTCGGCGAGGTCGAAGAACTCGGAGACCGCGCAAGCGCATCACGCAAGAAACTCTTCCAGCAGATCGACCAGGAGCTCACCATACACGCGAAGATCGAAGAAACGATCTTCTATCCGGAGTTTCGCAAACGCGCCGCTAAAAGCCAAGAAAAAGAAGAAGTTCTGGAAGCGTACGAGGAGCACCACGTCGTCAAGAATATTATTGCCGAACTCGAGGATCTCGATCCGAAGGACGAGACATACAAACCGAAACTCGAAGTCCTCAAAGATATGGTGGAGCACCACGTCAAGGAAGAAGAAGGCCCGCTGTT
>CAZHGH010000102.1:2771-10268 GCA_964531205.1 uncultured bacterium
AAGTCCTCAAAGATATGGTGGAGCACCACGTCAAGGAAGAAGAAGGCCCGCTGTTTCGTATGGCGCACGAACTCTTCACGAAGGAAGAGCTCGACGAATTAGGCGAGCGAATCATGGCCGCGAAAGAAGAGATGGGAGCCGCTACATAAGCGGCTCTTTTCTTACGGCTAGTGCGGTGCCGGCGTGCAACCCGCGACGGGCTGCGGCGTCGGTGCAACAACGGTGGGCGGAGCGGAAGTTCGTGCCGGTGATGTCGTCACCGGAACGCCGTTGCTGCCATGAAAGAACAACGCAGCAACCGGTATCAGTAATAATGGCCACCAGCTGAAATGATGCGCCGGCCCGGTTGTCGCCGCAATGCTTTGATAGGGTGCAGGCGTTGCCGCCGCAGCTGCGGGCATAGCGATCACAGGTGCCGGAACGGACGCGGGAGGTGCTGTAGCTGCGGCTTCAACCATTGCGGGGCGCGGCTTCGTTAGCGCGAGAGCCGGCAACGTTTTGCGAACCACGGAAAGATTGCCACAACGCGCCGGAATGAACAGCGCAACGATGTTTCGTCCTTCCTGCAGATCGATCTCCCAGCCTTTTGTATTCGCCGGTATGACAACGTCGTGCAGCACGTATACGCTTCTCCCGTTCGACCAGCTCATTGCATCGAGATGCCGCGGCAGCGTTACGTACGTCAGACGTTTTTCTTCAATTTGCGATTCGAATCGCGCGTATTCCGACGGACTCAAACCAAGTTCACCGGCGGCTGTTTCGAAAATGCGGCGCTGACGTGTAACATCCGTTTGCAACTGCGGCGTTGAAGATATCTGTCCTATTAATGGTGCAGTGCCGAGTTGTGCGATGACGTGCGGTTGCGCAAACGCCGGCAACGGAATTGCAGCGCTTAGAAGTAGTGCCAGAAAAATGCGAAGCTGCATGCGTTTTCGATACCCGCGCGCTTGTTTGTGCAGCTAGGAATTATGGCGCTGGGACCGGTCCTAGTTGGCGGGCTTAAGCCCCGGAACCGGGACCCAAACGTCCCATTCTTGTCGCATGAATGCCATGTTACGTTGACAACACTCGCTGCGGTAAACGATGAAACGTACACCTCGGTGAGTCGTTATCCCGGACGTAACGAATGCCGGAAGCCGTGCGGCCTTCCCCCAGGACGTGCGGCGCGCCGTCCGATGCAACGGCGATTCGTTGCGCAACGCGGTGATGACGTGCGGGCAGAGAGGCTGGCGGGGCTTGTTCCCGCCGGCCTGCTCATTTTTTTCCTCGCGTCCTCGTGAAAAAAATGCCGATTTTTAGCGGATTTTTAAAGGAAAATCGCGTTTCATAAAGTAGCCACCGAAGCAAATATTGGCGCAATCGAGCGCCTCATCATCAGGCTTTGAGAGGACCGATGAATAAAGTTGATTTGATCCGCTCCGCTATGGAGCGGTTAGAACTGGCCCGTAAAGATGCCGTCGCATTAGTCGACGGTCTTTTCGAGGACATTCAGGATGCCGTTATCGCCGGAGAAGCGGTGAAGATTCCCGGCTTTGGCCAGTTCAAAGTGCGCGATCGCGCCGCGCGCATTGCCCGCAATCCTGCGACGGGCGAGCCGGTGAAAGTTCCGGCAAAGCGCGTCTTCAAATTCTTGCCGGCGAAGGCGCTCAAAGAAGCCGTTATGTCGAAGCGCGGCGGCGGTGGGCGTAAGAAAGCGGCTGCACCCGCACGTAAAAAAGCGGGAGCGGCTAAAAAAGGCGCTGCAGGACGGAAGGCTGCGGCACCGGCGCGTAAGGGTGCGGCGAAAAAGTCGGCGGGCCGTAAGAAGCGCTAAACGGTAGGCTATAAATAATCAGGCCGGGCACATGCCCGGCCTTTTTGTTTATCGCATCGTCGAGAGCGCAAGCGTCGTCATCGTGGCCTGGACGTTTTCCTCATCCCGCATGCGATCGAGAAACGCTTCGACTGCGCCGGACGAGCGCGCGCGAATCTTCACGAGCAGACACCACTCGCCGGTGGTGCGGTGACACTCCTCGATGACGATGGAGGCGTCGCTCATCTGCATGATTTGCTGCGCGGTCTCGCGACATTGACCGAGCGTGCGTACTCTGACAAATGCAAGAATCGGAAGACCCAGCATTTCCCAATCCGGGATCATCGTGTAACCGCGAATTGCGCCGACGTCGTGTAGCCGCTTGAGCCGTTGAACGACCGCCGGACGCGAAAGCGAAACGCGGCGCGAAAGTTCTTCGTGCGTGAGTCTGCCGTCGCGCCGAAGTTCGTCCATCAGCGCGAGATCGATCGCATCAAGGGAAGGCATCTGCCGATTCGTTACGGGCAGCGCCGAGAGTGAGGCGGCCATATCGGGATCCTTGCTTTACGAATCGTTTGTGTTTCAGGAGGCGGGTTTACTAATCGTTCCCTATGTGCCTATGATAGCGACATGTCGTCGGTCGCGCAACCTTCATCGGCCGCTCCAAAGGCGGGCTTATTGTCGTGGATCTCGCTTTTCGTCGTGTGGTTCGTGTGGGGCTCGACCTTCCTCGGCATCCGCGTCGCCGTGCAGTCGATTCCGCCGTTTCTCATGGCGGGAACGCGCTACGTCGTAGCCGGCGTGTCGCTTGCTGCGATTGTGTGGCTGATACAACGCGGCCGGCGTCAGGCGATTACCTTTAGCGAACTTCGCAGCGTGGCGATCACTGCGTTCTTGCTCTTGGTCTGCGGGAACGGATTGTTGTGCGCGAGCGAGGTTCACATCGAATCCGGTACGGCTGCGCTTATCGTTGCGACGACGCCTTTGTGGATGATTGCCATCGACGCTGTGCTCTCGCGCAAATTGCGCGCAGCCTCACTTGCCGGCATTTTGCTCGGGACCGCCGGCGTTTTTGCGTTGGTCGGCGCACCCTCCGCGCACGCGTCGCCATCCGCCGCGATTCTGGTGCTGATCGGTTCGTTCGCGTGGGCGCTCGGCTCGGTATACGCGCGTCAGCGCTCCGCGCAGCATTTGAATCCGATGCTGCCGGCCCTCGAAATGCTGGCCGGCGGAATCATGCTATGCATCGTCGGCCTCGGGCGAGGCGAACTGCACGGGCTGCACGTTACGCAACTGCCGCCGTCTGCTCTTGCAGGTTGGCTGTGGCTGGTTATCGCCGGAGCGATGATCGCGTATAGCGCCTATGCGTATGCGGTACGAACGCTTCCGACCAACATTGTCGCGACGTATGCATACGTGAACCCCATCGTCGCTGTCATTTTGGGTTCGCTGATACTCAAAGAAGCGCTTACGTTGAACGTACTTGCCGGCGGTGCGGCAATCGTGCTTTCAGTTATCACCATCATGCTCGGTAATCGCAGAGACGCGACGAAGGCCGAGCCGGTAGAAGAGTTAGCCGCTTAATAACAGGCTGCGGCGCGATCCAGCAAGAGCTTGCGCTCTCGCGCGTTTTTCGCAAGCGAAGCTGCCCGTTCAAATTCGGCGCGCGCTTCACTTAGGCGCCCCAGCTTCGCGAGCAGATCGCCGCGCACGCTCGGTAAGAGGTGGTACGCTTTCAGCGCCGGCTCGCCGAGCAGCTCATCGACGAGATCCAATCCGGCTTGCGCACCGAATGCCATGCTCAGCGCAACCGCGCGATTCAATTCGACGACCGGTGAGGGCGCAAGCTGCGCGAGTGCATCGTACAGCGCCGCAATGCGCACCCAATCGGTTTCTTCAGGCGTACGTGCGCGCGCGTGACATGCCGCAATTTCGGCTTGCAACGCGTACGGTCCCAACGCCCTGCTCAACCGCTCCGCGCGTTCGAGCGCGGCAAGTCCGCGCTGTATCAGCAACTGATCCCAGCGCGAGCGATCCTGATCGAGCAGCAGAATCGGTTCGCCACCGGCGCCCGTACGCGCACGCATTCGTGACGCTTGTATCTCCATCAGGGCAACAAGTCCGTGCACCTCGGGTTCGCCTGATGCAAGCCCGGCTAAAACGCGTCCAAGGCGAAGCGCATCTTCGCATAGCGCCGGTCGCATCCAGTCGTCTCCCGCCGTGGCGGCGTAACCCTCATTAAAGATGAGATAAATAACGTCGAGAACGGATGAGAGCCGTGCCGCGCGATCTGCCCCCGTAGGAACTTCGAATGGAACGTGTGCCGCGCTGAGCGTACGTTTTGCGCGAACGATGCGCTGGGCAACCGTTGGTTCGGAAACCAGAAAGGCGCGCGCGATCTCTTCGGTCGTAAGGCCGCCGAGAAGACGGAGCGTCAACGCGACGCGCGCCTCCATCGAAAGAACCGGATGGCACGCGATAAAAATCAGCCGGAGCAAGTCGTCACCGACTTCTTCCTCGACGGCGTCAAAATCGATGTCGTGCCGTGCGTCAATCTCGCGTCCAAGTTCTTCATATTTGCGTTCTTGCAACTTGCTGCGGCGGAAACGATCGATCGCGCGATGCTTCGCGGTGCTCATTAGCCACGCAGCCGGGTTGCGGGGCACGCCCGACTGCGGCCACTGTTCGAGCGCCGCAACTAGTGCGTCTTGCGCGAGCTCTTCCGCGACGCCGACGTCATTGACCATGCGCGTCAGCGCCGCGATGAGCTTAGGAGCTTCGATTCGCCACACCGCCTCGATCGCGCGGTGCGTCGCTGCGCTTTCTACTATCGTTTTGCGGCCTCCGAGCGCCGCCGTTCTTCTTGCTCGCGCACCTCGGGCGGCAGCCGATCGCCGAAATCTTCCGCTTCGTACACTTGCCGGATCTCGATTTCGCCCTCATCGAACGGCGCGCGCGACATCCATGCGATCACTTCGTCCTTCGAGCGCGCTTGGATTAGCCAAAAGCCCGCAACCAGTTCTTTGGTCTCGGCAAACGGACCGTCGATGACTGTAGGTTTCGAACCCGAAAAACGGATGCGCGCGCCCTTGGAACTGGGCTGCAGGCCCTCACCGGCGAGCATCATTCCCGCTTTGATCAACTCTTCGTTGAACTTGCCCATTTCGGCGAACTGCTCGGGCGTGGGAAGCACGCCCGCTTCCGAATCCTTGTTCGCTTTGACCAGCACCATAAATTGCATTTCGAGGTCTCCTTTTCGCTTTGGCTTCTACCTCTACGTCGAACGGGACGTCGCGAAATCGACAAGCCGTTTGAGGTCGTCGAACGCGTAAACGACGTCGTCGAACTCTCCGTCGTGCACGGCGATGCCCTCGGGAACGAGCCGTGCTCCAAGCGCTTCGTAGAATTGCCGTGCCGGATTCAAGCGCAGCGTCCGTAGCGCCATGTCCTGCGCCCCTTGTTTCAAGAATTCTTCTGCGATCGCCGTCAACAACGCGCGCCCAAGGCCTTGTCTTTTTACATCGGGACGAAGATACAGTGTCGCCAGGTAACTGTCGAAGCCGTGCTGCCTCCGGTCTAGCAGCCACCCACAGGCAAAGCCCAGCACCATGCCGGTTTCGCCGCATGCGAGCAGCGTTGTTCGGTCCGTTTCGTTGAGCCACTCCGACCAATGCTTCTCGCGGACGGATAACGGACGTTTCTCGAATTCGGCATCCGGCATGATGCCGCGATACGTTCCTTCCCACGATGCGACGTGCACTGTCGCAATTGCGGCGGCGTCGCACGGCCGAGCTTTGCGTATCACAAAATTCACGCTCTAGGCTTCCACGCCGGACGGCGTCTTACTGTGGGGTTGCGCCGCATGTAATGCGAATTACTCGAACCTGCGTTCGCGGAGGATCGCTATGCACGATGCGCCTCTTTTCACCGCGTGGTCGAATTTCTACGTCATCACGGGTTCGTCGTCGGCGGCGTTGACGGGTCTGATGTTCGTTGCCGTAACGATCGTCGCAAGCCGTCGCACGAATGTCGGCGAGCAACGTCTGGCGACCTCGACTTTCAGCACGCCGACGGTCGTGCATTTTTGCGCTGCATTTCTGGTCTCCGGATTAATGAGCGCGCCGTGGTCGTCAATAGTCTATCTCCAAACGATCTTAGCCTTGACCGGCGTGGCCGGTCTTGGCTACGTCGCTCGCGTGATGTGGCGAACCAGAATGATGACTGTCTATCATCCGGACTTGGAAGACTGGATCTCCAACATCGTCCTTCCAACGCTCGCATATCTCGTCATCGCCGTGGCGGCGGTGATGCTCCAGGCGGGCGCGCCGGCGTTATTCGCTCTTGCCGGAGCGACGTTGCTGTTGATCTTCGTCGGCATACACAACGCTTGGGACGTCGTTACGTATATTGCAATAGAGGTTCAAGAGTGAATCTCGCGCGCGGCGCGATACCCGGTTTCTAATGCGCCTGCAACGGTGCCGGTATCATCGCTGTTCGTTGCTTCGCCTGCGAAAAACAACGTCTCTTCAACGGGCGCGGCAAGGTTTTTTCGTGCATCGCCGCCTCCTACGCGAAGAAAACTATAAGCACCGCCCGCAAAGCGATCGGCTTGCCAGTCGTGATAGTACGCGTTCCGTAATTCTGCACGAACGTCGATCGATGGAAAGAGGTGCTGGCACGTTTCTATCGCGGTTTCAATCGGATCGAGGCGTTTTTCCAGCAATCGATCCGCCGCACCGCCGCCGGCCCAGACAACTAAGAGTGGCGTGCGCAGCGGCATTCGCGTCCAAACCGTGCGAAATGGGCACTCGGGAGCTTGAAAGAAACCCGCTTCACGGTATCGTCCGTGTTCGACGTGTTCCCAAAACGCCGAACGAAAATCGAGCACAACCTTTATTACCGGCCCCATCGCTATCGCGTCGATCGCGTCTTGTTTCTCGCGCGGCAAGGCCGGCGAGAAACGGATGGATTGGTCGCGCAAGACGCCGATTGGTACAGTAACGATCGCATGTTGCGCGTGAATGTCCATCATGTGGCCCGAACGCGCCGCGCGAATGCGCACGTTGCGTTGCGTCCAGTGCACCTCCTTGACGCACGCGCGCAAAAACGTTCGCGCGTTTACCGTGCGTGCCAGATAATGCATGATCGGCCCGTACCCGTTAACAGGCCGCGCGGCCGTGCTGTTCTCGCCGGAACGCCATTCTCTGGCAATGGCGATCGCGCTCGCATCGGTCGTAACTGCCGCATCGAACCCTTCGATCAGCGCGCGAAGATCCCGGACTTGTTCTTCAGATGCTACACCGCGGGTCAGAGTCTTCAAAAACTCTTCGAACGTGAGGTCCCGGCCGCGCAAATCGATGCGGCGCAGAAGCCGTTCGAGCGGTTCCCACATGGCGTCGTTTTTTTCGAGGCGCCCGTTGCGTAAAATGTAACTGTCACCGAGTGTCTCCGTCGCGCTTTCGCCGCACTCGTTCATGAGTGCAACTGTTGCGGCCGCGGCACCGTGGATGAATTCGGCACCGAGCTCGACGGGCCACGAACCGTCGTAAGACTGAAGCGTGTACGCGCGCCCGCCTATGCGATCGCGCGCCTCGAGCACGAGCACGTCAATGCCGCGCTGCGCTAGGTGTGAAGCGGCGGCGAGCCCCGCAGCACCCGCACCGACGATCGCGACGGTCGTTTTGAGCTCAACGGTCGACACTTCG
>CAZHGH010000103.1:0-10260 GCA_964531205.1 uncultured bacterium
ATCCCACAAAGCCGCATCGCCGATTTGAATGCCGAAGTCAGCCACCAGCGCGCAATGATACGTCGCGCGGTACTTCGCGATCTCCCACGTTCGTGAATCCACGCCGCCGTATGCGTCAATGAATGCCGCGTGCGCCGATCCCGGCAACATGCTGTGCGCCACCATTAAATCGGCCGCGGGATGTCCGTAATGTACATCGCCCCAATCGATAACGGCGCTGAGCGCGTGTTGGTCGTCGACGAGAACGTGTCGCGCGTACACATCGCCGTGCGCGATAACCCGTGGTTGCACCTCGTCCGGTTTAGGAGCGACCGATGCCATGAAATCGATAAAGGGCTGCGTATTCGTTATCACGCCGGCATCTTCCAGCAAAGCAAATCGCTCTTGCGCTAGCTGGAAGCGGCGCGTGTGATGCAAGCGCCCGATGAGATCGCCGGGAAGACCACGGGCGATTGCGGGCTCCGGATCGATCCTATGGAGTTGACGCAGAAACGAGCCGAGCGACGGCGCGAGTGTTGCGCGTTCTTCATTCGAAAGGCAAACGCTGCATGCGGAAGTTCCCTTTAAACGTTCGTAAGCGGCGAAGAGCCATGGATACTGCTCGTTCGGCGTGCCGACGAACTGCGGCCGCGGGACCGGTGTCGTCAAGTGTGGCGCGACGAGCGGTAGAATTTGCGTTTCGCGTTCTAAAAGCGGTACGGCGATTTCCCTGCGTGGAAACCGGAAGACGTACCGCTCGTTGACAAGAAATGCAGCATTGTCCATGCCCGCGCCAAACGGTCGCAACGTTTCCGGACCGATTTCCGGAAATTGCGCCGCTATCAGCTCGCGCGCAAGTTCCTCCCCTACATCGATCTCGGGAGCCCAAAACCGCGCCATGCTATTCCGCCTCGGGCTCGGGCTCCTCAGGTTTGTCTCTTATGCTGAGGCCTACACCACGATGATACGCTTCGTTTGCGGCCAAGGCCTCAACGATATCGTCCCGCTTCCCGTGTTCGCTTTGGAGCTTTCGTATGCGCTCACGGCTCTCGCGTAGATCTCTAGCATAGCCTTCGAGAACGGCACCGGGCGTATCGTCGGGCGCATCGGCGGGCCGGTTCAACCAGGCCTCCATGGCGTTGTAAGCAGCTAGGCCCTGGCGTTGTGCAGCCTGCAATTCGTCTTTGTATATGCTCATGGCAGAAGCGCGCGCGAAGAGATAATGTCTTCCAAGAGTGCCGCAAGTTTTTGCGGTTCGGCGAGAAACGCGTCGTGGCCGTGCGACGATTCGATCTCGCGATAGGTGCTGCGGTATCCGCGTTCGGCAAAACGCTTCGCTGCCGCGCGAACGTCTTGCGGAAGAAAGAGCCAGTCGGAGGTGATGCCGATGAAGAGAAGCTCTGGGGACGTGTTGAGTTGTTCGGTGCCTCGGACGTCGAATGAGTCCATCGCTTCCGTGAGCGCGACGTAGCTTTGCGGATGCATCCGCGCTTCGAAGAGGTCCGCTTGGTGCTCGAGATACCCCTCCACGTCGAAGCGGTGCTTGCCTTTGCGATCGGCGCGCCGATCGTGGCGTTGTTTGAACAGCGCATCGCTTTTGTACGAGAGCATTGCGATCTTACGCGCAATGCGAATGCCTTGCTCCGGACTGATCGCAATGGCGTCGCGCTGAATCGCGTTGAGCGCAATGCCCATTGCCGATTGATGATCGTGCGAGCCGACCATGACGGCATGCCGGACGCGGTCCGGAAAATCGACTGCCCATTGAAGCGCTTGCATTCCACCGAGTGACGCACCAATAACGACATCAAGTGTTTGCACGCCAAGTTCGTCGAGCGCACGCGCCTGCGCGGCGACGATGTCTCGTACCGTGACGTGAGGAAAATTCGCAGCTGTTGACGGTCCGGTTGAGCCGTAGCAGCTACCGAGCGCGTTGATGCCGACGACGTACCAACGCTTCGGATCGAGCACTTTGCCCTCGCCGACAAGCTCGCCCCACCATTCGTGTACGCGGCTGCTGCCGGTAAGGGCATGCGGAACGAAGACGGCGGGCGAGCCCGGGTCACCGTAGGTGGTGACCCGCAGCTCGACCGCGTCTAACGTGTCGCCATTTACAAACGTAAATGGGCCGATGTTGATGCTGATGTCCGAGCCCTGCGGGCTCGCCCCTCGACTTCGCTCGGGGTCGTTCGACATGCTCACGATGACAAAAGTGCCTGCTCCAGGTCTGCGACGATGTCCGACTCGTCTTCGATACCGATAGAGAGGCGTACTGTTGACTCGTCGATGCCGCTCTCGAGGCGTTCGGTTTCGGAGAGTTGTTGATGCGTTGTGGTTGCGGGATGGATTACAAGCGACTTCGCGTCGCCGACGTTTGCCAGCAGCGAGAAGAGTCTCAGCGAGTCGATGAAGCGCTTCGCCGCTTCCGCGCCGCCTTTGATTTGGAAGGTCAGGATCGCGCCGCCTTTGCCGCCGAGATACTGCTGCGCGCGCGGAAACGATGCGTGCGAAGGCAGACCCGGGTAGGCCACGGATTGAACTTTCGGATGCGTAAGCAGAAACTCGGCTACGATCTGCGCGTTGCGGCTGTGCCGGTCCACCCGCAATCCCAGCGTCTCTAAGCCTTGCAGCAAAAGCCAGGCGTTGAACGGCGAGAGCGCGGCACCGATATCGCGAAGCAGTTGCACGCGCGCTTTAATAATGTAGGCTAAATTTCCGAAGACGTTCGCGTACTGGATGCCGTGATATGACGGATCCGGTTCGGTGAAGTCGGCGAAACGTCCGGACGCTGCCCAATCGAACGTGCCGCCGTCAACGATGACACCGCCTATTGCAGTGCCGTGCCCGCCGATAAACTTCGTCGCGGAATGAACGACGACGTCGGCGCCGTACTCGATCGGCCGCACCAAGTATGGCGTTGCGAGCGTGTTGTCGACGATGAGCGGGATACCGTGCTCGTGCGCGACCTTCGCGACTTCAGCGATGTCGAGCACGTCGATCTTCGGGTTGCCGATCGTTTCGGCAAAGATTGCCTTGGTGTTCGGCTTGATCGCCTTGCGGATATTTTCGAGGTTGCCGAAATCGACGAGGCTTACCTCGATGCCGAAGCGCGGCAGGGTATGTGCGAAGGCGTTATACGTACCGCCGTAAAGTGACGCAGACGAGACGATGTGATCGCCGGCGCGCGCAACGTTCAGCAGTGAATAGACGACGGCCGATTGTCCGCTGGCGACTGCAAGCGCCGCAACGCCTTTTTCGAGCTGCGCGACGCGTTGCTCGAAGACGTCCGTCGTCGGATTATTGATACGCGTGTAAATGTTGCCGAATTCTTCGAGCGCGAACAGGCGCGCAGCGTGATCGGCGTTGTCGAATTTATAGGACGTGGTTTGATAGATCGGAACGGCGCGCGACTTTGTCGCGGGATCGCCGTTGTGGCCGCCGTGAATGGCGACCGTATCAAACCGCGGAGAGCGTTCGGGGACTGTAACCGACATGAGTTTCTCCTTTAGTGATGGTTGTGAGAACCGGGTATCCGGCAAATGCCGGAAAGCGTTCAAATGCGGGGACAATTGTGCCGGCAGCGGTGTCGTGCGTTTGCACGCCGCGGATGCCGTGACGCTCTGCAATTGCGCGCAGCGCCGCGACGACGTCTCCGAGAACCGCAGATGCGGCAGCTTCACGCCCTGCGCCGGCGCCGCTGAAGAGCAGCGGTCCGGCGGATGCGCCAACGACGCGCACGATGTTTTCGACGCCGCTCACTTTCGAAAACGGATGTGTGAACGGCACGAGGACCGGACCAACGTCCGCGCTGATGCCGTCAGCGGTTTTTCGCGCGTACGCGAGGAGTTTCAATTCGTAACCGTGTTGCCGCGCGCGGCGCACTGCGCCCGTCGTTACGCGATCGATGCCGCGATGCGGAATGCGGGAGGTAACGATCGGTTCGAGAAAGGCGTGCTGAATGAGAATCGCAAGCTTGTGCGCCGCATCGATGCCTTGCACGTCGTTGCGCGGATCGGCTTCGGCGTAGCCGGCCTCTTGCGCTTGCGCAAGCGCTTCGGAAAAGGAATTGCCGTCGCGCATCTTGCCCAGGATGAAATTGCACGTGCCGTTGAGGACGCCGCCGATCTCGAGAATTTCGTCGCCTGCCAAGGCGTGATCGAGCGTCGTGACGATCGGTACGGCGCTCGCGACAGCCGCCTCGTAGCGTAGCGTAACGCCTTTGGCGGCGGCCAGAGCACGTAGACGCGGCCCTTGGGTCGCGATGGCGTCCTTGTTTGCCGTAACGACATGCTTGCGTTGTTCGATCGCACGTTCGATGCACTCAAGCGCGATGTGCGTTCCGCCGATCGTTTCGATGACGAGATCGACTTTGGGATCGTCGATTAATTCGAACGGGTTGCGCTCGCGGCTCGCAATGCCGAGCAAATTGTACGCGACGCCGCTGCGCCGCTCGATGAAGTCACGCCGGCGATCGAGCAGACCGGCGATTCCGCCGCCGACGGTGCCGCGACCGAGGAGCGCGATGCCCACGGTTGATTCCATCCTCCAGCCTCCTGTTGCGATGGGAAAGCGAAGAATAAAAGAACCCCTCGCTATTTGGCGAGGGGCTCTGCATATTCGATTTTGTTAATCGAGTCTATTTACGCAAAAGCCGTCCGCGCCGCTTGGATCATCGAGCAGCACATACAGAACATTCGCGAGTTCAGAATCGACATTGCGGCAAAGATAACACGGGAGTGGGCAAGCGTCAAGCCCTGAAGTCGCGTTGCTCGCTTCCTTCCGTAGTCCAGCGGCGGAATCTCGGATCGGCGCGAACCGCGTCGAATCGCGGGTCGAGTAGAAAAAACGCGCGCTGCGTCTCGTCGTGGAAGTGCACGCGCCGCAAATACTCCAACGCGCGTCCGTACTCGTGGAGAGCAACGAATGCGGCCGCGGCGTCGGCGTCATTGCCATTCGATGCACGAAGAATCGCCGTTGCCGTGCCGCGCTCCGCAAAATGCGCATAGGCACCGGCGAGGAGTACCGGAGCGTGTAAAGGCACGAGCGTTGAAAGCGCGCGCGTTCTATCGTTCAATTCTTCGTAGGCGAGCCCGAGCAAAACCCGGGTTTCGAAGCGGTGCGGATCGATCGCCAGCGCTTCGCGTGCGTACGTCACTGCTTCGCTGTAACGATGAGCGAAGTATGCGTCGCGCGCCAGCCAACTCAGAGTAGCAGGCGAAACGGGATCGATAGTTGCGGCACGCTCGAGTTCGATCCGCGCTTGTGCGATCATTCCTCGAACGAGCAGTGAGTTGCCGTACCACTCATGCGCGAGCGCGTAACCCGCGTTCAAAGCGATCGCTTTCCGGAATTCGGCGTCCGAAGCCGGATAATTGCGGTCAAAGACGCGGAGCGTCATCGCGAGCGACGTATGCGCTTCCGCGGAACGGGGATCTGCCGTGACTGCGCGTCGCGCAAATGCTTGTGCGAGTGCCGAATACTGCGCGCAGGGTTTGCCGTCGCATTCATAATCGTACAGACCCATGTAGGCGTCCGACAATCCGGCGTATGCAAGCGCATTGCCGGGTTTCAAGCGCAGGAGCTCGTTAAAGTACGTGACGCTGCGGTGCAGCGCCGGCACGGTACGAAGGCTCCACGCGTACCGTCCCAATCCGTAGAGCTGTGCTTCGCGGCCTTGCAGCGTGGAGCCGGGGGTCGTCGCAAAGCGCGAGCTGCCGGCGAAGAAGCACAGGAGCAATGCCGCAGCGATCGCTGCGGTCAAGCGAGGAAGCGACGGCGTTGATGTGGGCTCACTCTTTGGCTCGCAGACGTTTACCGCGTGCTTGAAGCGGTACCCACGGCGTGGCAGCGTCTCGATCGCGTCGCGCAGTCCGTGTGCGGCGAACGTGCGGCGGAGCACATAAATGTTTTGCGTAAGGTTCGACTCTTCAACAAAACCGTCCGGCCAGAGTCGATCCATGAGTTCCGATTTGGCCGTGACCTGTCCGGCACGTTCGACAAGCAGGCTGAGCGTGTCCACGACTTTTGGTGCCAGCGCCAAAGGCGCTCCGTCCAGCCAAAGCACCGAACGCTCTTCGTCGAGCGTGAATCGATCGAAGCGGTACATCAATTGATCCTTTCTTGAGGACCCGGCGCCGCGCCGTGATGCATGATGCGGAGCATGTTCTTGCTCTCCACGGTGCTTTCCGCGAGCCTCGCGGGCGTTTGGAAGGCGCAGCACGATTACACGCCCCGCGATACCCAGGCTCCGGCTCTTATTGAGGAAGGACAAACGTGGGTCGCCTCGCCGGCCGGCGCCGCGCTCCGCGACGTGCAGCATCTCTATCTGTACGTGAATGCGGACTCAACCGGCACGCTGCACGCGTTCATCCGCAATCCGGAAAGCAACGCGGGCGCATTCGTGGGCGCGCGAGTGGTCAGCGTCAGCGGGTCGGCGGTGCGGTTAGAGCGAGCGGGCAAGCCGGATATCGTGGGAACGTGGTCACCCGGCAGCGGCAAGCTCACGTTGCGCGATCCCGGACTGAGCGGAACGTTCGTGTTTACGAGATACGCTGCGCCGGTGGCGCGACCGTACGTGTACCGGCGTCCGGCTAACGACGGCGATGGCTGGCAAACAGGAACGCTGCAATCGGCGGGACTCGACGAGTTGCGTATCGCGCAGCTAATGGAGCGCATTCGGCGAACAGCCCCGGCGCTTTCAGCGCCGTACATTCAAAGCGTTTCGATCGCGCGGCACGGCAAGCTCGTGCTGGACGAGTACTTCAACGATTTCGACGCGGAACGTCCGCACGACGTGCGCTCCGCCGGAAAGAGCGTCACGACGCTCATCGCCGGCCGCGCAATGAATGAGACCGGATTGTTTTCGCCTAGCACGCCGGTAGCGTCGATACTTTCGAATTACGGACCGATAGGCAACGGCGATCAGCGCAAAGAGAAGATAACGGTCGGCGATCTGATGTCGATGTCCGCCGGCTATGCTTGCGACGACAACGACGATAATTCGCCGGGAAACGAAGACACGATGCAGTCCCAGACTACGCAGCCGGACTGGTATAAATTCACGCTCGATCTGCCGATGCAATTCGATCCGGGAACGCACGCGTTTTATTGCAGCGCAGAAATCAATTTGCTGGGAGCCGTCGTCGAGCGCGCAACGCACGAGTGGCTGCCGCAATATTTCTACGAGAAGTTCGCCGCGCCGATGCAGTTCGGTGCGTACGGCATGTGGCTGATGCCGCCGCCCGTGAACACCGCGTACATGGCCGGAGGCGACCGCTTCCGCCCGCGCGACTTCTTAAAGTTCGGACAGTTATTTCTAAACGGCGGGCGCTGGAACGGCAGGCAGATCGTGAGTGCGGATTGGTTGCGCGCATGTGCCACGAAACACTCATACGTCGTCGACGGCGGCGGAGACTATGGCTACGGCTGGCATTTGCTGACGTACACCGTGCATGGCCGAACGATTCATGCGATCAATGCGGGCGGAAACGGCGGGCAGCTGCTGTACGTCTTCCCCGAACTCGACATGGCGGTGATGATTACCGCCGCAAATTACGGTCAATACGGCGTGTGGAAGACGTTCGGTGAGGACCTTGTGCCCAATGAAATTCTCACGGCGGTGATACACTAAGGGCATGATTAACCTCGTTAGAGAACACGTGCGGTGTGAGAATGCGCACGATCTCGACGGAATTATGCGTACGTTCGGCAATGACGGGCGTTATGACGACGAACCGTGGAACGAGCATCATACCGGACTGGACGGCGTGCGTAAGTACTATGCCGAGCTGTTACGCAGCGTTCCCGATCTGTACATCGACGTTCAACGCGAATACGTCGCAGAGAATGCCGTCATATTAGAAGTAATCATCCGTGGAACGCATCTGGGAGCGTGGCGCGGACTTCCTGCGACGGGACGGCGACTCGCAATACCGCTTTGCGGCGTCTTCACGTTCGACGATCGAAATCGGCTTTCGGGCGAGCGCATCTATTACGATCGCGCATCCGTCCTGATGCAGCTGGGCGTGTTCTCCGATCCGCAAAGCTTGCGCGGACTCCTCGCCACGCTTCTCTTCCACCCCATCACGATCGCGCGTGCGATCGCGCGCAAATTCGCACGAAGGTAATCTTCCTCAGCAAGTGAATTCGGGCGCATGCGCGTTGTCGATATTCGCGAGCATCCCGTTTCGATATCGCGTTACAGCGATCCGACGATAAGCGGCGGCGGCCTAACGACCAGCGTTGTCGCTATTACAACCGATGTCTTAAAAAGTGGCAGGCCCGTAGTTGGGTGCGGCTTTTCATCTATCGGCCGCTTTGCGCAGAGCGGCCTTATTCGCGAGCGTTTTGCGCCGCGGCTGCTAAATGCGGGTGACGTCGATCCATTCAGCGCGTGGCGTGCCATGATGGCGGGCGAAAAGCCTGGCGGACACGGTGAACGTTCCGTCGCTGTCGGTACGCTCGACATGGCGCTCTGGGATGCTGCAGCAAAGATCGCGGATTTACCGCTGCATCGCTATCTGGCAGAAACGCTTGGTGTGAGTGCGGCAAGCAACGTTCGCGTGTATGCCGGCGGCGGCTATCGGTATCCAAACGATGACGTTGCGCGGCTGGTTCGTGAAATGCGTTCATTTGTAGATGCCGGCTATACGCACGTAAAGATTAAAATCGGCGGCGCGCCGATAGATGAAGATCTTCAACGTATTGAAGCACTCCTGGAATTTCTACCGGCGAATCACTTAGCTGTAGATGCGATGAACGCGTATGACGGTGCGCGGAGTGCCGATATCGCACGAGTGCTTGCCCCGTATGGGCTGTGGTGGTTTGAAGACGTCTGCGATCCGCTCGATTTTGAAACCCAGGCTGCGGTTGCAGACGTGTATCCGCATCCCATTGCGGCGGGCGAAGCCCTTTTCAGCGTGGCGGAAGCGAAGTTACTGGATCGCTACGGCGGCTTGCGCCGCGATCGCGATATTCTGCTCTTCGATCCGGCGCACTGTTACGGGCTCGTGGGATACTTGCAGATCGTTGAAGCGCTGAAGCAACGTGGCTGGCCGCCGAGCGCGTTTTGGCCGCACGGCGGCCACCTGTTCACCCTGCACGTGGCAGCGGCGCTCGGTTTGGCCGGCGCGGAAGTGAATCCCGATGCGTTTGCGCCCTTCGGCGGTTTAAGCGACGGTGTAGCGCCGGTGAATGGCTATGCGAAACCGCCCGACGCAGCAGGCATCGGTTTTGAAACGAAACGTGAGTTTATGCAGCTGTTTGACTAAGCCGGCTCGCGTCGCATGCCGCCGGCATTGAAAACAACGCGCTGACCGGGCGCCGTTTCGTTTATCTCCGCGCAGACGTGGCGCAAATGCATCTCGTGTGCGATGCCGTTCTCGTCCATCGGCAGCGTCTCGAGCCACGAACGCTCGAATTCCACGTTGCCCTGAGGATCGCCGATGAAATGGAAACCGATCACATCGCGCGAGCCGTCCTCATAACGATCGATGCCGCGCGTGGGGAATGAATGAGCGAGATAGCGGGCGATATTTTCGACGCGGCTCATGATGTCGGCGGTTTGATGCAGCATACGCGGTGCTCCTCATCGACGAAACGTATCGTTTCAATGATAGCGCGTCGTTGCTGTTTTGTACGCAGGTCGCCCGGCGGTCGCCTGCTATGCGATCATCGTTGCATGACCGGCAAGCGCCCGCGCAATTGCGCGTGGTTGAAAGCCGCAAATGTATGCGCGTGCAGCGCCTCCGTTCACCGCATCGATTGCGGCGAGCATCTTCGGTTTCATGCCGCTCGCGCATGCATCGGACGCTGCGAATCGCTCCGCATCCGAGAGCGTAAGCATTTCGATCGCGGACGCGGGATCGGCCGGATCGCGCAGCACCCGGTCGACATTGGTGAGTGCAATATACGCGTCGGCTTTGATTGCCGCTGCGATGGCGCCGGCGACTGTGTCGGCATTCACATTGTAGGCATGTTCGGACGCTTCATCGATTGCGACTGGCGAGACGATCGGCAAATATCCCGCACGCAGCAGCGCTTGTAGCGGCGCCGGATTCACTTCGACGATTTCACCGACGAAGCCGAGACTCTGTCCCGACGGGGAGAATTTTCGGCGGGCTTTTATCAACGCGCCGTCCTGTCCGCTGATGCCGATCGCGGCAATTCCATGCTGCAGACACGCACGAACGAGGCGCTTATTCGCGGTCGCGCACAGCACCGCTTCAGCGACTTCGAGCACCGCTTCGTTCGTAATGCGAAGGCCGTCGACGCGCTCGGTCG
>CAZHGH010000104.1:0-9911 GCA_964531205.1 uncultured bacterium
ACCCACACGCGAGCTCCCGGACGCGTGAATTTAATCGGCGAGCATACGGATTATAACGACGGTTTCGTTTTGCCGTGCGCGATTGCGGCTGATACAAACGTGTTCGGTACCGTACGCCGCGATAACACCTTAACGGCTCGTTCGCACAATTCGCAGCAAGCCGTTTTCAATTTAGACGACTTGCCGGAGAAGCGGCAAGGCAACTGGAGCGATTACGTCTGCGGCATACTTATCGAATTACGTAACGCCGGCATCACGCTTACTCCTGCAGATTTGGAGATTTCCGGGAGCGTTCCGATCGGTGCGGGGCTGAGTTCGTCCGCTTCTTTAGAGATTGCCGTTGCGTTAGCGATGCTGTCACTTAAGGGAGCATCGATGCCGGCCGGCGATTTGGCCAAGCTTGCGCAGCGCGCGGAAACAAACTTTGTCGGCATCCGATCGGGAATCATGGATCAGTTCACCTTATTGCATGCGCGCGCCGGTTCGGCGTTGTTCCTCGATACGCGATCGCTCGAATTCGAGCAAATCGATGTACCGTCAAATGCAGCAATCATCATCTGCAATACGATGGTGAAGCATTCGCTGGCGAGCACTGCCTACAACGAGCGGCGCGCGCAGTGCGAAGAAGGCGTGCGACTATTGCAACAGCTGAATCCGGACATTCACGCGTTGCGAGACGTTTCGCTTGACGGCCTTGAGTCGGCGAAACATCTGCTGCCGGAGATCGTCTATCGGCGCTGCCGTCACGTCGTCACGGAGAACGCTCGCGTGCAGGCTGCGGCGCGCGCTTTGCGCGATGGGGATCTCGATCGGTTCGGCGCGCTGATGTGCGCCTCGCACGAAAGCTTGCGCACCGATTACGAAGTGAGCTGCGAGGAGCTGGATGTAATGGTGGATATTGCTAAGCAATTCGAAGGGACGCTGGGCGCTCGGATGACCGGCGGCGGGTTCGGTGGATGCACCGTGAACGTCGTGCCTGTCGCGCAGCGCGACGCATTTGCCGAATATATATGTGAGGCATATTTTCGAACGACGGGCATAACGCCCGAAATCTACGACGGCACGCCGTCGGACGGAGCTTCGATACTAAATGTATGATTGGCGAGCGAGGCCCCACCGCCGCTACAATCCGCTTAGTGGCGAATGGGTGCTCGTCTCGCCGCACCGTTTGGATCGGCCGTGGCAAGGTGCAGAATCGGCGCCGGCGGTGACAAAGCGTCCTGCTTACGATCCGAACTGTTATCTCTGTCCCGGTAACGAACGCGCACACGGCGCGGTCAACCCGCCGTACGAGCAAACGTACGTTTTCGAAAATGACTTCGCTGCGCTATCGATCGATACGCCGGTCCAAGAATTTCACGACGCGCTACTTACGGCGCAAGCCGAGGCCGGCACGTGCCGGGTCGTATGCTTCTCACCGCGGCACGATTTGGATATCGCGCAGATGGCGCCGGAACAGATCGCACGCGTAGTCGACACGTGGGCAGAGCAGTACGTCGAACTGGGCGCGATGCGAAACATCAACGCCGTGACGATCTTCGAAAATCGCGGCGCGATGATGGGTGCGAGCAATCCGCATCCGCACGGGCAAATCTGGGCGCAAGCGACGTTGCCGAACGAGCTCGTAAAAGAGTCGCAGCAGCAACGCGAGCACCTCGCACGCACGGGAACGTGCCTGCTATGCACGTACGTCGAACAAGAGCTGCAGGTTCAAGACCGCATCGTGTACGCCGGCGATCGCGTCGCCGTCGTCGTCCCGTTTTGGGCGGTGTGGCCATTTGAAGCGCTCGTCGTGCCACGCAGGCATGCGGGATCGATCGATAAGCTCGATACGGAAGAGCGTGCTGCCCTAGCAGATGCACTTCACGTGCTGACGTCGCGTTACGATGAGCTCTTCGACGTTCCGTTCCCGTATTCGATGGGTTTTCACCAATCGCCGACTGACGGGGCCGCGCACGAGGAGTGGCATATGCACGCGCATTACTATCCGCCGCTGCTGCGATCGGCAAGCGTTCGTAAATTTATGGTCGGATATGAAATGCTCGCACAGCCGCAACGCGATCTTTTACCGGAGGACGCTGCTCGGCGTTTACGAAATGAAAGCTCGTGAGAATCTCGCGGCCTTTCCTTATAATAGCGCTGCTCGTTATCGTAGCCGCCGGCTCATGGTATTGGGCCACGCATCCTCCGCGCGCCGCGGAGAGCCGGATTACGATTTACTATACGAAGCTCGACGGCGGTAGCGAGATTCCATGGACCGTCTCCATGCGTCCGCAGCAGGCTGGAGAAAGCGGTGCCGAGCACCGGCACAACGTGGTTCTCTACGCAGCGACCCAAGCGGTAGCGGGTCCGCCGAGCGACATCGCGGCGATCCGTTTTCCGGCGGGAACGCACGTGCTTTCCGCAAGCGTTAATGATTCGACGGCATTGGTCGATCTTTCAGGAGAGGTGAAGAACCAAAACGCCGGCGTGCTGGGTGAAAGCGGTGAGTTCAAATCCTTGGTTTGGACCCTGACCGCGTTGCCCGGCATTCAGGAAGTTGCCATTCGCGTCCAAGGACAAACGCTCGATACTCTCCCGGGGGGGCATCTTGATCTCAGTTCGCCGTTACGCCGCTCGGATTGGTAGCGCTCTTGCGCTGCTGCTGACATGCATGCTCGCTGCGCGCGGCGGGGCGTTCGCTGCCGGCGTGACGTTGAGCTTCGAAGGTCAGCGCATCACCTTTACACAGATCGTGTCGCAGCCCGGCGGACAGGCGATCTCGATCGACGACCCGGGCTTGCGTCAATTCTTCGATCGCATCGGCGCGACGATCACGTGGCCGCCCGGCGAACGATATGTCCTTATTACGACCGGCGAACCGGTCGTTATTAGTTTTGCGATTGGCGACCGGCGTTACGACGTCGGCCCGGTATCGCAAACGGCGGCGTTTGCGCCGTTCATGCGCGATGGGCATGCCTACGTGCCGTTCAACGAACTGCTGCACGGTCTTGATTTCGCTGCGAAAACGCAGGCCGGTCAAGCGGTTCTGCAACCGCAGCTTGCCGCCGTCGATATCGAGAACACCGCAACGGGAACGAAACTTGTCGCGCACGCCGGTATGCCGCTGGATGCGCGCGTCGTTTCCGATAAGCCGGATAAGCTGGTTATCGCATTCGACGGCGTCGGCAGCACGTTGAATAGCACGAGCAACATTGCGAGCGGCGCTGTCCGCCGCATGGACATTCGCACCGATGGTCCGGTGACGCATCCCGTAACGTACGTTACGCTCTTTTTGAATGCCGGAAGCTCGCACGGTCCGCCGGGCACCGACGACCAGCGCGACTTCACCATCGGATTTAACGGCGCAGCAGCTTCAACCGCGCAACCCGTCGCTGCAAACGAACCCGCGGAACAGCAAACCGCGGCGCCCGTACCTGTTGCAAGTGCCCCGGCCGCGGGTCCCGTACAAGTCACGGCCGTTACGAGCGAAACGCAAAACGGCCGCACGAGCATTCACATCGCCGTCGACGGAAACGCTTCGTACGATTGGCATCGCTTGCGTCCGCCGGACAACCGCTTTTGGATCGACGTGCATGGTTCGCGTCTTGCCATACCCCCGTCCGATGAATCCGCATCTGCGCCGGTTACCGCAGTGCGCGTTCATCAGCAAAATCCTGACACGGTACGCGTCGCGCTGTCGCTGAGCGACTTTAACGTGGTGAACGTTCTCCCCGATGCAAGCGGCATTACCGTCATCGTGGACAGCGCCCTTGCCGATGAATCCGTGGCGCGTGCCGGCGCCGGGACCGTTGGCGCGAACGCGGTTGCAGCGCAGCCTCAGGCAAGCCCGTCGCCGTGTTGGAAGTTCACGCCTCAAGCCGCGCCCACGTACGCCGCGCCGAACCCGCGTTTGATCGTGATTGATCCGGGGCATGGTGGCGCGGATGCCGGTTCGATGCACGGCGGCGTTGTGGAAAAAATCGTGAACCTTCAAATATCGCAGCGCTTGCGTGATATTTTGGTGGCGCGCGGCTGGCAAGTCGAGATGACAAGAACCGACGACCACGACGTCGGGGTGCCGGGCGATAGCGATGCACACATGCTGCAGGCGCGGGACGACGTTGCAAACACCCGCGGCGCACGGCTTTTCGTCAGCATTCATGCGAATGCGTTCATGAATTCGGGCCCGCACGGTGCGACGGTGTACTATTACAAATCGAACGACCTCGCACTGGCGCAGGCGATCGACAAGCGAATCGCCTCGGAGCTGAACATCAAGAACAACGGCATCGTCAAAGACAAACTCTACGTCATTCATCACGCCGACATGCCGGCAACTCTTATCGAAACGGCGTACGTGTCGAATCCCGACGACCGTTTGCTGCTCCAAGACTCGGCGTGGCAACAGAAGATGGCGCAGGCCATTGCAGACGGCATCTCAGACTACGCGGGCGAGGCGCCGGCCGCACCGAATTCCGGCGGCCAATAGATGCTCGGTTTATTTGATTCGGGTTTGGGCGGCCTGACCGTCCTTCGCCGCGTTCGCGAGCTGTTGCCGCAGCACGATCTGCTGTTTTTTGCGGATCAAGCACACGTACCGTACGGCGACCGTACCGCCGAAGATCTGCTGCATCTGCTTCAACAAAATGTCTCGTGGCTCGACGCGCGCGGTGTTGAAGCTATTGTGATGGCATGCAATACGTCGTGCGCGATGGGCGAACGATTCGGCTGGCCCGAGACGCGCGCCGAAGTGCTCGATCTGATTGAATCGGCCGCGGTCGCGGTAGAGCGCGCCGGACTTTCACGTATCGGTGTCGTTGCAACAATGGCAACCGCACGCAGCGGAGCCTATGCGCGCAAGATCCAAAAACGCATCCCGGGATCGCGCGTCGTAGAAGTCGGCGCACCGGAACTTGTGCCGCTGGTCGAGGCGGGCAAACTGCATGGTGACGAACCGCGCGCCGCCGTGCAACGCGTCTGCGAGCAATTGCCGCACGATATCGATGCAATTATTTTGGCGTGCACGCATTACCCGATGCTCGACGAACATTTTGCTGCGGTGCTCGGCGATGACGTGTTGCGAATCGATCCGGCTCACGTACAAGCGGAGCGAACTTTTGAACTTGCCACGCGTTTACGCATACCGCCGGCGAGCGGTGCGCTTGCGTGCTTTACCAACGGAGACCTCGACCGCTTTCGGTCGAGCCTGGCGATGCTAATCGGCGATCTCGCCCCGGCAGTTCATCACTTGGAGGCCGTTGAAGGCTAATCGATGACCTACGCTGCCGATTTTCGGACCATGGCGGACGCCATGCCGCAGTTGGTGTGGACTGCGCGGCCCGATGGCAGCACCGAATATTTCAATGACCGCTGGGTGGCCTACACCGGTTATCGCGCAGAGGATCTCGGCGGCGATTTCGGCACGCTCGTTCATCCCGACGATTTCGAGTTGGTGCAAAAGAACTGGCTCGACGCGGTCGCGTCGGGCCGGCCGTTCGAAATGGAATATCGCCTTCGCCGTTCCGATGGAGCGTACCGTTGGGTACTCGCGCGCGCACTCCCGGTGCAGAACAGCTTGCACGAGATCGAACGCTGGATCGGCACCGCGACCGACATCGATGCACAAAAGCGCGCCAATGAAAATCTGAAGTTCGTTCTCGAGGCTGCGGGCGTATTTATGTCGGCAGCCGATGCCAAGGGCATCTGCAAGGAATTCGCGTGCCTTTCAGTCCAGCGCTTTGCGGATTGGTGCGCGGTCGTGCTCTACGATCGAAACGGTCAGCTTCAGCTGTGCGCCTTGGAACATCGCGACGAGGCTAAGGCCCGTGACTTGGAAGCGTTCGCGGAACAATATCCGGTATCCGAAGATCCCGCTTTCGAACAACTTTTGCAGCGCAAAGAACCGACGCTCTTTTCGTCGATAACGGATGATGTGCTCGTGCGTTCGGCGCGCGATGAGCGGCATTTGGAGGTACTACGTTCGCTGGGTCTACGGTCGGCTATCATTGCGCCGTTGATCGCCGACGGAGCGCTCATCGGCGGCATTTTACTCTATTCCGCCGAATCGCGGCGCGAGTTCGAAGAAAGCGACGTCGAAGTTCTTCGTTCTGTCGCGGAACGGGCCGCCGCATCCATCGCGAATGCTCGCGCGCTTGCCGCCGAGCAGAGTAGCCGGCGCCGCTTGCAATTTATCGGCAAAGCCGCCGAAGTGATCTACGAGTCGCTCGACCTGACGGCATCGTTCGGCGAGCTGATGCGCATGATTGTTTCGAACATCGGCGATTTTGCCGTCGCACTGCGTTTGGAACGTGAAAACGTCGTACGCGTGATTGCCGCAGCGCATCGCGATGCCGAAAAAGACGACATCGCGCGTTCGCTTGTCGGCGTTCGCACGATGCACACGCAAGCGGAAAAGCAGTTTGCGCGTTCGCTGCGCGACCATCGGGTTGAGGTGCGGCACAATCTGGACCCCGAGGACGTCGCACAAACGGCGTGGCCGTATCTCGCTCATGAAATCATCGCGCTGGAACCGCGGGCTTGCATCATGGTTCCGCTGCACTCGCGCGGCATCACGTATGGCGCCATTATCGTGTACTACTCGTGTACCGATCGCCGCCCGACGGAAGCCGACGAAGAGCTCATCACCGAGATCGGACGCCATGCGTCGGTGGCGATGGAGAATGCCGAAGTGTTCGAGCGCGAACGGCATATGGCGCAAACGCTCCAGGATTCGTTGCTGCCGCCCTCGCTGCCTAAACTTGCGAATGTACGCTTCGACGCGGTGTACTTGCCGAGTGCGAGCGTCGCGCAGGTCGGTGGCGACTGGTACGACGCCTGGATGTTGGAAGACGGCGCGATTGTCGTCAGCGTCGGCGACGTGACCGGCCGCGGCCCGGATGCTGCCGTTATCATGGGTAAAGTCCGTCACTTGATCGCGATCGCGCCCTCTTACGAGCGCGATCCCGCACGCATTTTGGATACCGTCGAATCGGTGCTCGGACGGCGCTATCCGGACACGATCGTCACCGCGTTTCTGGGCATTATTTCACCGGACCGAAAAACGATAACCTATGCCAACGCCGGCCATCCGCCGCCGTTGCTACGCGGCAGCAACGGTACCATCGAACTGGAGGCCGAGGGTTTGCCGATCGCTTTGCGCCGTGAAGCAGAGCCGGCAGAGTCTAGAACAGCCGATTTAACCGATGCGAAGCTGCTCGTGCTCTACACCGACGGCCTCACCGAAGTGTCGCACGACGTGATCAAAGGCTTCGAGAATGTTGAACGTGTCGTCAATAGCGATGCCGTGCTGCACACACATAGTCCGGCGCGATTTATCGAGGAATCGTGTCTTGCCGGCCGCGCCGACGACGACGTCGCAATTCTGACGATTTCGTTCGAAGTATCGAAACGCTGGTCGTTCGATGCAGAAAACGCGCGTGCCGCACAGGACGCCCGTGCCGAATTCGTGCAGTACATTCGCTCGCAGGTTAACGACGGTTTCAGCGTAAGCGCCGCGGAACTCGTGTTCGGGGAACTGATCGGGAACGTGGTGCGTCACGCACCCGGGCCGATCGACATCGATCTCGATTGGACGGGTCAAAGTCCGGTACTGCACGTGATCGATCGCGGTCCGGCGTTTGAGGCGGGATCCACTTTGCCGAAAGATATTCTCAGCGAGTCCGGACGCGGATTATACATCGTGCGCCGTCTTGCGTCCGATGTAAAAGTGGAACACGTACCGGGCTACGGCAATCACGTAACGGTCGAATTGCCGTTACGGCGCGAAGTCGAATAGATCGTCGGCCTTGGAGAGCTGAAGAACGCGCCGCACGATCGGCGTCGCATTCAGTAAGCGCACGCGCACCTTCGCATTCTGTTCGAGTAACCGGCGCCGAAACGCGATAAGCAAACCTATAGCACCGGCGTCCATAAACGTCGTCGTTCCCAGTTCGATTTCGACGTCGTCCTCTGCCTCGATCGCTGCAAATTCGGCTCGCAGTTCCTCGCGGCGGAAAACGTCATATTCACCGCCTTGTAAGGCGGCTCGGCGCACCACTTCACTACGATACGTGAGAAAGCAAGCAATCGCAAGCTAGCCCACACCCGGTCAACGCAACCTTTAGCCCGTTCGGGCTAGTGGGTTTTGCGTCCTTCGCGAAGCGCCTCTAGCTAGCCCTTAAGGGCTGGCTACGAGGAGGTAGTGAAATGCTCATTCACTTTGGTCGCATCGCCGTGACGGCACTAATCGTCGCGGCTTTTTTCATTGGATGCACACCGTCGACAAACGGCGGCACCGGTATGCTGCCGGCAACGCGGCAGTTACAGGATAGCGGCGGCGGTTTGCCACCGCCCCATCCCGCACCCACTCCATAATATCTAAACCAAGCACGCAGGGATGGCTCGCATGGGCTAGCCGTCCCTGCGCGGAACTTTGCCGGTATGCGTTCCGGGCGTAAGCGCATCGCCGGCGTCGAACTCGCGGCCGTTGAAACCGCGCTCGATGATGCGCGTCTGACTGAAGCTGAAGCGATGCTTATGCAGGTGCGCGCGCGTCCCAACGCGCCCGAACGGCTGTTAGTCGAAGCGCGCCTGCGACATCTGCAAGATAATGCGCCCGCGGTCATCGGTGCGCTCTCGGATCAAACATTCAAGGACCTAGCGCAGGAAGCCAGACGCGTGTTGTTGCTGGCGATTGCGCACACGCGCGTGAACGAATATGCCGTCGCCGACGAGTATTTCGAAGCGGCTCAATCGCATGCGGAGCGCTTGAACGATCCGGAGTTGCAGGCGGAGATCGCGTACCGACGCGGCCGGCGGTATGGTGCGGAAAAAAATCTGGCCGCCGCGCGCGAGCAACTTGCGCTCGCGCAACGCGGTTCCTCGCCGGAACGTAAGGTCGACGCATTGATCCTCGAAAACTACATCTACAACATCGAAGGACGCCACGTGCAGCAAGCGCAGGCGCTGCACCGCGCGCTCGATCTCATGCCCCCGGGCGATTCGCATTTTGCGATGAATGCCGCCTGGGTCACGCACACGCTCGCGACGCTCGTTCGAGAGATGAATTTGCCCGAAGCGATTCCCGCGGTCGAGCGGCAGCTTCGAGAATGCGCGTGGCCGGCGGAGTTGAATCTGCAGCGTTTTCAGTCGCTGAAGGCATTAGGTTGGAGTCACGCGCTGCGCGGCGATTACTTTAACGCGTTCCGTTATTTAAAACAGAGCGCCGCGTTCGCGCCCAGTGCCGCGTGGCGTGCGATCGCGCTGCTGGACCGGGCGTATCTGGCGCGCTGCGTCAACGAAGCGCGCTGGTCCCGCCAAGAACTTGATGAGGCCGACGAGGTTGCGCAACACGTAGATTGGCGCGCAACGCGAAACGAAGAACGCGTAGGCCTGTTGCTGCTCGCCGAGATGTTTGCACCAGTCGACACCGGGAAAGCCGCGCGCTACATGGCGCTCTATCGCGAACTGGGCGAATTGCAGGCGCCGCTGCTGTTGTATAGCAATGACGAGCGGCTTCACGCCCTTGCGAATTACTCTGCGGGCGTCACGCAACTCGCGCTCGGCAATACCTCCGCCGGAATAAAACTGCTTCGCCAAAGTCTCGGCGCCTACGAACACGCCGGATACGATTGGCGCGCCGGCCGCTGCGCGCTGCGCTTGTTCGAAGCGACCGGAGAGCCGGAGTATCTCGAACTCGCCACCGAAAAACTGCGGAACTATCCCAATAGCTGGCTTGGCGACGAACTACGCGCGCTCGCTCGTGCGCAAAGCGCGCCGTCACTTCCGCCGATGCAGCAGCGCGTCTTCGAACAGCTGTGCCGGGGCCTTTCAACAGCGGAAATCGCCAAGAACTTCGGCCGCAGCGAATTCACGATCAAAAATCACATCAAGCTCATCTTCAAAGCGCATAAAGTGAATAGCCGCGCCGC
>CAZHGH010000105.1:0-9844 GCA_964531205.1 uncultured bacterium
AATGGAGCCGACGGCCGGACTCGAACCGGCGACCTGCTGTTTACGAAACAGCTGCTCTACCAACTGAGCTACGTCGGCGAAGGGCCGGGGACCCAGGTTCAACGTCTCCGGCACGCCCCCTTCATCCGCACGTTTGGTTGGCGTTAAGCCGGTTCCTTAATTCGTGCCCGTTTGGTAGAGCGGAATCACCTTAGTAGCCGCTTGGCGCTGCGCCGGCTCGGCGCGGCGGACAATGTCGACCACGTCTTCCCACGCAACTGGGCGGTGGAAGAAATACCCCTGCGCTTGATCGCAACGCAGCGAGCGGATGAAGTCCCATTGAGCCTCCGACTCGATGCCTTCCGCAACGACGCGCAGATTGAGCGTTTGCGCGAGCGTCGTTATCGCTTTGACGATACCTTGATCGTACGAGTCGCGCGTGACGTCGTCGATGAAGCTCTTGTCGATCTTAATCGCATTCACCGGCAAACGTTTGATGTAGTTCAGCGAGCTGTATCCGGTACCGAAATCGTCCACCACGATGTGCACGCCCATCGCGGAGATACGCGTAAGCGTGGCGACCGCGACTTCGTTGAGCATGACGCTTTCGGTGACTTCGAGATCCAGCGCATCCGGCGGCAGCCCCGTTTCAGCAAGCACGCTGCCGAGCATCGCGCCGAAGTCTTGCTCGTAAAAGTCGCGCGGCGAAAGATTTACGGCGATACGGAAATTCGGATCGAGCGTTTGGCGCATTGCCGACGCTTTGCGGCAGGATTCGCGCAGTACCCAGCGTCCGATGTCGACGATGAGTCCGGTTTCCTCCGCAATCGGAATGAACGCTTGCGGGCTCAGTTCGCCGAGCAACGGATGGTGCCAGCGCACGAGGGCTTCGCACGCGACGGGACGCCGCGTCATCGTGTCTACGACCGGCTGGAATACCAAACGCATTTCTTCGCGCGCGAGCGCCTGGCGCAGATCTTGCTCCAGCCCCATGCGCTCGAGCACGTGCGCGTGCATCGTTCCGTCGTAGAACTTCGCGTTGTTGCGGCCCGATTCTTTAGCGCGATACATTGCAGAGTCCGCGAACGCGATCAATTCTTCGGCCGTCTGCGCGTTCTGCGGGAAGATACTCGCACCGACGCTGCCGGTGACGAACAAGTCGCGGCCGTCGATTTCGAACGGTTCTTGGAACGCGGCAAGCACGTCCATTGCGACCGTCGCCACAGTACGTTTGTGGCGAATGCCATGCATCACGACGACGAATTCGTCGCCGCCCGGACGGTAAATCGCTGCATTTTCGCTTAACCGGTCGCGCAGACGCTTCGAAACGGATTTCAGCAACTCATCACCGGTGCGATGTCCGAGCGTATCGTTGATATTCTTGAAGCGATCGATGTCGATGAACAGCACCGCGACGGATTCTTTTTTCGAAAGCGCTTGCTCGAGAAGCGGTGTGAGACGTTCCTCGAGGGCGAGCCGGTTCGGCAGTCCCGTCATGACGTCTTCGCGCGCCAAACGCGAGAAACGCTCAGCGCTTTCCCGGACTTCGGTAACATCGAGCATCACGCCGATCGCGCCGATGACTTTACCGTCCGCATCGCGCAGCGGTTCGACATCGTTTTGCAGCCAACGCGAATCTTCGCGCGTCTCGTAGCGAACGGTCTCCCCTTCGAACGCACGGCGCACGGCGGAAATGCTGACGGTTTTCTGCTCCGCGTGAGCTATGAGCGCTTCGAACGGCGCTCCGACGAGTTGTTCGGAGCGAAGTCCGCGCGCGGCTAAACCGGCGCCGGCAACGGACGTCAAACGCATATCGAGATCGACGGTCCATAACACCGCCGGCACTTGCGCGAGCAAAACGCGAACGCGGCTTTCCGTCTCCTGCGATGCGAGTTCCGTGCGCTTACGCTCGGTCACATCGCGGAGGTAAACGAGAAGCTCGTCGCTCGCGGGTTGGATGCGAATTTCGCACCATTTGTTCGTTGACTGAAAATGCTGCAGACGCTCGAGCGGCTCGCCGGACTTCTTAACGCGTTCCATCTCCGGCAAGAGTTCCGATGCAAGCGGATCGAGCAAATCGCGGATGTTCGTACCGATGAGTTCGGCGGCACCGCGATGCAACAACGTCTCGCCCTGTTCGTTGATATGCGAGAACCGCATATCGGCGTCGACAATAAAGAAGCCATCCGGGATAGTCTCCAGGATGTTATAACGTTTTTCCGTCAGGGCGCGAACGGCGGAAGCGTGTTGCGCACGCAGCCGCCGGTTCATCGCCGAAAGGAGCAGGGCGGCGCAGCACGCTAGCGCCGCCACTGCTAGGAGCACCAGAATCACATGAGACCCCGGCGGTGGAGTTCCTTACGCAGATCCATACGCGTCCTGACGTTTAGCGCTGCGTAGATGGTGTCCACCTGTTTCTGTAGGGTGAAGACGCTCCGGCTAAACCGCCGCGAGAGTTCCTCCATATCCGTACCCTGACAGAACGCTACCGCAATTTGCCGTTGCGTCGGACTGAGCAATCCGAGCTGCTCGTCCTGCGTCGGCACGCTGTTGTCGAGCATGCGTTGGTAGAGTGCGCTCTTCGGGAACTTGGCTGCGTGGGCTTGCGCCAACTTCAGCCAGTTCTCGTGTTTTGTCACTTCGTACAACGCTTGCGCTGCAAGAGCGGCGCGGTATTCGTGCTCGATCTGCGTGAAGATTTCGTACGCTGATTCGAGCGATTTTATTGCAAGAACCGTGTTGCCGAGCACCGCCTGAACGCGGCCTTCCGCGAACTTTTGGTGTGCGATGTTTCGGCGAGTTTCATGGGCGGCCGCGAGAGTCGGATTGAGGTTCTCGGAGCCGATTTGAATGTACGTCGAAACGTACCGCTGCGCTTGCGACATCTCGACCGGTGCGAAGAGCACTGCGAGTGTCATAAGAGCCATGCGTTCTTCACCGCTGGTCGCGCTCCACGAAACGGTGCGAGCCAGCCCGTGCGCTTGGTACAGTTCCTCCGTCGCCCATGCCTCATTGAGGTTCATGCGTGCCACGAAGGCACGATCGACGTGAGCCATGACTTGCCAGGCAACCGTCGGCGCGAAGTCGTTCGACTCTTTGAAGAGCCACTGCGCGCGTGCCGGTTCTCCTTGTAAGAACGCGTACCATGCTAGGGCGCGAACGCACAAGAAGCGGTAATCCTGGATATCGCGAGTCCATTCGATCGTGTCGTAGGCCGCTTCGCCGGCGCTGACCGCGGCATCATCGCCGAGTTCAAACGCGAGGCGGAGCATTGCGTTCAATGCGACCGAGACGTTACTGAGATCGCAGCGGTACCCTTCTTCATCGAAGAGCCGGAAAGCAGCTAGGAGATCTTGCAGCTGCGACCGGTAGTCTTCCAAGCCGGCATGCATCCACGAACGCAGAAGCAGTGCCGAGAAGCGAATCGCCGGATCCGGGTCGCGCAGCGAGTAGTTGAAGTAATCGCTGTGCGGCTCGTAGGTTTTTGTCGACCACAGTAAGCGTGCGCGATAATGCGCGACCTTACCGCGGCGTTCGTCCTGCGGCCCATCGAGCAGAGCTTCGGCAGCGTCCAGCATTGCCGTTGCACCGTCGTAGTTGCGCGAATTGGTGTACGCGCGTGCCGAGGCGATGTAGTATCCGAACTTTCCATTCGTCGTCGTAAAGGCGTCCGAATGTGTCGCAAGTTCTTCGAGACCGAGAATCGGGTCGCGGAACGTCAGCGTCTCGGCGCGTAAGATCAAGCCTTGCTCGTTGAGCGGAACCGGCCAGTCTTCGCAACCGGTGAGCCGCGCTAGCGCCTCATCCCGTTGTGCGCGCCGTTGCGCTTCAAGGGCTTGTTCGAAAAGCCTCGTTGCGTCGGCGGCAGTAATTAAACGTGCATCTTGCACTTGAATCGCACCCCTCAGCGATCAGTCCGCGATGGTACCTAGTGAAGTAGTCTTTCCGGCCGTCACAGTTACGGCGGGACCGGTGACGCTCTGCGCGCTAGAAGCGCCGTTCGCGTTCACTTGCTGCCCTGCGGCGGTTGTGTATCCGTTGTAGATGACGAGTTGGTAGGATCCACTTCGGAGTGTGCCGAGAGTGAAGGAACCATTTGCGTCGGTGCACGTGGTATTTCCGATTGAGCCGTCGGACGCGACCGCTACGACCGTAGCGTTTGCTACTGCGTAGCCTCGACCGTTCTGCAGCGTGCCTTTAATCGAACCCATATCCGAACGCGGAGCAACGAAGAGCGCCGGGACTCCCGCCACGCCTTCATTTCTCAGCATTGCGAGGGATTCGTAGAGATTAAAGTCCACGCGTACGTCGGGCTTGCCGTCTGCCGGAACGGTGAACGGCTGCGTCACGGTTACGTCGACCGCGCCCGGTCCATCTGCAACCGTCGTGGTGTTCGATCCCGCGTGAACGCTGCTTGCCGTAGACGTGTTGGTAAGGAACGTGATGCCTACGCGATCGTCTCCTTTAAACACGACTTGGCTCGTCGGCAGATCGACGACGAATCGTACTTGTTGATACGTTTTCTGCGGTGTCTTAGCACTGCCGAGCGGTGCTCCGTTGTCATCTTGGAACGCCAGAACGTCCACGACTTTTGGATGGTCGTATTTCGCGATAACGTACGTCGTGCCGTTACTCACGGCGTCGATCTCGCGAATACCGATATTTACGTGGCTGAGCTTTTTGTTGCCGAGCCGCGGCGTGGCATCGCCTAACAGGACGTTGAGGAGGTTTCCAATCCCACCGTATACATCCATGGGTTGCACGATACCGGAGGACGCGCCTGAAAGCGTATCCGAAGGCTGGCTTCCATGCATAGAGCACGCTGCGAGTCCAAGGCTGAGCAGCAACGCACCTGCTTTATGTGCTGGTAGTTTCATATGCTTCTCCCTCCCGTCACACTTAGTCTGTAAGCGTTCCGACTGCCGTCTCTGCGCCGCCGGTTACCGTAACCGAAGGTCCGTTGAAAGACGTCGCCGTGTTGCTTGCCGCGGATGCGTTGTATTGCTGTCCGCCGACTGTGGTGTAGGAGTTGTAAAGCACGAGTTGATACGTGCCGGCATTCACGCCGTGAATGTTGAATTTCCCGTACGGGCCCGTCAACGCGGTGTTGACGATCGTGCCGTCCGAGGCAACTGCTGCAACGACGACGTTTTGCACCGCCGCGCCGCTTTGGTTCACGATGTTGCCGGTGATTTTACCTGATGCGTTCGACGCCGCCGTAACGACCGACGGGCGAACCTTGACGGAATTATTGTTTACGACGGCCATCGACTCCAGCGCGTTAAAGTCCGCACCGTAGGCGATGTTGTCGCCGTTATTGACGCTGATCGAAGCGTTGACCGTAACGTCAACCGCTCCGGGAATATTCGGGTCCGTTGTGGTGATTGTCGATGCGCCCGGACGATTTGCGCTGCTGCCGTTGTTCGTCATGAACGTCACCGGCAGCGACGAACCGTCGCTGAAAACCGCTTGCGCACTCGCCGTATCGACCACATAGCGGATCTGCGAATATTGTCCAGGTGTGACGGAGGCTTGGCCGAGCGCGGCCATGCTGCCGTCCTGGTACGCGAGCAGATCGAAAACGTACGGCGAAGCCAGTGAAATCACCGGAGTTGCCTGACCATTCGCGATCAAATCGACCTCGCGCACGCCGACGTAGAAATGCGAGAGTGCCCGTCCGCTGAACCACGGCGGGGCATCACCCATCATTAGCGACATCGTGCCGATTCCGCCGTATACGTCGAGCTTGTGCAGCCCGCCGACCGTCCCGGCACTGGTCGTGGTGGTATTCGGCTGCATGCCCTGTCCCGCGCAAGCCGCCAGGCTCAGAGACAATAGCAAAATGCAGGCCCTTCTAAACAGTGCTTCCACTGGCCTAATTCCCCTCATCGCCGCTTCACGCCGAAAACCCGGCGCTTGTACGGCTTACTTACCTACCGATTATGACAACTTTGCCTAAGTAAAGATAGGTCCACAAATAGTGCAAAGGGACTCAAAACAAGAGCGGTTTAGTTAAAGGTTTGTAAAGTACGTATTATGATAGACCGAAAAACTTACTTTTCATCGTGGAAGGTGCCGCGCTTCGCGGATGCGTCCAGCGCGAGGTCCTCGAGAAAGTAGTACACGATCTTACGGTCGTTAAAGCCGACCTTCGCGAGCTCGCGGCCATTGATGGTCACGACCTCGTGAATGTGGCCGGTTTGCCCGGCGTACCGGTAGTTGATCTCCGTGTACTGAGGGTTGCCTTCCTTAGGATGGGGCGTTGCCTTCACGCCGCGCAGCGGGGTGTTGTGACGGTGCATCCGAATCGCCTTCGCCGGAGGATATGCATGTTCATCGAGTACCGCGGACGCAGCCCAAAAGTGGACCCGTCGGCCTTTGTGGCGCCCACAGCGGTGCTCATCGGCGACGTCGAGATCGGACCTGAATCGAGCATCTGGTTCGGGGCGGTGCTGCGGGGCGATAACGGTCCGATCCGGGTCGGCGCGCGAAGCTCCATCCAGGACAACGCGGTGCTCCACGTCAGCGAACACGGCCGAACGATCGTGGGCGACGACGTGACCGTGGGGCACTGCGCGGTTATGGAAGACTGCCATATTAAACAGAAGGCTCTAATAGGAAGCAACGCGGTCGTACTCGGTGGCGCGATCGTTGGAGAGGGCAGTCTGATTGCCGCCGGCAGCGTCGTCGGCGAGCGGTGTGAGATTCCGCCCGGTGTGCTCGCCGCCGGATCCCCGGCCAAAGTTAAGAAAACGCTCGAGGGCGAGGCCGCAAAGTGGATCGACATCAGCGCGGGCGAGTACGTGATGCTTTCACGGTCGTACATCGCTCAGGGTATATCTGCGCATTATGGTAGACAACATCAATCCGATGCGAAATCCGGATCTGAAACCCGAACGGGATGACATGGAAAACCAGGGCGCCGGGAACGCGCAGGAGGTCATCGCCGCCGAAGAAGACGACGAATTGGATGACGAGCTAGACGAAGACTAGAAGTATTAAGGCGTGAGTACCGTCAACGACCTGACGATTCGCGCCGCGACAGTCAACGGGTCCGGAAGCCAATCCGCCAACCTCGTCTTGACCAACGCCATCTTCCGGATGGGCATTCCGGTTGCGCCGAAAAACGTCTTTCCATCTAATATCGAAGGCCTCCCAACCTGGTTCGACGTACGCGTGTCGCCGCAAGGCTACCAATGCCGCACGCGCGACATCGACATTCTCATCGCGTTGAATCCCGCAACCTGGCAGGCTGACGTCGTCGACGTCAAGCCGGGCGGCGTTGTGATCCATGAAGCGGCGTATAGCGTAACAGGCGCTGCGGCGAGAACGGACCTCACGTACTACCCCGTGCCGTTTGCAAAGCTTGCTAAAGAACACGTGAGCGACGGCGCACTTCGCAAGTACCTCACCAACATGATCTACGTCGGCGTGCTCGCGCATCTGCTTGGCATCGGCGCGGAAGGCGTCGAAGCCGCGCTTCGGGCGCAGTTCAAACGCAAGCCCAAGGCCGTTGACACGAACATGGATGCGGTGCGATTGGGCGTCGAGTACGCGAAAGAACATTTACCGAAGCGCGACGAGTATCGTCTCGAACGCATGAGCGGGCATACCGAGAATTTGATGCTGATGGACGGGAATAGCGCCGCCGCGCTAGGCTGCGTGATGGGCGGCTGCACCGTTGCTGCGTGGTATCCCATCACGCCTTCTTCGTCACTCTGCGAGTCGTTCATCAGCTACTGCGAACGCTTCCGTGTGGACAAAGAAACCGGCGAAAGAAAAGCGGCGATCATTCAAGCGGAAGACGAACTCGCCGCGATCGGCATGGTTTTCGGCGCAACGTGGACCGGGGCGCGCGCGATGACCTCGACATCAGGTCCGGGACTTTCGCTCATGGCGGAGTTTGCGGGTCTGGGTTACTACGCGGAATTACCCGGCGTTATTTTTGACATTCAGCGCGCGGGTCCATCAACCGGGTTACCGACACGGACGCTGCAAGCCGATCTTTCGTTCGCGTACACGCTCTCGCATGGCGATACGAAACACATCGTCATTTTGCCCGCAACCGTTGTTGAAGCGTACGAGCTCTCAATGCAGGCGTTCGATCTTTCCGATCGTTTTCAAACGCCCGTTTTCGTGCTGAGCGATCTCGACCTCGGCATGAATCTCTGGATGACCAAGCCGCTTGCGTATCCGGAGAAGCCGTTCGATCGCGGGAAGGTTTTGAGTGCGGAAGATCTCGCTAGTGTGGAATCGTGGGGACGCTATAAGGATGTCGAAGGCGACGGGGTTCCGTATCGCACCCTGCCCGGCACGGAACATCCGTTAGCCGGATACTTTACGCGCGGTTCGGGCCACGACGAGGATGCGCGCTATTCGGAAAATCCGGATGTCTTCCGCACGAACCTCGACCGCCTCGCACGCAAACATGAGTCGGCGCGCAGCGCCGTGCCGCAGCCGGTTGTCGACGATACGGACAACGACATCGGCATCATCGCTTTTGGCACGACGCATCACGCCGTCGTGGAAGGGCGCGACCGCTTGCGTGAGGCCGGTATTGAAACCGATTACCTGCGCGTGCGCGCATTGCCGCTTAGCGCCGAAATCAGCGCGTTCATCGAACGCCACGAGCGTATCTACGTTATCGAACAGAACCGCGACGGGCAGCTGTACGGCATTCTGCGCACGGAGCTGCCTGCGCATCTGATCGAGCGCCTTCGCTCCATTCGTCATTATAACGGCGTGCCGATCGACGCATCGGTCGTCGTCGATCCCATTCTTGCCGCGGAGGAAACGGTGCTCGTATGACTGCCAACGTCAATATTATCGGCCTGAGCCGCGACGTCTACAAAGGCGCCGCCACAACGCTTTGCGCGGGATGCGGGCACAACTCGATTACGAACAATTTGATTAAGGCGCTCTACGAATACGGCGTCGATCCGTACAAACTCGCAAAGATGAGCGGCATCGGCTGCTCTTCAAAGACCCCTGCGTATTTTGTAGAACGCGCGCACGGCTTCAACGGCGTGCACGGGCGCATGCCGTCGCTTGCGACCGGCGCGAAACTCGCCAATCGCGAACTCATGGTGCTCGGCATCAGCGGCGACGGCGACACGGCCAGCATCGGTCTGGGACAATACTGCCACATGATCCGGCGAAACGTCGACTGCACCTACATCATCGAAGACAACGGCTGCTACGGCCTCACCAAGGGTCAATTCTCCGCAACAGCCGATCGCGGTTCGGTGCTCAAGAAAGGCCAAGTCAACGAGTTCGAAACGATCGACGTTTGCGGACTTGCCGTGGAGCTCGGCGCGACGTTCGTTGCGAGATCGTTCTCCGGCGATGGCAAACAGTTGATTCCGCTGCTGCAAGCCGCGTTCTCGCATCGCGGCATCGCGGTGTTAGACGTTATCAGTCCGTGCGTGACATTCAACGACCACGAAGGCTCGACAAAGAGCTACAAATACATTCAAGAGCATCACGCCGTGCTGCATACGGCCGACTTCATCATGGGCAGCCAGGAAGTTACGATCGATTACGAGCCCGGAACGGTCAAAGAAGTCGTGTTCGACAACGGCAATCGCGTGTTGCTGCGCAAACTCGAACACGATTACGACCCGACGAGCCGCATCGAAGCATTGCGCACGATGCATGAAGCGCGGGATCGCGGCGAGCTGGTAACGGGCCTGCTGTACGTCGACACGGCCGCGCACGATCTTTGCGAACGCGAACGTTTGCCGAAAAAACCGCTCGCATATATGAACGAAGACGAACTTCGCCTTACACGCGAGCAGTGGTCGGATCTGATGGAGTCTTTCGCCTAATTGTCATCCTGAGGTATCGAAGGACCTTGAGCAAAGCG
>CAZHGH010000106.1:0-9833 GCA_964531205.1 uncultured bacterium
GATGAAATGGAAAAGCTTACCGCCGATCAACTAGCAAAACTGCTGCGCGAGGCCGAAAGCGCACATGGAGAATACGAGCGTACACTGGGCCATAGCGATGCCGATTGGCCGAAGTGGTACGCTCAGTATATTTTAGACAAAATTCCCGAAGCGCGCTGGGAATGAGCGTCCGTCCACGAGCTGTTCGAACGCTTTGAATATGCGTTCCGCGTAAGGATACTTGTAAGCGAAGAGCTTCGGGTCGTCGCCCGCGTGCACGATCATCGCCGGGTCTGCTTCAAAAACGACCAGACTCCCAACGCGATCGATCGAGCAGTCCACGCCAAAATATTCGAGATCGAGAACGGTCGCTATTTCCGCGAACGCTTGCCGCAGTGCGGGTCCGAAGAGGGAGTCGAAGCCCGATAAGAAGCGCTCCTCTTCCGCTCGCATCCAAGCCTGTTCGCGCATCGGCGTATTGTAGTAATGGATCATCCATCGCTCAGAGATCGCAAGGTGATATGGGTACGGAACGCCGTCAACGACGATAACGCGATACTTGCGATAGTACCCATCCGCCGAGGCGAATTCGATGAACGGCATGACGTAGAAAGAAGCCGCGGATGTTTGTTCGCAATACGCCGCCAACTCCGCATCGTCGTTCACGCGTGCCAGGTTGTGTCCGGCATGCGAATCCACGGGGCGGATCACGAGCGGATACGGTATGCCGTGCCGGCCGTTCTCTAGTTCGTCGCGCGTAACGCGTTGCGTCTCCGGAACCAGCACGTTTGAAATCGTTTTCAGCGCATGGTACAACTGCACGCGATTCGTTTTGAGCACGTTGTCCGGATGATTGAGGAACGGCAGATTTGTGGAGGCTGCTAGCTCTGAGACGAGTTGGAGAGACGGGCGGTTTGCTTCAGATTCTCCGATCGCGTTGAAGATAACGTCCGCTGAAGGAATGCGAACGGCTGCGAGTTGTTCCGCGGAGACGACGAAAAGTTTGTGCAGCGTCGTCGTTGCCGGATCGATGAGGAAATCGACGGGCACATTTGCTTGCCAGTCGCCGGGCGCCATCAGCACGAGCACGCGTCGCTGCTCTCGCAACGCCGGTTGCACGAACAGCGTTTGCCGTTTCAAAACTGCTTGCTGATGCGCGAGTGCAGCGGGAACGTTTCCCGTAATCTGTTCCAGTTCGTAAAGCGCCCAATGCGCGCCCACGTGATCCGAATCCAGAGCCAGCACGGCTTCGAATGCCGTGCGAGCCTCATCGAAGCGTCCCAGATCCGAAAGCGTAACGCCGAGGTTCGCGTGGAGTTCGGGCAGATCGGACTGCGTTGCCAGACCCTCGTTGAATGCAGCTGCTGCTTCGGCAAGCCGCCCTTGAGCGCGAAGCTCTAGGCCACGCCGGTTAGCCTCGACCGCCGCCGGCGTGGGCTCGGATCTTCTGTCTCTCATCTGTCCGAGAAGATCTATCGGCACGCCGCCGTGCCGGCTCTAGGGGAGTAGCCAAGAGTACTGCAGCTGACTCCATTGCTGAATCGCTTGGCCGCGCGTGATTTGCTGCAGACGCATCTCGGTATCGAGCATGTTCAACTGTTGGAGCCGCACGATTTCCGTAGGGCTCTCGGGCGCGGATGCGCCTGTGACGATCTGCTGCTGCGCCGTAGCGGCGCTCCGGAAATTGCCCTCGTTCGCAAGGACGTTGATCGGCTCGTCCGCAGCGAGGCGCCCTGCAACCGCTCCCGGAACGCCGCAGCTAGACTGGAGCGCCTGTGCGCTAATGGTGGTGGTGTTAAGCTCGCACGTGACACTCCAACCTTGCGGCCCGCGGCGGAGCACCGCCTTAAATCCCTTTGCCGAAACCAGCGCATAGGATTGCTTGATCAAGATCGAACTGATCTGCAGGTTCGGGTTTTTATGCAGAATCGCCGTTTGCACTGCCGGCTTCTGCGCCGTCCATGCTGATGGAGAAGCCGATATAGTTGTGACCGCGGCCAGAATCGTTAGGAGCATCGCATTCATGCATCGAGCATATCTGCGAAATCTCCGCGGCGGCTTGGACTGCCCGTGGCGCGCGCCCAGGTTCGCTGTGACTTAGGCCATTGCCGAACTGATGTCGCCGTCTTCCCAGCCCAGAACTTTCGCGACCATTTCCGATCGATTCCGCGCCTGCGTCTTTCGCAACAGCCCTTTGAAGTAACCGGTAACCGTGCTCTGCGAAATGGAAAGCTGCTGCGCGATGTCGGTCGCGTGCATTCCGCGCATCACGAGCTGCAATACTTCGCTTTCGCGTTTGGTCAACGCGAAACGCCGCGTGGCAGAGGCAAGGGGCGCACGGCGCAATTCGCGTTGAAGCAGCAAAGCGAAGAACGACGAACCGCCGCCGTGAATCCGGCTGATATGCACGAGCAGCGATGGAATGGGCATGATCGTGGCGTGCTGCACCGTATCCGCATCAAAGTTCTGGGCTAATGCGCTGCGAACGGAAGACTCGATCGCGCGCGGTAAACGGCCCTCGGGTGCGGCGCCGCAAAGATCTTCTAATAAACGCAGCGCGGCGGTTTCGTAATGCACGATTTGAAAATCCGCATCGATAATTATCAGATGCGGCAGTGCGCGCTGGCGAATACTCGAGGGGACCCGCGTCATACACCCAACCTCGCCCACTTTAAAAGCGACAAGGCTTATGTTTGCTTGCTGCCGGAGCATGCCCTTCGCGCTTACGTCCCCGAACGCAACCTTAGCTCCTCAAAGATCAGCGCGGTGAGTCCGTCAGGCGCTTCGGAGAACGGAACGACGTGCATAAGACAACCTGAGCTTAAAAGGTGCGTCTGCTTGCGTACCGCGCGACGGGCCAAGAGAACTACTTCTTCGGGCAACTTTGGCGCGCTATAACGAAGAAAAGGCGTGTGCGCCGGAAGATCCTCCCGTGCCACAACACGCCCCCTTTCATCGACGATGACGACGAACCGGTGGACCGGTGCGCGCATTAGCGAACCGGCAAAAACAGCACCCCAGCGATTTTCCCCGTTGCGTCGATCGACATGAACTCCTGAATCGCTCCGATCGGAAAGACGACGACGTAGCGGTACACGTAGTCGCCTTTGATATTGCGCGCGCCGCCATACGCGATTCCGGTCGGCGTTCCCAGCGGAGCCAATTGCCGTTTCATCGCCGCGAGAACAGCTGGGGTCAGTTTTTCATTGATGACCGGACTTAATTGCGTGCGATCGATGTTCGTCGTTTGAAAGCGCCCGACCCAATCGAGAGCGCGCCGCGTTACGGCTGGATTCTCCGGAACGAATGGCTGACTTGCCGCTGCGGGTGCGACGTGACGCGTCGCCGGTGCCGCAGCCGCCATGGTTTGCGCGTCCACGGTTTGCATGGTGAGTGTCAGCGCGATGAGTACGAACGTAGTGCCCAACCAGGAGCGTTTCATGAGTTGGCTGCCTTTCATGGTGATGCGATGCCGTTACGCACGACGTAAACCGCGATTTGCGTCCGTGCGGAAACGCGCAGTTTAGAGAAGATGTTCGCGATGTGGTTCTTAACGGTCTTATCCGAGACCAAAAGCCGCGCGGCGATTTGCTTGTTGGAGAGCCCCTCCGCAACGAGTTTGGCCACATCCATCTCGCGTCGCGAGAGGCATGCCGAATCGCCTTTCGCACGTTCGCGCAGAAGCACACCCGCCAAACGCGGGTCCGCATAAAAACCGTCGTGCGCGATCTTCTGAATGCATGCGGCCAGTTCGGCCGGCGTGATGTCTTTTATGACGTACCCGTCGACCCCGGCCGATATGGCGCTCATCATCGCCGAGGCGCTGAGTTGCGCGCTGAGTAAACAGATCCGGACTTGTGGAAGTACGCTGCGGATGCGGCGTACGAAATCCGCAACGCCGGTTACGGATCCGTCACAATCTAAGACGATGACGTCAGGACGGGCCTTCGCGATCTCTTGAGCATCGCAGTGCGCCGATTCACCGGCGACGGCAACATACGGTTCTTTCGATAGCGTGCGGCACAGCGCTTTGCCGAGTAAAATTTGCGGCACGATAACGTAAACGCGCAGCACCCTTGCCTCTAAAGCTACGACCGACATGTGCGCGGATCTCCAAAAAGCATGCATACGAACCGGAAAAAAATCCGGCTGTACACGAAGTAAAACGCCGGGAAGGCATCGCTCGCCACCCCCATTTTGGGGGTTTTTTTGGGCCGTTGGTGCGATCGCCTCAATGCGACCCGTGAGCCCTGTCGTGCTACATGCACCGCAAGTACTAGATTTCTCTAGTCGCAGTCGGTCTGACGTTGCAAGCACTCGCATCGTACGCTCTACGCACGCTACAGAAGGGAGTTCGGGCGTTGTTACATACGTCTCGTGCACTATTCGCGTATCTGGTTGCGGTCTTTATCCTCGCAACGGCGGCCGCATTGGCCGATCAACCCAGCCAAACCGCAATCATTAACGGCAACACGCTAACGAACGCAACCGGCGTCGTAGCGGTGAACCAAACCGCCGGAAACGGTAACGTGCAAAGCAACGTCGCCGTAATCGGCAAAGCGGGCGCGCCGCTCGTACAACAATCGGCAACGGCTGTTCGCGGTGCTGCGGGCACCTCGTCAATCGCTGACTTTGCCTTCGCCGGCGCAACCGGCATCCTGCAAGTGAATCAGTCCGCGGGCAGCGGAAACGCGCAAGCAAACGTCGTGTACGTCACGGACAGCGCGCTTTCCGCAGCACTTCCGAATCAAAGCGCGCCCTCGGGTACGCCTTCTTCAAACGGCGTTAATGCGGTTTCCGTCGCTAAAACGGCATTCGCAAATGCCAAAGGACTCGTGCAGGTCAGCCAAGTCGCCGGTACGTCAAACCGTACGGCCAACGCCTTCGTTCTGCAGCTTCCGAGCGTCGCCGGGCACTGACCGCCGGCGTTTTTCTTTCCGAAAGGAGTACCCACGGGGATGTCACTCATCAAAAAATCGCTTGCATCGGTGGCGACACTGACGCTCGCAATGGCGATGGCCGCTCCCACGCTGGCGACCACGGCCAACGTCAATCAAACCACGACTCAAGACATTCAAAACTCGTCCGGATCCAGCGTCGACAACACCGCGAACGTTTTGGACAACGCGTTCGAGAACGCTTCCGGAAACATCGGCGCGAACGTCGCGGCCGGCAACGGCAACCAACAAGCGAACAACGCGTACATCGATTACCACTCGCCGAACTTCGTGTTTTCGGGCGACTACGAGCAATCGAGCATTAGTAATGATTACTCGGATTCCACCGGACAATACGCCAGCATCACAGGACAAGCATTCAAGTATGCAAGCGGTAACGTGAACGCGAACGTTGCAGCGGGCAACGGCAACCAACAGCAAAACGCCTCGTTCATCGTTGCGGACGATTCGCTGAATTCCGAGACGATTGTCGGATCGCAGGTTTCGGATCAGAACACCTGCACGTATTGCGACCATCAGCAGGCGTACATCAACGGCCACGCGTTCGATCATTCGAGCGGCAACGTCGGTGCGAACGTCGCAGCCGGTAACGCAAACCAGCAAATCAACTCGATGACGATCGCAGCTACGAATGCCTCGCAGAATAACGACTTCGAGCAATCGACAGGCGAGACGGACGAGTACGGTAACGGCAATGACTGGGACAACTCGGGCAATCAACTCGCGCTGATTAACGATAACGCGTTCAATCACGCGACCGGAAACCTGGGCGTCAACGTCACGGCCGGCAACGGCAACCAGCAGATGAATCGCGCCGAGATCTTGACGATGGACTCCAACGGCTCGAACAGCAGCTCGCTGGAACAAGAGCAAGACGGATCGACGTCGTTCCAAGGCTCCGACCTCAACGTCGCCAACATCGCGCAGAACGCGTTCATGAACGCAAGCGGTAACATCGGCGTGAACGTGTCGGCCGGCAACGGCAACCAGCAGGCCAACATCCTGACGGTTATTCCGTAGGCGAGTGGGGAGTAAAGAGATGAAACGCTTTAGTACTCTGCTCGCGGCAGCCGCAACGCTCGGATTGTTCTCGAGCGTGGCCGCGCCTGCATTCGCGCAGCAAGCGCCTCCGGCACAAGTCAACCAGACGATCGACCAAGAGTCGAATCAGACAGGGAATCAGAACTACATTCCCGGTGTAAACATCCAACTCGATCAGGACAGCAATGCCGCCAACATTCAGGACAGTGCGTTCATGAATGCAAGCGGAAACATCGGCGCCAACGTGACGGCGGGCAACGGAAACCAACAAGCCAACGTTGCGCTTCTGGATCGTCAATCGCCGACGTACAACTTCAGCGGCGACTACACACAGGTCGGCTCCGGACAAGGCCTGATCCTCAGCGGTCTAGAGCAGGCATCGATCGGTGCTAACGCCTTCGCGTTCGCAAGCGGCGACGTCAATGCAAACGTCGCGGCGGGCGTATGGAACCAGCAAGGCAACGCGATGTTCGTCGCGGCCGACGATACGCTGAAAGGCCAAACGATCGACATGTTCCAGGGGGACTTCTTCTCGGGATGTGCCGTCTGCGGTCTCAATAATGCACACATCACGGGCCACGCGTTCGATCACTCCACGGGCAGCATCAATGCAAACGTCGCCTCCGGCGATCTCAACAAACAGCTGAACGTGATGACGATCTCGTACAATGGCGGCAATCAAAACGTCACGATGGATCAGGACAGCTTCGCGCACCTGTACTTGGTTGACGGACTGAACACGGCCCTCATTAACGACAACGCGTTCGCGCACGCTACCGGCAACATCAACGCCAACGTGGCGTCGGGAACCGGCAACGAGCAGATGAACCGTTCGAACATCGACGGTTCGGACAACACGGGCGACACGACGACGATCGACCAGTCCATGGGCGATGCGTTCGACGTAATCAGCGGCGGCAACGTCGCCAACATCGCCCAAAATGCATTTGCCAACGCTTCGGGTCAAATCGGCGTCAACGTAGGCGCCGGTTACGCGAACCAACAGGCCAATGCGCTTTCGGTAAGTCACTAATCAGCGCGACAACCGGGGAGGAGCCATCCTCCCCGGCACTTTCTCTTTCATCGGGGAGACATTCGGGTGAAAGCATTACTGAACGGATTCACAGTTCTGGTCTTTGCGCTCGGCATTTACAGCGCGCCCGCGCGCGCCGACATCGCAGGCTTTGTGCCCGGTGCCGGCCTGTTGCACGTTCCGGTCGTGAGCTTTCAAGACCGGCAGTTCGCCGGGATCGTGCACCAGCAAACGGATTACAGTTGCGGCGCCGCGGCGATCGCGACGATTTTGGATGATGCCTACGGGATGCGATTGAGCGAGCGTGCAGCGATTGTCGGCATGCTTCGCGTGAGCGATTTTCAGACCGTAAAATACCGCGGCTTTTCAATGCTCGACATGAAGCACTACGTCGAATCGATCGGTATGCGCGGGATCGGCTACAAGTTGACCCTGGACATGCTTTACAAAGTGCAGGTACCCAGCATCGTGCTGATGTCGATCGAAGGCTACGAGCATTTCGTCGTTTTGAAGAAAGCCACGCCCGAATACGTATACGTTGCGGACCCGATGCTGGGCAACCGTTCCATTCCTACGCCCGACTTTGTGTCGAGCTGGAACAACATCATCTTCGTCGTTGCAGCGCCGGGATTCGAGCGCGATAGTGCGCTCGCAGCCATTCCGCTTTACGTGGGCAGCACACACCTTGCGGCAAGCATGCCGCCCGACACGTACGCTCTTGCGAACGCCGTACTCATGAACATCGTCATTCCGGCGGCCACGCGGCTCTGAGGATTGAGGCGACAAATGAAACTGGGACATTTATGCATCATCGCAGCAGTTGTGCTGGGCACGTCGCCCGCACGGGCGGGTGAACTGCCTGCGTTGCCGCAGGCGCAGGTCGTTTCGGACGACACGCTCTCGCAAATTCGCGGTATGTACGTGCCGGCAGCGTCTTCTCGAATTGCGGTGCCGCCCCGAAGTATCGTGCGTGATGCAGCCGGGCCGGCCGCACTCACTGTTACACAAAGCGCTACACTCGCACAGGCAAATACGGTAAATCCGCTCTCGAACATCGCGAATCAAACGGGAACGGTTACATACTTCGGCGTCGATATGGTGTCGACGTGGACGCAGGCCGGTGGCGGCGGTGCACACGGCGTTTCAGCGGGATTGGATATGGGTTTCGATCTCGCTCACGGACAGGTCACGGTCGGTGAGTGGAGCTCGTCGACGAACGGCGGTCTTACCGATGCGACACCGAGCGGGACGATCGGCGGATCGGGAACATCGAACGTTTCCAGCGGCGTAGGGCAAAATATTCAAATCGCCGGAAACGGTAATACCATTACCAACACGGCAACGGTCACGGTCGGATCCGTGGATTCAGCCATCATTGTCCCAACGACGAACACGTGCGGTACGCAATGCACTATCAGCATTGGACCGGATGGCGCCCAAGTGGCGATCGCAACCGCACAGGGAAGTGTGTTGCAGACGATAGGCCCGAACGGCATCTTGCAGAGTGCGCAAGTTTCGTCGGATATGAATACTATAAGCAACCAGCTGGGAGTTCGCGTGCAAGTATCGCACGTACCAAGCTTCAACGCGGGTTCGCTTCTGCCCATACTTCAAACGCTTACCGGGCTACCGTAGGGGAGGGAGCTCATGCGACTCATTCGGTCATTTACCGCCGCGGTTATTGCCGTTTCACTCGTGTTACCGGCAACAGCGCTCGCGGGAACGTCCACCAGCGATCTCGAGCGGCAGATTCTCGCGCTGAAGCATCAGATGGAAATGCAGCAACGCACGATCGATCGGCTCGAACACCGTTTCGCCGGTACGCCGGTGAAAATTGCAAAGAAACGTCATGCGAGAGTCGTCGCGCACCGCGGCGGAGCTCCGGCAATCGGCCGCAGCGCAGTAGGATTTGCGTCGAGTCCGATTTCTGAATTTGCTAATCAGGCCGGCGGTGCACCATCAACGGCGTATGCCTCGAACAGTGCAGCGTCCACGCAATCAACGTCCACGGGTTCTCTCGGCAAAGAAGGTCCGGCTCAAGGCAGCGTGCAGAGCGTGTACGAGCAACAGAATGCGCTCTTCGCAAAAGGCTTGACGATCACGCCAGGCATCAACTACACGTATGGCGACAACCGGTTCTTCACGCTCAACGGGTTCATGGCGCTGGGAGCGATTTTTTTGGGCAACATCAACGTAAGCCGCCAGCAAAACACCGTGGTTACCCCGAACGTGAATTTATCGTACGGCGCCACGAAGCGTCTGCAATTCGATATGACGGTTCCGTTCGAAATGCGCGAATCGCGCTACAGTTCCGCCGGCGCGCAGAATTCGTCGCAGCAAATCACCGAAGCGAACGTTAAGAACGCGGGCATCGGCGACATCAATGCGGGATTCTTCTATCAACTTCCGCAGAAGAAACTCAATGGACCGATCGTCGTGTTGAACGGTCACGTAACGGCCCCGACCGGTTCTGAGCCTTACGGCATTAAGGTCGTCCAAGATGCGAACAACGACAATCTCTCGTATGTAAAAGCGCTGCCGACCGGTGCCGGCGTATGGGGTGTATCGGCGGGTGCATCGATTATCAAAACGGTAGATCCGGCGATTCTCTTCGCGGGCGCGACAGTGTTCTACAATATTCAAAGACATTTCGCGGACATCAGCCCATATGAGGGCACGACGACACCGGGTACGGTAGCGCCGGGCAGCGCGTTGAGCTTGAACATCGGTACGGCATTCTCACTGAACGACCGCATGAGCGCAACGTTCGGATTTCAGGACACGATTGTCGGATCGGAGCGTTTGCGTGCTGACAATGGTCC
>CAZHGH010000107.1:0-9692 GCA_964531205.1 uncultured bacterium
AAAATCGCCGTGATACAAATTGCCGCGAAACGCTGCATGAGGCACCTCGCACAAAAGGAAGGCTCGGTGCCTCATTGTACCACCGGCGAATTATTCTTTGACCACACGAATCGTCTTGAGTTCTTTATCGAATGGTCCTTGCATACGTACGCCTGCTTTTAATTCCAGGCTTAAATAGTCGATGATTTCCGGAGTGATTTCTTCTCCGGGCGCGATGACCGGAATACCGGGCGGATAGGGCGATATCGTTTCCGCGCAAATGCGTCCGCTGCTGCCTTTAAAAGAAACGAATTCCGTTTCAGCGAGAAACGCTTCACGCGGAAGCATACGCATCGGCGGAATTTTCGGCAGTTTGTACGTTCCCGTTTGCATTCGGCGTTCAAGGACACCCGAGGGAGAGAAGATGTCGATCGGGCGATCCTCGCGCGCTAATTCCGAAACGCCTTCCAAGAGACGATCCGCTGCGGATTGCGACGTGCCGATTGTAAACAGCGCAACGACGTTGAAGAGATCGGCCAGTTCCACTTGCACGTTGTACCGCCGCCGCAAGATCTCCGATGCTTCGTATCCGGTGTAGCCGAGATCCTTAACCGTGATCGTCACTTTCGTCGGATCCAAATCGAACACGCCCGGCTGACCCTGCAGTTCTTCGCCGAAGCAATATACGCCGTCGATCTCGTTGAGTCTGCGGCGCGTATCTTCTGCGAGCGCAATCGTATTGGAAAGCAACGCCGGTCCGTCGACCGCCATCTGCTTGCGGGCGACGTCCAGCGAGGCGACCATGGGCAGATTCGGCGAGGTCGAGAGAAACATCTTGAGCACCGCTTCAAGGCGGTCTACGCGCACGCGGGGGCCGGTCTGATGCAGCATGGCGCACTGCGAGAACGCAGAGAGCATTTTGTGCGTCGAATTAATGCACAAGTCCGCACCGGCGGCAGTTGCCGATATCGGCAGCGCCGGATGAAAATGAAAGTGCGGACCCCATGCCTCGTCCACGAGAAGCAACATGCCGGCGTCGTGAACGATTTGCGCGATGGATTCGATATCGGCAGCGACACCGTAGTACGTTGGGCTGACGATGTACACGGCTTTAAGATCCGGATGCTCGGCAATCGTCTGCGCAACCGTTTCAGGCGTGACGCAGTGATCCATATGCAGCGCTTCGTCCACAACCGGATGCATGTACACGGGCTGCGCCCCGCTCATAACTAGTCCGCCAAGCATCGACTTGTGCGAGTTGCGCGGTACGGCAATCTTCTCGCCGGGATTCAGAGCCGTCATCATCATGCATTGATTGCCGCTCGTCGATCCGTTTACCAAAAAGTAACTGCGATCGGCGCCGTAAGCTTCGGCCGCGAGTTGCTGCGCTTCGAGAATGGATTCGGTGGGCTGAAGCAAGTCATCGATGCCGGGCATCGGCGTGAGGTCGATGGCACAGATGTTGTCGCCGACGAATTCGCGGAATGCGCGATCCATGCCGATGCCCTGCTTGTGGCCGGGCGTGTGAAACGGAATGACGCCTGAGTCTACATACTCGAGCAACGCTTGAAAATACGGGGTTTTGGTTTGATCCACGGATAGGCTCCGTCTACGGATGTAAAGCGAATGAAGGGTGAACGCGCGAGAATTTAGCGGCGCGAATATCCCTTTGCCGTAGCGGAATGATGCGAAATGAGCCAAGCGGCCTTCCGTTTTAACAGGCGAATCCGCGCTGCGCGCTCCTCGCCCCCCACACGCAAAGCGCGTGGGGCCCCCGGCCTTCGGCCCTCCCGCAGATCAATTATCAACTTAGAACTTCGAATCCGAGACGATCCAGCATTGCGAAATCATCATTATCTTGACGGCCTGCCGTCGTCAAGTAGTTCCCGAGCACCAAGCCGCTCGCGCCACTGCGCATGCCCAAATCCTGAAGGCCTTGGAGCGTGACCTCGCGTCCGCCGGCGAAGCGAATAAGCGCGCTGGGCAGTGCCAAGCGCGCCAGAGCGACAAAACGCAGCGCTTCAGTGGGCTCGACCAGGGAACGATCGCCGAACGGCGTTCCGGGCCGCGGGTTCAAGAAATTCACCGGCACTTCTTCCGGCTTCAATTCCTGTAGTGCGGTGAGAAAATCGAGGCGATCCTCGACGGTCTCACCCATGCCGATGATGCCGCCGCAGCACAGCTCGAGATTAAACTGCTTTACGAGCAGGCAGGTTTGCCAGCGCTCTTCGTAGCTATGCGTGGTGCAGACCGACGGAAAATACCGGCGCGACGTCTCGAGATTGTGATTGACTTTGTCTACGCCCGCTTCAACCAGTTTCTGCAATTGATCTTCGCGAAGAATACCAAGCGAGACCGCAACGTGCAGCGGGTACTGCTGCTTGATCGACTTTACTGCCGTGCACACTCGATCTAAGAGTTTTGTGGACGGTCCGCGCACCGCGACGACAATGCACAACTCACCGGCACCGCGTTCGTACGCATCGCGCGCCGCTTCAAGAAACCCCTCCACGGAGCTGAGCGGCTCCGCGTCGACGTCCGTTGCAAAACGCGCGCTTTGCGAGCAGAAGTTGCAATCTTCCGAGCATCCGCCTTTCTTGGCGTTGTAAAGGACTTCGACGTTTACGCCATTGCCGCAATAGGCTTCACGCACTTCGTCGGCAAGTGCAAGCAGCTGCGGAACATCTGCAGCGGGCAACTGCGCAAGCTCTTCAAGCAAGGCGCGATCGGCGGCAAGACGTTGCGAAAGGACGCGCTCGCGCGCCTTTTCCAGACTTGGATGGCTCAATGATACCTCTACAGCAGCGGCAGAAAGAGCTGCGCGCCTTCGCGGACGGACGCAGCCTCGTCGGTTTCAAACGGCAGAATGCCAAGAATCTTGAGTTTTCCCTGCAACGCGCGGCGCACGTCAGCGGCGTACGACGGTTCCGACTTTTCCCACCGATCGACGAAAACGCCGCCCGCGACCTTCAACTGCAGCTGATCGCACAAACCAAGCGTTAGCAGCGCGTGGTTCATGCAGCCAAGGCGCAGGCCGACGACCAGAACGATCTCGAGGTTCGCAAGCGTAGCGACGGTGGCGAAGTTCTGCAAACGGTTCAGCGGCACGGCGAGACCGCCGGCGCCTTCGGCGACGACCGCACCGTTGATGCCGTCCAAAACGTGCGCAAGATCCTCGGCATGTACCGTCGGCATGCCTTCAGCCAGTGCTGCGGACCATGGGTCGGCGGGTTTTTGGAATCGTGCGAGCTCCACATGCCGGCAACCGGAGAGTTTACCGGCGCGTGCTGCATCACCGGGAGTGCCGGTCGCCAACCCGGTTTGCACGAGTTTCACGATCGTCGGATCGTCGCCGGCAACGCGGAGCGCTGTTGCCAGCGCGGCGGTCACGCGCGTCTTTCCGACGTCGGTATCCGTGCCCGTTACGAGGTAACGACGCACGCCAGCGCTTCTAGCAGCAAATCGACTTGTTCGTCGGTGTGATCCGCGCGCATAGAGACGCGCAAGCGGGACGTGCCGGGCGGAACGGTCGGCGGACGCACCGCCGGCGCGTAGACGCCGCGCTCTATGCAGCGCTGCATGAGATCCATAGCTCGTTGCTCTTCGCCGAGAAGAATCGGCACTATTGGAGTTTCGACCGATCGTGTCTCGGAAGCAAATCCCAGCTCGCGTAGTCCCGCGCGCAGGCGCGCCGTCTTCGCAAAGAGTCGCGCTCTTCGATCGTCAGCCGTGCGCGCAAGCATGATCCCAACGCGTGCTGCAAACGCGATTGACGGCGGTAATGCGGTATCGAAGATGAACGTTCGGGCGGCGTTCACCAGTAAGTCGATGAGCGCGTTCGGGCCTGCGATAAATCCGCCGCCGGATCCAATCGCTTTGCCGAGTGTACCGAGCACCACGATCCGATCGTCGGCAATGGCGTTGGCAAGACCCGCGCCTTCGGTGCCTAACACGCCAAGGGCATGCGCTTCGTCGATAAGGAGTATGTCGTCGTCGCCGAGATCCGCAACGAGCGCCGCGACGTCGATTGTGTCGCCGTCCATGCCGAAAAGGCTCTCCGATACGACGAGCGCCCTGCCTTTCCGGTGTGCGCGCGGCGGCAACTGCGCATGCGGATAGATTTCGCGCGGCACACGGCACGCACGAATTCCGTCGATAAGGCACGCGTGGTTCAGCGTGTCGGAATAAATAACGTCGACAAACCGCGCAAGCACCTGAATCGCGCCAAGCGCTGCTAAATATCCTGAAGAAAACAGCAGAGCGCGCTCGCGGCCGAGCCAGCGCGCAATGTCGGTCTCAAGCAGCCAATGCTCCCGATGCCTGCCGCCCAATAAGCGCGCGCCGCCCGAACCCACGCGTTTTACATGACGCATGGCTTCGACCATCCGCGAATCCGCCGCCAGCGCAAGGTAGTCGTTTGTTGAAAAGTCGGCGACGTAACGCGGTTCCTGCGGCTCGATTTCGCGATAACGTCCGTGCTCGCGAATCAGCGCGAGCGTATTCTCAACTTGCCGTAAGTAGCTCATGAAGTTCGTCTATAAACGTTTGCAACTCGCTAACCGTGCTTGAGAGCGGAGGAACGAGCTGGACGACATCGCCGATCGGCCGCGTGAAGTGCCCGCGTTCGTACAGCGCGTTCGCGATTCGCCAAGCCGGCGTAACGGCATCGCCTCGGGGAACCCTCTCGGAAGCCAGTTCGATGCCGATCATCAACCCGGCGCCGCGCACTTCGCGCACGCATTCGTGTCCGGCAAGCTCTCGCAGCGCGGGCTTTATTTCTTCAGCCACGAGTTGAACGTGTTCCAACGTGCGTTCGCTTTCGAATATCTCCAAATTCGCAAGTGCGGCCGCACACGCGATCGGGTTACCCGCATACGAGTGACCGTGGAAGAACTGTTTTAAATCGGCGTACTCACCTCGAAATGCGTCGTACACACGCTCGGTAACGAGAGTTGCGGAAAGCGCAAGCGATCCGCCCGTAATGCCTTTGCCGACGCAAACGACGTCCGGCACGAGTGCCAGCTGTTCGTGCGCGAACATGGTACCGGTTCGGCCGAAGCCAGTCGCAATCTCGTCGACGATCAGTAACGGCGACATTTCGTTCAGCGGCGCATAATGCTGCGGCGGCACAATACGCATGCCTGCCGCAGCTTGCACGATGGGCTCAACGATGACCGCAGCGACATCTTCGGCTTCGAGCAGTGAAAAATCGATGTTGTACGGCTGCGTCTCGAATGTGATCGCCCCGAAGCGCGATTTAAAAACGGAGATATCGGAGACGCTCATCGACGCGGCGGTGTCGCCATGGTAAGAGTCGACTAAGCGCAAGAAACGCGTGCGCTGCGACTCTCCGCGATTCTGCCAATACTGCAGCGCCATCTTCAGTGCAGCTTCGACTGCACTTGCGCCGTCACTCGCAAAAAAAGCGTAATCGAGCTTCAACAACTCGCTCAAGCGATCTGCAAGTTCCTCAGCAATACGATTGCTCGCGCCGAGCAACGTCGCATGATCGAGCGTGCCGGCTTGGCGCGCAATCGCCCCCGCAATGGTGGGGTGGCAATGACCGTGCACCGTCGTCCAAATCGAGCTGACGGCATCGAATACGCGATTGCCACAAGCGTCGATTAAGTAGTTGCCTTCACCACGCACGAATCTGCGAGATGCGGGGTCGAAAGCATCCATCTGTGTGAAGGGCAGCCATAAGCTGCCGGTCCGGGTTCCCAGCACGCCGGGGTGTCTTTACGATTGCGCGCGGAGTACCCTCGCAGCCAGCTAAGCCGTCGGCGCAACGCGCCATACAACGACGGGACATTGCGACCTTGCGCCGCACGGAGCGCGTGCTACGATATTTGTGGAGGTGCCGATGCGACGTTTACAACGCCTGGCGTTCCCTATTGCTGCCGCCGGATTTATCGCGGTGGCGCTCCTGCATGCCCGCGCACGAGCAGACTCCGCATACACCGCTGCCGATTGCGCGTCATCAAAGAGGCCCGCGGTAATTTCGGTGTATTCCGAGGAGACGAAAAGAGCCAAGACCGAGATTGATTGGCTTACGCTCGAAATCGGTTTCCGTCCCGCATTATCCGATTTCCAAACGGGATGTAAAGCGGCGGGTGTCGCCGAGGAGGGCTGGTTCGCGGTATGGATGGGCTGGGGCACCGCGATGCTGGCGCAAATGGACGCCAAGGGCGGCGAAAAACCCGAAGCGGTGCAGTTTGCGGGAATCTCCCGACATTGGTTCGCACGAGCTCGGCGAACGTCCGGGGCGGACGCTTCGATCGTTCAAAGTTCGAAAAAGGGCCTAGCCTTTCTCGAACAAGCGAATCTCTAACGTCTGTTTGGTTATTCGACCCGTTCCTCTATAGAAACGTTGTAGAGGAATAGGAACTTACACCATTCGTCCGGCAGCGTATTCCGTTTAATCTGAATCCACGGAATGTACTTCGGCTGACGCGGTTTGCGCTTCAGCTTCATGTTCGCGTCTTCCGGCGTGCGGTTATTCTTGCGGTTATTGCACCGCATGCACGCGCAGACGAGGTTTTCCCACGTCGACGGTCCGCCTTTGCTCTTCGGCAGAATGTGATCGACGGTCATGAAGCGGTCGCCTCGCAATCCGCAATACTGGCACGTATGATCGTCACGGATGAGAATGTTCTTCTTCGTCAACGCGACTTTTTGCATCGGCCGTTTGATGTAATACAGCATGCGTATTATCGATGGCATGCGCATCTCAAACGTCGTGGAGGAAATCATCCGGTCGCGGCCGTGAACGATCTCCGCTTTCCCGGCGAAGATCAGTTTGACGGCGCGCTGGAAGTTCGTGATGTTCAGCGCTTCGTAAGTAAAATTCAGCACCAAAACCTCGCTCAAAATCTCCTCCCAATAAGCAGAAAGCGAGGCATTATAAGCCTCGCTTCTTCACAAAGGTCATTCGAGTTTCGGTTAGCAATTGCGTGATCGCTAACCGGTCTTCCGGCCTCAGCCGGTCTTTAATTCGATCGAAGGCCGCACTGGCCACGTCGATACTTATCTCTGCGGATCGTATATCGGCTTGCTTGCCCTGCTCGTTGTCGAGATACTCATGGGCCGCCAGCGAGAGACGCGCGACGATGTCGGTCAGCAAAACCTCCACCGGAGGGATCTGCTGCTCCGTAGGCGTTATCTCCGGATCCCAATTGGGAGCCTGCGGACTCATAATGGGAGGATTTAAGCGGCGTCGCGGTCCTTCCCTACGTGTTTTTCGCGCGCTTCACGCACCATCTCGAGAAAATAGCGGTGCACGCGGTCGTCGCTGCTCAGTTCCGGATGGAAAGCGGTTCCGAGCACGTTTTTCTCGCGCACCATCACACCGTGCCCATCACGCTGCGCGAGCAACTCCACCTGCGGTCCAACGCGTTCGATCCACGGCGCACGAATGAAGACCCCCGGAAACGCAGGCTCACCGAGCGCGGTGATCGGTAACTCGACCTCTGCGGAATCGTTTTGACGTCCGAACGCGTTGCGGCGCACGGAGATATCGATGAGATCGAGCGTGGGCTGCTGCAGTCCGACGACGTCGTGTGCGACGACAATCATGCCCATGCACGTACCCCACAACGGCATGCCGGCTTTCGTGCGGCGAACGATCGGATCACCGAGTTTGAAGCGGTCGAGCAGCTTCATCACCGTGGTGGATTCACCGCCCGGAATGATGAGGCCATCCACGCGTTCGAGATCCGCGACGTTTTTTACCGCGATCGCATCGGCGCTCGAACGCCGCATTGCGGCGATGTGTTCGACCACATCGCCTTGCAACGCCAGTACGCCGATCGTTGGACTAGTTGCCACGAGACGCGAGAAGCTCCGATTCCGGAAGTTTGCGAACGTCGATACCTTCCATCGCGAGCGCTTCTTTGCCGAGCGAACGGCTCGCCTCAACGATAACCTTCGGATCGTTGAAATGCGTCGTCGCATCGACGATCGCTTTGGCGAACGCCTTCGGATTGTTCGACTTGAAGATGCCGCTTCCGACGAAGATGCCTTCGGCGCCGAGCTGCATCATGAGCGCAGCGTCGGCCGGCGTTGAGACACCGCCCGCGCAGAATAGCACGACCGGCAGTTTACCGTTCGCCGCAACCTCTTTGACGAGTTCGAGCGGCGCACCGAGATCGCGCGCACGCGAAACGAGTTCCTCTTCCGGAACGACGGTGAGTTCTTTGATCGCGTCGGTGATCGCGCGAATGTGGCGGACGGCCTCGACGATGTTGCCGCTGCCCGCCTCGCCCTTGCTGCGGATCATCGCCGCGCCTTCAGCTATACGCCGCAGCGCCTCTCCGAGATCGCGCGAGCCGCATACGAACGGCGTCTTGAAGTTGTGCTTGCTGACGTGATACTTATCGTCGGCCGGCGTCAGAACTTCGGATTCGTCGATGAAATCGATGCCGAGCTCTTGCAGCGCCTGCGCCTCCGCGAAATGACCGATTCGGACTTTCGCCATGACCGGAATCGTCACGGCATCCATGATCGATTGCACGAGCTCCAAATTGCTCATACGAGCGACGCCGCCCATCGCGCGGATGTCGGCCGGAATCCGCTCGAGCGCCATAACGGCGACGGCGCCTGCCTCTTGCGCGATGACTGCCTGTTCGGGCGTAACGACGTCCATGATGACGCCGCCTTTGAGCATCTGCGCGAGTCCCCGTTTTACGGTAAGGGTTCCGGTCTTGTTCTCGGCCACGGTGTTCGCTAATCTCCTCAATGTCTTGGTTCTGTCCCCATCATAACAGGGAAAACCAATGGATCCATTGGGAACAACACGCGACGGCGCCCATGCGTTTCGTCCTAGGGCTGGCTGGTGGGCTCTCCGACGGGTTCGCCGTTCGGCTGAAGGCTCGGCCCTGGAACCGGTGAACCCGAAGGCGTTCCGACAGGCGATGCCGTCGGAAGGGGCGCGTTGCGCCGCCAAATCGGAATGTTGAGATTCGGGGTCGGACTAGGCGTCGGAACCACATTCACCGGCTTGGCCTTCAGCGGCTTCAACGGAGGAGCGGTGGGCGGAGGCAAAGGCGGGACGCGCGGGTCCGGGAACTGCGGGTCTTCCGGTGCCGACATCACGGTCGTGCGCTTCCAGTCGGGACCGTACAGTCCGTTGGAAGATTGTCGCGGCGCCGGCGTGACGCTGATCGGCGCGATACTATCGAGGCGCTTTTCCGTCACTTGGCCGATGACCCGGTCACCCGCGCGCTCGCCGAACGAAATGGCAAAGACGAGCACGGCGACGCCGAGCGCAAGAACCAGCGTGATATAGCGCTTAGACGGGTCTAACACGGGACTCTATGGGTACGGGCTCGGGCCTTCTTGCACCTCGCGCCTGCTTACTACGCGTGCTGCAAAGGACGCGGCGCGACGTCGCGAGCCGCGGCACGTGCGGGCCGTTCCTCGGGCTTGCCGATGACGTGCAGCTCGCGAAGCTCTCCGGCGGCGAGCGTCGCCTTCTCCGTTCGTCCGCGAAACTCGACCGACACGTTGCGCGCAGTATCGTTCATATTGCACAAGAAGACGCGCACCGCGCCGGTTTCATCTTCGAACGCGACCGCACCAACCTCAACCGGCGACATCGTCACTTCGTCACTCACATCGCGGCCGGCATACATGCACATGAACGGTTCCTCCGCCGAAAGCTCCGGCATGTTCGCATAGATGATGCTGCGATCGAAATCGATGACATACGTGCA
>CAZHGH010000108.1:0-2209 GCA_964531205.1 uncultured bacterium
CGGTCCAGCCGACGACTGCACCGACTACGCAACCGACGACTGCACCGACTACGCAACCGACGACTGCACCGACTACGCAGCCGACGACTGCACCGCAGTCGACTATCGTGCTTTCACCCTCGAGTCTGTCCTTTTTGGATACGAACGCGACCGATACGCAAACGTTCAGCGTTAGCGAGAGCGGCTATACCGGTCCTTTCACCGTTCCGAGCAGCTGCGTGAACAACGGCACGACTATCGCGACCATTGCAGCGGGCACACAGCCCAACTCGTATCTTGTTTCACCGGTTGCTGCAGGATCGTGTTTGGCCGTCGTGGGCGACGCGAACGGAAATAGCGCAAATCTCAACATCACTGTGACGACCACGACGATCGGAGGCCAATAACGTGAGACATTTATCATCAACCGTGCGGGGCGTTGCAGTATCTCTTGCGTGTGCACTCGCCGCGTGTTCCAGCCATGGAGGCACGCTGCCGTCCGCGCCTTCGCAAACGCAGACGCATGAAACGCAGGTGCAATTCAACATCAAGATCCCGCAAGCCACTTCGCAAAGCGGTGCGAGAAAACCCGAGTACATCAGCACGGCGACGGCTTCGGCCAGCATTGCGGTGCAGCAAGGTACCGCGCCGGCAACGACCACGACGATCAAGTGCAGCCCTGGAACCTGCAGTGGAGCAGTATCGGCGCCGATTGGGACTGACACGTTTGCCGTTTCGCTTTTGGATAGCAGCTCGAATGTGTTGTCCAAAGGGCAAATGACCGCGACGATCGTTGCAGGCCAAGCGAATACGGTAAACGTCAGCTTTGGCGGCGTCATACAATCGATTAAGGTCAGTGCGCTGCAAGGCGCTTTTACGAGTGGCGTTGCGTCATCGCTCGGCATCGTCGTAAACGCTGCGGATGCAGACCACTACACCATTGTGGGCCCGCAGCCGTACGCGACACCCATTACACTGAGCCTGAGCGATGCATCCGGCACGACTACTCTCTCGGCGTCGCAGGTGAATACGCCTGAGGATCCGGTGCAGCTGAAGTACAACGGCGGCGCGGGCTTCAGCAGCGCGACGATTTCGGCAAGCGTATCAGGCAACAACGGCGTTGCGGTTACGCCGGTTACCGTCGGTTCGGGCGGCGGAAGCGGATCGATCACATCACTGCAAGGCTACAAAGAAGTCGCTCTCGTCGGCGACGGCAGCAGCGAAGGCACGGGCAGAAATCCGTTTCACGGGATGGCGAGTGGCCCCGACGGTCGCCTGTGGGTGACTTTCGAAGGCGCAACGCAGAGCGGATTATATGCTATCGACGTAATGAGCGGTGCCGCTACGTTCTATCCGACCGGAACTACTGTTCCGGCTGCGATTGGGGCTGTCGGCAAGTACGTCGCAGTAATCGATGAAGATCACAACAGCGGATATGGCGATCTCGTGTTGTACAACACCGACGGTACCTTCGCGCAGCGTTATACCGCCCCGCAATACGGAGCAACACTGCAAGCCACCGGCATCATTCAAGGCAGCGACGGCAATGCGTATGTCACGCGTGGCGACAACATTTCCGAACTCGTGCTTTCGAGCGGCACGTGGAATCTTTACTCATTGCCATTTGCCAATGCGTCGTTTACGTGCGGCGAGGACGGTGGCCCGTGGACGGTTGGAACCGACGGAAACTTCTATAACACGTGCGATCTCACGCATTTCCTGCGCTTCACCGTCGGATCGGGGTCGTTCCAAACCGTTTCGGTCAGTTCAAATTCCGCGGCAGATGGTTTACTGAGCCAGCCTGAGCTGGGATCCGACGGGAATCTGTACGCCATTCATGGACTCGGCGATCCCAACACGCATGCATCGCTTGGCACCGCAGTCGGTGTCTCGCCGGGGACTGGTGGAAGTGCAACGATGTACACGTATGCCTCCGGCCTTAGCTACCCATGCTGCTTGTTGGCATCGGCGCAAGGGAAGATGGCTTTCCTTGCGCAGGACGGCAACAAAAACTATGCGTCCGTGGTCGAGTTCTTCGATCAAACAGCGCACACGTTTTCGGAGTATGTGGTTCCCGACACGGCGTTCGTCTCGTCTACCACTGCGACGAGTTTGCGAGACGCGTCCGGAGCGCCAATCGGCATCGCGTTTTCAGAAACGGAAAGTGCGATCGGTATCTACGCTCCGTAACCGTGTTCGGCCGCTCCGGTTAACACGGCGCCGGTGCAGC
>CAZHGH010000108.1:2309-4723 GCA_964531205.1 uncultured bacterium
ATCTACGCTCCGTAACCGTGTTCGGCCGCTCCGGTTAACACGGCGCCGGTGCAGCCGATCGCCGGACCCTGCTTCGGGTGGGGCCAGGGCCAGGAGGCCGCAGCATGAGCTGCGGCCTCTTCGGCGTTACTCCGACCTAAAGGCTTGCCTGCCGGGCACAATCTTGGGAAAATACCACGGGCACGAAGAAGCCAGCATGCCCCCTTCGGGGTTTTGCACGCCAGCGGGATTACTACTTTGGCTAAGATGATCGAGCGGCCCAGCGGTCTGGGCGCGCAGCCGACGAACGAGTTCGTCCACGAAAAGGAGCAATGGGAAGCCGCCTCGGCTAAGGGCAAGGGCCGCAAAGGCCCGGGCTCCGGCGCGGTGGATCGCACCATTTCCGATCTTCCTTTAAAGACCGTCTACGGTCCGGAAGACGTCGCGCACCTTGACCTTGCCAACGACCTGAGCTACCCGGGGCAGTATCCGTATACTCGCGGCATTCACCCGAACATGTACCGCGACCGCCTCTGGACGATGCGCCAGTTCGCCGGTTTCGGCAACGCGAAGCAGACCAACGAGCGCTATCACTTCCTGCTCTCCCAAGGACAGCACGGACTTTCAGTCGCTTTCGATATGCCGACGTTGATGGGTTACGACTCCGATGCTCCGCAGGCGCGCGGTGAAGTCGGAAAATGCGGTGTTGCGATTGACTCGCTCGCCGACATGGAACTGCTCTTCGACGGCATCGACATGGGCGACATCACGACGTCGATGACGATCAACGGTCCCGCGGCGATCGCGCTCGCGCAATATATTGCGGCTGCCGAGAAGAAGGGCATTCCGCGTGCAAAACTCGGCGGCACCATCCAAGCGGACATTTTGAAAGAATATATCGCGCAGAAAGAGTGGATCTTTCCGCCACGTCCGCACATGCGCGTCATCGTCGACATGATCCGCTTCTGCCGCGACGAGATGCCGAAGTGGAACACCATCTCGATCAGCGGCTATCATATTCGCGAAGCGGGTTCGACGGCGGTGCAAGAGCTTGCGTTTACGCTCGCAGACGGCTTCGCATACGTCGAGGCCGGAATGAAAGCCGGCATGGATGTCGACTCGTTCGCACCGCGGCTTTCGTTCTTCTTTAACGCGCACATCGACTTTTTCGAAGAGATTTGCAAATATCGCGCCGCGCGCCGCATTTGGGCGCGGCATATGCGCGAGAAATACGGTGCGAAGGATCCTCGCTCGTGGCAGCTTCGTTTCCATACGCAAACGGCGGGGTGCAGCGCGACCGCGCAGCAGCCGGAGAATAATATCGTTCGCGTCGCATACGAAGCGATGGCGGCGGCGCTTGGCGGCACGCAATCGCTGCACACGAATTCCATGGACGAAGTTCTCGCGCTCCCGACCGAAAAATCCGTCGAGATCGCTTTGCGTACACAGCAAGTGCTTGCGTACGAAACGAACGTGACGAACGTCGTCGATCCGCTCGGCGGTTCGTATTACGTTGAAGCACTGACCGACGAGATGGAAAAACAGGCGGAAGAGTATTTCCGTCAGATTGAAGAGTACGGCGGCGTCATCGAGGCGATCGAAGCGGGATTCTTCCAGCGCGAAATTGCGGACGCAAGCTACCGGTACCAGCGTTCGCTTGAAACCAAAGAGCGCGTCATCGTCGGCGTCAACGCTTTCGAGAAACCCGAAGAAACGCAGGACATCGACCTCCTGAAGATCACCGAAGAGATCGAACGCGGCCAAGCGCGCAACGTGCAAAACGTTCGCGCGAACCGCGATCGTCAGTCCGTGCAAGACACCCTCGAGCGCCTCAAACAGGCGTGCAAGGACCCGTCCGACAACCTCATGCCTCACCTCATCGACTGCGTGAATGCGTACGCGACCGAAGGGGAAATCGTCGAAGCGATGGTCGAGGTCTACGGCAGATATACGGAGCGAGCGGCATTCTAATGCGAATACAGAGCGAGCAAGAGCGTCAAGCTGCAGAGCGTACGCTCAAAGAAGTCATGCAGAAACTCGAAGAAGCGTTGCGTCTCTCGCGCAGGCTCGAACAGGAGCGAACCGCCGAACGGCCGATGGCAGGGATGCGTGGCTAGACCGCTGCGCATCGTCATCGCAAAAGCCGGACTGGACGGTCACGACCGCGGCGCGAAAGTCATTGCACGCGCGTTACGCGACGCCGGAATGGAAGTGATCTACACCGGATTGTTTCAAACGCCCGAGCAAATCGTGCAGACGGCTATCCAGGAAGATGCCGACGGAATCGGACTCTCCATCCTTTCCGGTGCGCACATGACGCTCTTTCCGCTGATCGTCGATCAGCTCAAAGCGCAAGGCGCCGAAGATATCGTGTTTTTCGGAGGCGGCACGATTCCGCCGGAAGATGCGGAGGAGCTGCGACGTAAGGGCGTTCG
>CAZHGH010000108.1:4823-9476 GCA_964531205.1 uncultured bacterium
ACCGGCGATCCGCATGTGGGCACGGCTTATGTCGCGCTCGTCAATAAATGCTTTGCGAACAGTCCGTTGGCGGAACGTGATGGCGGCGGGCAGTTCATCCTGCGCATCGAGGACACGGATCAGGCGCGTAGCACGCGCGAGTCGGAAGAAGCGATTCTCAATTCGCTGCGGTGGCTCGGGTTGGGTTGGGATGACGGGCCGTTCCGGCAGAGCGAGCGCTCCGAGATCTATCGCGAGCATGTCCAACGGCTGCTGGCGGAAGGAAACGCGTTTCGCTGTTTTTGTACGGCCGAGCGCCTCGAAGATATGCGCGTTGCGCAGCGCGCCGCGAAGGAACCACCGCACTATGATGGCACGTGCCTGCGTCTGACGCAGGCGCAGATTGACGAGAATTTGGCTGCCGGTATTCCGTTTACGATACGCATGAAAGTGCCGCAGAGCGGCGCGTGCATCTTTACAGACCTGCTTCGCGGCCGCATCGAGATCGAATGGAAGAGCGTCGACATGCAAGTGTTGATGAAGTCGGACGGCTTGCCGACCTATCACCTCGCGAACGTTGTCGACGACCACCTAATGGGTATCACGCATGTCATTCGCGGTGAAGAATGGATCAGCTCGGCGCCCAAGCACATCTTGCTCTATGAATATTTCGCCTGGAACCCGCCGCAGTTTTGCCACTTGCCGCTGCTGCGCAATCCGGACAAGAGCAAACTGAGTAAGCGCAAGAATCCAACGAGCATTTTGTATTACCGCCAGCGCGGATATTTGCCCGAAGCGCTCTTGCATTTCTTAGGCATGCTCATCGATTCGCGAAACGACGATTCGCTTGTCGAGGGCGGCCGCAGCACTGCCGATTTGGTCTCCGCGATGTCGTTGCATTTCGAACTCGAGCGCATTTCGCTCGGCGGACCCGTGTTCGATATGAGCAAGTTGAACTGGCTCAACGGACAGCACATCCGCCGCCACAGCGTTGAAGAGTTCATGCGCATTCTCCTGGACTGGGGCTTCGAGTGGCCGCATGCGATTCCCGAGGAGCAGCGCGAACACATCGCGCGCGTCGCGCAGCCCCGCATCGAGACGCTCGCCGATTTCGGTCCGTTGACCGCATTCTTTGCGGATCGTCCCGATCTCGCCAAGTCGGATTTGGTGCTGCCGAAGCTCACCGAACAACAGGCGCAACAAGTGTTGATATCTGCCGAGCAACAACTGCTACAACTTCCCGACGACCCGGCGGCGTGGAATCAGTCTGCGATCGGCGAGCGGTTAAAGAACGCTACCGCCGAAGGCGGCTGGAAGTTCAAGGACGTCGCACGCCTGTTTTATATCGCCGTTACGGGAAGCCCGACGTCCGTTCCACTCTTTGACGCAATGGAAATTTTAGGCAAAGTGGAGTCACTGCGAAGGCTGCGCATTGCAATGGAGGCTCTTCGATAATGCGCATACGTGCAGTTGTTCTAGCAGCCGGCAAAGGCACGCGCATGAAGAGTGCAAAGGCCAAAGTTTTGCACGAGCTGTGCGGGAGGCCGATGCTGTGGTACACGCTGCATGCACTCCGTGGCGCGGGTGTTTCGGAGATCGTGGTTGTCACGAACGAGGAGTTGCAAGCGCGCATCGGCGACTTCGGCGTTCGCGGCATCGTTCAGCAAGAGCAGCTCGGTACCGGTCATGCGGTGCAGGTAGCCTTGCGGGAATTGCCGCCTGAAGCCGGTGGCCGAATCGTCATCGCTTACGGTGACATGCCGCTCGTTCATGAAGAGATTTTCCGCGGCGTGGTGGGTTCGCTTGAATCGCGCAATGGCGCAGCGCCTGCGCTGGCGATGGTAACGGTCAAGATGCCGCTGCCCTCGAACTTCGGACGGGTTATCCGGCGCGGCACGGACGTCGAGCGCATCGTCGAAGTGCGCGATGCAACGCCTGCCGAACTCGCCGTTGACGAAATGAACGCCGGCATCTACGCCTATGACGAGGCTGCCTTGCGCGATGCGGTAGGCCGGTTGCGAAACGACAACGCGCAACAAGAATACTATCTGACGGACACGATCGAAGATCTCGTCAAAAACGGCAAACGCGTCGTTCCCGTAATGGCCGGCGATCATCTGCACGTACTCGGTATCAACGATCGCGTTGAACTCGCGCAAGCGCGCAAAGAGATGAACAAGCGGCTGTGCGCACAGTACATGCGCGACGGCGCTACCATTATCGATCCGGAGACAACCTATCTCGAGCCGGAGCTTCAAATCGGCCGCGATACCGTCATCTATCCGAACACCAGCATCGGCCGCCTTTCCGAGGTCGGCGAAGAGTGCGTCATCGGTCCGAACGCCCGGCTATCCAATGCCAAACTCGGCAATCGCGTCGAAGTTCGCGAAAGCGTCATTCTCGATAGCGAACTGGGCAGCGATATTCACGTCGGTCCGTTCGCGCATCTGCGCAACAACACGGTGCTGAGCGATCGCGTGCACATCGGGAACTTCGTCGAGGTGAAGAACTCGAAACTTGCCGAGGGAGTGAAAGCGGGCCATCTCACGTATCTGGGCGACGCCGAGATCGGCGAACAGACGAACGTCGGCGCGGGCACGATTACGTGCAACTACGATGGCGTGAGAAAAAACAAAACGACGATCGGCAGCAACGTCTTCATCGGTTCGAACAGTTCACTCATTGCACCGGTTACGATTGGTGACGGCGCACTTACCGGTGCCTCCGCAGTCGTTACGAAAGACGTACCGCCCGGCGAACGCGTCGCCGGCAATCCCGCGCGTCCACTACCCAAGAAATAGCTCGTATACGCCTGTAAAAAAGGGACGCCGCTGGGCCGGCGTCCCTTTCGTTCCACGGAGGAGAACAGTCTATATTTGGGTGTTCATCACGGAGATGTCGAATGAACCCAATCCCGTAGTGTAGTCGTAACCGGGAGACGCGGTGTAAAGGCCATTCGAACCGCTCACGATATCGTGGAATCCTCCGCGCGGTTGCCACGGCGGAGGCCCGGCGTTCAGCGTTCCTGCTGTATGAGTAGAGAAGTTTCGATAGAAGCGGATCGCAGCAAACCCGAGCCGGTTGCCGTGCGTGTTTTGGAAGCGTGCAAATGCGCCCGCCGCAAGTGGAGATGCAAGACTCGTTCCGCCGGTGATGCAACCGTTGTTGCACGATCCGTTGACGGCTTGACTATTCGAATAAACGATCGCTCCGCTTTCGATTGACGCATCCATCGCTACGTCCGGCAATCCGCGCATGCTCACGCCATTCGAGCTGACCGGCTGCGCTTGTGCTTCCCAGTATGGTGAATACTCAAATTGACTTAGTCCGCCACCGCCCGCTTCCCACGCATTTTCGCCTTTGTACGTGCCGTCGGCATTCGTGAAGAGATCCGTACCGCCAACCGCAACAACGTATGGTGAGACTGCGGGCCACTCCGCAAAGGGTGCACCGCCCGGTACGCCGTTCGTATTCACGAAGTTATTGCAGTAGCCGCCGTTATCGCCGGTCGAGACGAACATCGTCTGCCCTTGCGCGGCGCCTTGTAGTAGCGCTTCATCCGCTAAGATCATCGAACCATCGAGGAACGGGAAGAATTCGCAGCCGCCAAACGACGAGTTGCCGATGTTGGTATAATGCTGCGTGACCCACTTGTTGTACATCATCGTGATGTCGCCGTCCGTCATCGACGTCGTCGTATATAAGTAGATCGCTCGTGCGTTGCCCGCCATACCGGTCGAATATGTCAGATCGAGAGTCCACTCACCGTTGCCGGCGGTGTCCGGGCTCGGCAAGCCGACTTGAATGCGGTTGATCGGCACTTGCGGTAAGCCGAATTTCTGTTCGTTGTAGCGGAAGTCGCTGATAGCTTGAGTGGGATCTCCCTCCGCCATGATCGCGATCGGCGTAGAAGTTGCCGGTGGAACCTTTGCGACGTCATACGCTGCAGCGAATGTTGACGGATCGTACCAGCGCAAACAGGCCTGTGAAGGTGTGGTTACGCCTTCGATCTGACACGACGTTACTTGCGGCTTTGCTTTCGCTGCCTGAATCGAGTTCAATCCAAGCACCGCGATGACGATACCGCTCAACGAGACCGGCACGTAAGCGGGTTGCACGTTGGCGATAAAGCTCGTTCCGCTGCCGGAGAATGAATGGATGCTCGTGTTGAACGCCTTGTCGATCTGCGCAGCGTTTCCGCTGGCGCTCACGATCAGGTTGTTCGGTTCAGTCGTAATGTTCGTAAGGCCCTGCGATTGCAGGTAGGTCGTGACTTTCGACACTTCTGCGCTCGTCGGCGCGTACGTCGCCATAAACGTGCCGCTGTCTAAGATCGATCCGCTGGCGACTGCCTGTTGCAACTGTTGAATGTTGTGAAGCTGCAGGCCGACGTGCACCGTGATACTTTGGGTCGCACTTGCGGCACCGAGGTCTGTCGCATTGACAATCTTCAGCGCTTGCGTGTTCGTGTTCGCCCATCCCGCGGGTGCGGGAGCCAGCGCGGCCATGGAACGCGTGTTGCTATTTGTAGCTTGGGAATTCGCGCCGGTCATCGGCAGCGGTGAACTGCCGCCATGGCCGGAACACGAAGCCGTCACCAGTCCCACCGCGACGGCAAGCGCACCTAAACGTTTCATCTCTGACTCCTCCTCGGCTACCAAAATACGCCCGCCG
>CAZHGH010000109.1:0-9403 GCA_964531205.1 uncultured bacterium
ATGCTCCTAGAGTGCGTTCCCAACATCAGTGAGGGCCGCGATGCGGCCGTTCTCGATGCGTGCGTACTCGCTGTCGAAACCGCCGGCGCGCGTGTGTTGCATCGCACGAGCGATCCGGTACACAACCGAAGCGTTCTGACAATTGCGGGGAATTACGATGCACTGCGCGACGCGGCGCTCGCGCTCGCAGCGGTAACTCTGGAACACATCGATCTGCGTTCGCATTCCGGCGTGCACCCGCGCATCGGCGCGCTCGACGTGCTGCCCTTCATTCCGCTGCAAGACGCAACGATGAACGACGCGGTCAGACTGGCACGCGAAACCGCGCAGCAGATCTGGGAGCGCCTGCGCGTTCCTTCCTTTTTATACGGCGAGGCCGCGGCCACGCCCGTACGTCGGAATCTCGCTGCCGTGCGCCAAGGGCAATTCGAAGGTCTGGATGCGCGGTTTTTGTTGCCGGACTGGCGTCCCGATTTCGGTGACGTCGCCAAGCACACAAGCGCGGGGGCGATCGCGGTAGGCGCGCGGGAGATCCTCATCGCCTTCAATGTCGAGCTCAATACCGGCGATTTGACGCTCGCGAAGAGCATCGCACGGCGCCTGCGTGAACGCGACGGAGGACTGCGCACGCTCAAAGCCCTGGGCTTGCGCCTTTCCGAATCGCTGGTCCAAGTCTCGCTCAACGTCACGGACTATCGCGCCACGCCGCTCTATTTGGTCGTAGAACTCATCCGCGAGATGGCAGCTCAAGCGGGCGTCACGGTGCGGCGCTCGGAGTTGATTGGCTGTTTGCCTTATGCCGCTGTCGAAGAATCCGCACTGTACTATTTAGGGGTCGCATCGAACAGGGGAGGGAAATGAAGGTCAAGGATCACCCATTCGTTCAGAACGCGAACGAGATGCAAGAGGAACGCGTTTCCGCTACGGAACGCTTTTGCAGGCGCGTAGCAGCGGCAACGGGCGCGCCGCTTGCATTGCTACTCGCAATCGTGCTCCAGATCGTCTGGCTCGCAATCGGTACGTTCACGCGCTGGGATCCGTATCCATTCGTCTTTTTACTCACGTGCTCGAACGTTCTCCAATTGATTTTGATCTTCGTTATCGCCGTAGCACAACGACAGCAAACCGAGCACGACGAAATGCGCGCAGAATCCGATCACGAATCGATCTCGCGCTTGCTCTATCATCAAGAGTATCAAGAGAAACTCTTGTTGCGCATTGCCGAACGGACCGGCGTAGACATTAGCGAGCTGCGTCCAATGGCCGAAGCACTCGCCACCGCCTCGTAACCAATCTTTTCTCCGGGAGTATCCCTGTGAACCGTCTTCTATCCGCCGTCGCTCTTCTATCCGCCGTCCTGCTAGTGGCGGGTCCTGGTCGCGCAGCCGCCGCCTCGCAAGACGCGAGTTTCGGCATCGGCGACAAGGGCATCTATCAGACGCGCCTTTCCAACGGTCTCGAAGTGATCGTCGTCGAGGATCGTGTCGCGCCGGTGGTACACACAGGGGTGTGGTACCGTTTCGGCTCGCTCTATGAAACGCCGGGTAAAACGGGCCTCGCACACGGACTCGAACACATGATGTTCCGCGGCACCTCGCAAATCTCGGCGGGTGGCTTGGACGACGTTATCGCGCGGATGGGCGCGCAGATGAACGGACAGACGGACTACGACTACACGAATTTCGTCTTCGACATGCCGGCGGACCGCCTGAATATCGCGCTGCAGATCGAAGCGGACCGTATGCACCACCTCGCGCTGCGGACAAGCGATTGGAACATCGAACGCCGCGCGGTCCTAAACGAGATCGACGGCGATGAAAGCTCGCCGTTCTTCAACCTGCTTTCACGCGTGCGCGCTGCGGCATATCCCGCTCTTCCCGCGGGACGCACGCCGGTCGGCATTCGTAGCGACGTTGCGAATTCGACGGTTGCGGACTTGCGTAAATACTACAGCGAATGGTACGCGCCGAATAACGCCGCGCTCGTAGTATCGGGAGACGTCGATCACTCGCAAGTCTTTGCACTCGCGCAACGCGACTTCGGCAGCATCCCTGCACGAAAACTACCGGCGCACGTGTCGATGCATCCGAAAGCCGCGACCGGGAAAGTCGTGCAGGCGGAATTTCCATTTCCGTTCGAAGTGCTCGACCTTGCCTACGCCGTACCAGGCGATACCGAACCCGGCGAGCCCGCAATCAGCACCCTTTCAAGTTTGATTCCAAACGAACGCGGACCGTTCTATCAAGCACTCGTGGAATCGAACATCGCACTTGCGATCGAAGCGAATGCAGACACTCAGCTGCGCGGCGGACTGATGCACGTTTTTATCGTGCTTAATCCGGGCCATAGCGGCGACGAAGCGCAACACGTGTTCCAATCCACGATGGACCGCGTTCTTTCCCAGGGCTTCGATCCCGAACTCGTATCGGCGGCGCAACTGCAAACGCTCGCGGAACGTGTGTACTCGGCGGATTCAATCGGCGGGTACGGCGATTTGGCCGGCTATACGTATGGGGTCGTGGGGGAGCGCAATAGCGCGGAGGACTCGCGGTTAGCCGCTCTCACACCGGAGACGCTTTTGCAAGCCGCGCGCAAGTATCTCGCAACGCCGAACGTGGTCGGACACCTCACGCCGAACGATAGGCCGTCGCGTTCGTCGTCGCAAAAGAGCAACGCGGCGGCCACGGATAATTTCAGCGATCGCGCGCCCAACGGCCCGATTGTCGAGCCCGCAAGCATTCGCGCACAGCTACGCACGCCGACGTCCGCGCGTAGCAAACTCGCGCCCGTGGAATTCACGCTGCCCAACGGCTTGCGCGTCATCGTTCAAGAGAAACACGATCGGCCGACGGTCTATATCGGCGGCTCGATCGCCTCTTCGCCCGCGTTCATACCGCCCGGGAAAGAGGGAATTGGGCGGCTTGCGGACGCACTGGCCGACTTCGGCAGCGAACGCTACGATTTCACGCAGCTGCGCAAAGCCACCGATGAAATCGGTGCAAGCGTGAACTTGGGCCAGCACTTCTCTGCGCACGGGTTCGCGCGGAACTTTGAAACGCTGCTTGCAATTCTCGCCGACGGCGAAGAGCATCCCGCATTCCCGGATCGCTGGCTCACACTCGAACGTTCGCAGCTTTCCAATAGCATCAACACGGAACAATCGATCTCCGGCGTCATGGTCGACCGCGCATACATGCAACGGCTACTTGCGCCTGAGGATCCCGCGCTGCGTTATGCTTCGCAGGAAAGCATCGCGGGTCTGACGCGCGACGATTTGCTTGCGTACACCAAACAGTATTGGCGTCCCGATCTCACGACGATCGCCATTGTCGGGGACGTAAGCACCGCACGCGTACGCAGCGCGGTCGAATCCGCCTTTGGTTCGTGGAGTGGCGTGGGCCCGACGCCTTCCGTCAAACAAGACCCGCTGCCCGCGCCGCATACCGGCCACGCGTACGTCGGTACGGATGCAAATCAAGTCTTCATTCAATTGGGCCAGCCGGCGGTGGCGCGGTCGAGCCGCGATTTTGATGCGATGAATCTGCTGACGGAGATTGTCGGCGGGCCGGGGTTCTTCGAATCGCGTCTGTGGCAAGAGTTGCGGCAGAAACGCGGCCTCGTCTACAGCGTGAGCAGCGAAATCAAAAGCGATCGCGATCGTGGAGATTTTGAGATTCAACTCAATGCGTCACCGCAAAACGTCGAATCGGCAATTTCAATCGTGCGCGAGCAATTGGCGCGCCTGCGCACGCAGCCGGTCAGCGAAACCGAATTGAATGAAGCGAAAGTCCGCCTGGTCTCCGAAGCGCTGTTGAATGAAGCGTCCGCAAATGGGCAATTAGACGAAGTGCTCGAAATTGCGCAAAACCATCTACCCCTCGACTACTACAGTTCGCTCACGCAGCGCTATGCCGACATCACGCCGGGCGATATTCAGCGCGTTGCGAAGACGTATCTGCAGCCCGACCGGTTGATCCAGGTGTACGCGGGACCGCAGGGCCCATGGTCGACACGCGCGCTGTAATTCAAACCGTCAACCCCGCGACCGGCGAGTATCTCGAACGCTTCGGGTACATGACGCCGGAAGAGATCGACGCTCGCCTCGACGCTGCGCAGCAAGCGCAGCGCGCGTGGCGGCGTTTGAGTTTCGCAGACCGTGCCAGGGTGCTGAGCGCCGTTGCAAAAACGCTGCGCAGCAATCGCGATCGTCTGGCGCAAATCGCGGTCCGCGAGATGGGCAAGCCCATCGTCCAGGCGCGAGCCGAAGTCGAGAAGTGCGCCCGCGCGTGCGACTATTTCGCCGGGCACGCTGAAGCATTTCTACGCGACACGGACGTGGAAAGCGATGCGACGCGGAGCTACGTCGCGTTCCGCCCGCTCGGGGTCGTTTTCGCAATCATGCCGTGGAACTTTCCGTACTGGCAAGTCTTTCGCGCGGCGGCGCCCGCACTAATGGCCGGTAACGCGATGGTCCTCAAGCATGCCGACAGCACCACGCGCTGTGCGATCGAGATCGAGAATATGTTCGCGCAGGCCGGCGCTCCGGACGGCCTGTTCTGCACGCTGCTCATCTCGCACGATGACGCGGACGAGCGCATTGCCGACGAACGCATCGCCGCGGTCACGCTGACCGGCAGCGAGCGCGCCGGCATCGCAGTCGGCGCTGCGGCCGGCAATGCGATCAAGAAGGCCGTGCTCGAACTCGGCGGCTCCGATCCGTTCATCGTGCTTGCAGACGCGGATCTCGATGAAGCAGTTTCTTTTGCCGTGAAATCGCGCTTTCAAAATAACGGACAAAGCTGCATCGCGGCCAAGCGGTTCATCGTCGAGGATGCCTGCTATGAGTGGTTCGTAAAGCATTTCGCTCAAGCGGCATCGGAGCAGCGCGTCGGCGATCCGATGGACGAACAAACGCAATTGGGGCCGTGCGCGCGGGCGGATCTGCGCGATGCGCTTCAAAAGCAAATTACCACTTCGGTCGTGGACGGCGGACGAATCATCACCGGCGGACATCCTATCGATGGACGGGGCTTCTTCTTTCAACCGACGGTGGTCGCGGACGTCGAGCCGCGCATGGCAATGTTCGATCAGGAAACGTTTGGACCGGCGGCCGCCGTCACGCGGGCGCGCGATTACGAGCACGCGATCGCACTGGCGAACGCAACGACATTCGGTTTAGGCGCAAATATCTGGACGAGCAATCTTCACCGGGCGCGTGAGATGGCTGCCGCTATCGAAGCGGGCTCGGTGTTCGTCAACGGCATGGTGGCAAGCGATCCGCGCTTGCCGTTCGGCGGCGTGAAGCGCAGCGGCTACGGGCGCGAACTTTCAAGTTTTGGCATACACGAATTCGTCAACATTCAAACCGTTTGGATCGGCCCGGACAAAACCGAGGGCGGTTCCGCTCCCGCCGAGTAACAAGCGCATGGAATTCTCACTACCGAAACGATGCGGCTGCCCATATTTGCGCGCATACGCAAACTGTGCGCGCGCTGATGCACTGTTGCCTGCTTCCGTATAGGCACGCGCCAGCAACTGCGCCGCATCCGGCCGATAGAATTGATCGGCCGCGGCGTACCGTTCGAACGCGCGTATGGCGCGATTGAGATCGCCTGTCGCTTCATAGGCTTCACCCAACGTGCGGAGCGCGTCGATGCGATCCGGCGCGAGCTCTAATGTTTGCGCCGCGTATCTAATGGCTTCATCGAATCTGCCGCTTTGATACGCGAGCGAGCCGAGCCACGCCGTCGTCACGACGGAAAGCGGATCGAGTTTCTGAGCAAGTTTCAGCTCGCGCACACCTTCCGCGCTATCGCCGCCTCGTACAAGCGCGATGCCATACCACTGGTGCGCTGTGGCGTTGGAGGCGTCCAATGCTATCGCGCGACGCAAGTCGGCTAGCGCCGACGGCACGTCGTCACGGTCGAGCGCAAGGAAACCGAGTGACGCAAGCGCCTCCGAGGAGTTTGGATCGAGAGCCAACGCTTTGTCGGCGTATGCGCGTGCACGGGCGAGATACACTGCGGGCAAGTGGGTGCCGTAACAATAATCGCCCATAATGATGTTCGCATCCGCAAGCGCGGCATACCCGCGCGCGCTGCCGGGATCTGCGTCGACCATCTTTGTGAAATAGTACAAACTCTTTCGAACGCCGTCGGACGTGCGCAAGCCCCAATAGTACCGCCCAATCTCGTAAAGCCGTGCGCCGCTGGTAGAAACCGTTGCAGCCGGAGCGTGGCGATGGCTAAGACCGATGCTCGTGCCCAGGATGAAGATCACGGCGACGAACGCCGCGGCCGCCACAGCAGCGGCGAATGGCCGGCGCGGCGCGCGTTGACCGATGAGTCTGGCGGGAGCGGCAAAACGATAGCCCACGCGCGGAACCGTTTCAATTGCATCGGCAAGGCCGCCATCCCGAAGGGTCTTGCGCAGTACGTAGATGTTCTGCGTCAGGTTCGCCTCTTCGACGAAGCCTTCGGGCCAGACCCGATCGAGCAATTGGTCTTTCGAAAGCGTTTCGCCGGAGCGCTCGACGAGCGCGAGCAGTGTCTCCACAACCTTCGGCCCTAGCGCTATAGGCCCGCGCGCATTTTTCAGAGACAAGCGCTCCGCATGCAGCCGGAATGGTCCGAACTCGTACACGTTCATCGATCTTCGCCTATCAAAAGATTTTGAGCCCGTTTCTGAGGACGGCAGGGCTTACCCGCACCCATGCTTGGGAGTATGAGGGTTTGCATTGCCGTCATTACCGCCATCGTACTCCTCGCCTGTTCGCTCGCCAAGGGCGAAGCCGCGGTCTCGCGCTCGTTTGCCTTTCAGATAGCCCGCGCCCCGCATCCGCTGGCGCTCGATCCCGCGCTCGGAGACCCCGCGTGGGCGGCCGGCAAAGTGCCGGGCGACGCGTCGTGGGAGAACGTCACGACGCGATCTTCGGCGTCGGAAGCCACGACGGTGTACCTGTTGTATGACGATACGTACTTGTACGTTGCTTTTGTGGCGCAGCAACAGTCTGAAGCGATCATCGCAACGCAAACCACAAACGACGTCGGTTTCGGCATCGACGATTTCGTAGGCATCGGCATCGATCCGAGCGGCACCGGTTCGCAGGCGTACTTTTTTGAGAGCACACCGCGCGGCGTCCGCTACGAACAAGCGACGGAAAACGCGCGCTTTCGCCCAAATTGGCGCGTCGTAACATCTGCGGCCGGCGGCGTGTGGCGCGCGGCCATGGCCATTCCACTCAACGTTATGCGCGTGAGGGCCGGCTCGTCGCAAACTTGGCGCGTTACGTTCGTTCGTAATATAGCAGCTCGGGGCGAGCATCTCTCCTGGGCGTACGACCCGACGATGCAAGACGATCCTGCGGGAAGCTGGCCAAGCTTCGGCGATGTGCGATTCTGGCCAAGTGTTACCGGCTTTACCTTGCGAAGCGTGATGGCAGCGCGCCCCAAGCCGCGCCTCGAGGTTTACGGGCTCTCAAGCATAGGCGGCGATCGCCGCGATTTCCAACAAGCCGGCGGTGAATTTCTTCCGGAATCGCCACGCGCGACGGGATTGGATTTCAGCTACCCGATCACGCCCACGATCAATTTTGTCGGTACGGCGAACCCGGATTTTTCAAACGTTGAAATCGACCAACAAACGATCGCGCCGCAAGAGTTTCAGCGGCAGCTGGTCGAGTACCGGCCGTTCTTCGCGCAAGGCGCGCAGTACGTGAACCCAAATCCACAGGGTTACACAAACTTCAACGCTCCGAAAAATACGATCTTCTATTCACCGAGCGTCGGACCGTTCGATAGCGGCGCAAAGATTGAAGGTACATACGGACTACAAAGTATCGGCGTGCTGTCGTTCCACGGCTTCAACGAGGTGACAGGCGAAACGTTCGACGATCAAGCTTTTGGATACAATCACGCATTGCCGGACCGCACGTTTCAGTACTGGTTGGACGGCGTGCTGGCACATCACAGCATGGCCGGTTCGGACAGTACGTACGAGCTTGGCACGCGGGGGAGAAATGTCCATTCCGGTCTATGGTGGCTTGCCGACACAAGCGTGGAGCACGGCGCGTATTCACGCTACGGCTATGTCTACATGGACAAGGCTAATTATCAAGCAATTCTTCAATACGCCGATATTTCGCCAAACTATCATCCAATCGATGGATTCACGTCGCTTTCGGATGTTCACGGATTCTCCGGCTATTTCAACCTAACGGGACGCACGCCCGGTGTTAAGAACTGGAGCATCTTTCTGCAAGGCAGCCGGGTATTGAATCACCGCGGCGCCGTGCACGAAGCCGATACCAGCCTCTATTTCACCGCGACGTTCAAGAACGGACTTTCGATAAACGGGCTCGGCCCCGCAACCAGTTACTTGTTGACGCGCGATGGTACCGTCGTTCCGTTCAATCTTACAAGCCTTCCGCTCGGATTTCGCGACGGCACGCCCGCGCCGGTCGATATCAGCGCGAATTGGGGCAGCTTCGGCGGAAACTGGCTGCACTTTTACACGTTTTCAACCTCGCGTCCGATCGGGCGCAGACTCTCTCTGGGCTTCGAATACGACGGCACGTACGAGCGCAATCTCAACACTGGACTGCTCGATTCGCAGTTTCTACGGCGGATCTCACTCGGCTTGAATCTGGGCGCCGTCAGCAACATCACACTCTCTCTGCGCGACATCAGCGGATTGGGTGGCTTCGCAACCCAGCCAGGTTTAAATTTCGCGGCTGCTTATCACGCCCAATTCAGAACCGGCGACCTCTACCTGAATTTCGGTTCGCCATCGGCCAACGTCACGTTGAACCGTACTATTCTCAAATACGTGTGGCGCATTGGAGGCGATGCGGGCACGTAATGCTTTTACACGGAGGAAATATGAAACTCGCACTGCTTTTTACCGCCGCAACGGCTTGCATCGCGTTTTGGCAACTGCCCGCAACGGCTGCGACTGCGCAGCAAGAGCTGAAATCGCGGCAGTTTTTGATCGGTACGTGGAACTGTACGTTCACGGCAGGTGAAAGCGAAGGCCGGTATACGACCACGTGGTCCGATGCCTTGAACAACCGCTGGCTGAAGCAAACGTACGATCAGCCCGCACAGCCGAAAGCTCAGCCCTTTCGCGCCGAATACTTTGTGGGCTACGATCAGGATCGGCAGAGCTGGATACGATTCGGCGCAATGACGACGGGCCAGTATTTTGCAATTAGCATGAAAGACGCCGGCGCCGGAAACTGGGCCTGGAAATACGTGAACTTCTTTGCGGGTGCGAACCCCAAACAATCATCTGATCCCGATGCGACGTTCACAAAGCGGTCCGATACTGAATACACTGTCGACGGTCCGACGTATCCCGGCGAGAACGGTAAACCGCTAACGGAGCACCATATTTGCCGCAAAGC
>CAZHGH010000110.1:0-9386 GCA_964531205.1 uncultured bacterium
CGGGCGGTCTTTCGTGGAGCGAACTCGAGACGGCAGTCGAGCACGTGCTTGCTACGCCGGCGCCCCCATCTGCGGCCCGCCCGTAAAGTCTTGGCACTCCATAGCCGAGATTGCTAAAATAAGAGTATGAATAGCGGTGGAGCGCCAGGCGGCGCGCCTTTGGGCGAGCTCGACAAACGGAAGGCGTATATCCTTGCGACGGTGGTGTACGAGTACATCGCCACCGCGGAGCCTGTTGCGTCCCAAACGTTGACGCAGAAGTACAATCTCGGCGTGAGTTCCGCCACCGTACGCAACGAAATGGCGGAGCTCGAAGCAGGCGGCTACCTCGTTCAACCGCACACGAGCGCCGGCCGCGTGCCATCGGACGCCGGTTACCGGAAATACGTCGACCGTCTCATGCAGCCCGAACGATTGCCGTCGGAAGAAAGGCTGCGTATTCGGGATGAGTTGCGCGATGCGAGCCGTGAGCTCGATGAAATTATTGAAAGTACCACGCGCTTGCTCGGCCGTCTCTCAAAAAATTTGGCGTTCGTAACGGCTCCGCGGTCGAGCGATCCAACGCTGTTCAAGCACATTCAGCTCATTTGGCTCGCGCCGCGCACCGGTGTTGCAATCGTCGTCACGTCCCTCGGCGTGTCGGCCCAGAGTTTGTTCGAACTTGCATCCGACGTAACGCCCGACGATTTGACGCGACTCTCGAACGCGTTGAACGCTCGCTTGGGAAATCGCGCATTGCGCGAAATGGGCGCAGACGACGTGGGGCGGGCAGTTACCGAGCTTGGATTGGGTGATGACGTAAAGCAGGCCGTCATGACGGCATTTCAGAGCGCGCGTTCCTCGGAGCAGCCGGCGTTAAGCGCGTCGGGTGCGCAGAATCTGCTCGATCAACCTGAGTTCCACGACCTGCGCAAGCTCCGTTCGATCTTGCGCATCGTCGAAGAGCAGAAGACGCTCTACGACATCGTCGCAGAGTCGATGAATGCGGAAGCGCCGGAGGTAAAGATCGGTCACGAACTCGGTGTGGAAGAGATGACGGACTTCAGCATCGTTACAGTCCCCTACCGGTTCGGGCAACATGCTATCGGCATGCTCTCCATCCTCGGGCCCCGCCGGATGCCCTACGGGCGTTTGATGGCGCTCGCTTCGGGTACTGCAGAAACACTTTCCGAACGGCTTGCCGACGTCGAGATCAAGTAACCCGTATCGATGCCAACCAAGGACTTTTATGAAACGCTCGGCGTGAGCCGCAGCGCGAGCGCCGACGACATCAAACGTGCCTATCGGGCGTTGGCGCGTAAGCACCATCCGGACGTTTCCGAAAATAAAAGTGAAGCGGAGCACCGCTTCAAAGAGATCAACGAAGCGTATGAGGTGCTCTCGGATCCGCAGAAACGCGCGCAATACGATCGTTACGGCACGGTAGGGAACGGTGCCGGCGGATTCGGCGACTTCGGCGGATTCGGACCGGGCTTCGGCGCGACCGGATTCGGCGATATCTTCGATATCTTCTTCGGCGAGCGCGCGGGCGGACAACAAACGCAGCGCCGCGGCGGACCGGCGCGCGGATCCGATCTGCGTTACGATTTAGAGATTTCGCTGGAAGAAGCGTTCACCGGAACGACGCGCGAGATTCAATTCAATCATCTCGCGCAGTGCGAAACGTGTCACGGTTCCGGTGCGGCGCCGAATACGCTGGTCGTACCGTGCAGCCAGTGTGGCGGAAGCGGCGTGATGCGCATGGTTCGTCAAACGCCGCTCGGGCAATTCGTAACGCAATCGACGTGCACGCGTTGCCAGGGCGAAGGCCAAGTCATTCAAGAGCCGTGTCCGTCGTGTCAGGGACGCGGACGGCATGAAGTCGAGCGTAAGCTCACGGTGAAAGTTCCCGCAGGCGTTGACGACGGCAGCCGCATTCGCATTTCGGGTAATGGCGAAGCGGGCATTCGGGGAGGACCGCCGGGCGATTTGTATGTGTATCTCAGTGTCGCAGAGCATCCGATCTTCAAACGCGACGGACTTGACACGTACGTCGACGTGCCGGTTTCATTTCCGCAAGCGACGCTGGGCGCGCAGATTGACGTGCCGTCACTCGAAGGCGAATTGACGTTGACGGTCGGTGGAGGGACGCAATCCGGCACGACGTTCCGCATGCGCGGTCACGGCATGCCAAGCGTGCGCGGCACGAATCGCGGCGATCATTTCGTTACGGTGCACGTCGTCGTTCCGTCGAAAGTCAACAAGCGCCAACGCGAATTGCTTGAAGAATATGCGCGCATCGGCGGCGATCGCGTTGACGAAAAGTCGTTCTTCGACAAAGTGAAGGACGCGTTCAAGCCTGACTAGCTTCTTCGTCGAAGGGCGCCACGCGATCGGTGACGTCGTTCCGTTCGACGGTGCAGACGCGCACAAGATCATCGACGTGCTGCGCAAGCGTAGCGGCGATACGGTTGAAGTCATCGATTCCGCGGCGCAACGTTTCGTCGCTGAATTGCAGATCGACGGAAAAAGCGCGCATGCAAAGTTGGTCGAGATCCGCGAAAGTGCAACCGACGCGCTTCCGCATATTACGGTCGCGCAAGGAATCCCCAAGGCGCAGAAGATGGATTTCGTCGTCGAGAAGCTCACGGAGCTCGGCGTTGCGTCGATCGTTCCGTTACAATCCGAACGTACGATCGTCTCCGGCGTTGCATCGAACAAACTCGAGCGCTGGCGCCGGCTCGCGAAGACTGCGGCGCAGCAATGCGGGCGCGCGGAGATTCCGGACATAACCGAACCCGTCACGTTATCACAGCTGCTCGCGAATGCGAGGGAATACGATCTCGTATTGTTTCCGTGGGAGCTCGCCGATCGCGTGCCGCTTCGCGAGCGCCTTCCGGAGTTAGTCGCAAACGCCAAACGTGTGCTGCTCGTCGTCGGCCCTGAAGGCGGATTCTCGCATGCGGAAGCGCAGCAGGCGGAAGAGGCCGGCGCTCAGCTCATCTCGCTTGGCACGCGGATCTTGCGTACCGAAACCGCGGCGCTGGTTGCGGTCGCTCTGATCGCATATCTGACGAGTACCTAATGCGGGTATAAAACGGCTATGCCTAGGCTATTGGAGGATTTGCAGCCCGGGACTGCGGTTCAAGCGGCAAATGGCGAACAGGTCGGTGAAGTGCGCGCCGTCTACGCCCTCGGCAACGCGCGCGCGGCTGAATATTTGCTTATCTACTGGAACCAGCGTGGTGAGCAGGCGCTGCTCAATACCGACGAAGTAAGTACGATCACGGACGCAGGTGTCGTTCTGCGCAGCAACAGTTCGAACTACACGGACCTCCCCGCATTCGACCCCTCTGCGAACCCGATGCTCCATCGCCTGTAACGGGCGCTTAACCCGCTAAAAACGCGGAAACCAGCCTTCCCCTGTCGTATAAGGCTTGATCGACATGGGCAAGTTGAAGTTTTCATTCGTCATTCCGACATATAACGAGGCCGGCGGCATCGAGCGGCTGATTCGTGCGCTCTCCGACGTCTTCGCGAAGAATGAGCTGGATGGCGAGATCATCGTGGTCGACGACAACTCGCCCGACGGCACCGGAGCAATTGTCGATAGACTTTCCGGCGAATTCCCCGTGCGCTGTTTGCACCGCCCGGGCAAACTCGGTCTGTCCAGCGGTGTTATCGACGGCTGGAAATTTGCGCGCCCGGAATCGCAAGCGCTCGGAGCGATGGACGCGGACTTCAGTCACGACATCAACATCGTCCCGAAAATGGTCAATGCGCTCGAGAACGGGTATGGTCTAGCCGTGGGAAGCCGGTACGTTCCCGGTGGCGGCATCACCAACTGGCCCGCGCGCCGCATCATCACTTCCAAGGTCGCGTGCATGCTGGCGCAGCCGCTCACGCGCATTAAAGATATTACGAGCGGCTACTTCCTGGTGAAGCGCGAAGCACTCGAAGACGTCGAGCTCGATCCGATCGGTTTCAAGATCGGACTGGAAGTGATCGCCAAGGCGCATTACGGACGCGCGCTCGAGGTCCCGTACGTGTTCACCGATCGCGTCGTCGGTGAATCGAAGCTCAACCAAAAAGAGATCGTCAACTATCTGAAGCAACTGCGCAAACTTTACGCCGCGCGGTTACTGCCGAAGGCGCAGAAGAGCTAAAGATGCCGATGCCCGATTGGCTGCGTCACCTGCGCAGCAAGGAGCAAGAGCGTGAGGACGCGGCGCTTTGGACGAAGTGTCCGAAGTGCTCCGAGGTGTTGTACCGTCGCGACCTTGCCGCGAACATGTGGGTTTGTCCGAAGTGCTCCCACCATTTCCGTATGACGGCATTCGATCGCATCAGCACACTGATCGATAACGATTTCACCGAAATCGGAAACGAAGTGTTGCCCGGAGATCCACTGCAGTGGGTCGACAAGAAAGCGTATACCGCGAAGCTCGCCGCCGATCGTGAGAAATCGAAGCTTACCGAAGGCGTGATTTGCGGATTCGGCGCGATTGCGGGACACGACGTTGCACTCGGCGTCATGGATTTTCACTTTCGCGGCGGTACGATGGGCACCGTCGTCGGCGAGCGCATCACGATGCTGCTCGAGCAAGCGCGCGAGCGCAAGTTGCCGTGCATTATCTTCACGGCGAGCGGCGGTGCGCGCATGGAAGAAGGCATGCTCGCACTGATGCAGATGGCCAAGACCACGGCTGCCGTCGCGCGATTCATGGAAGACGGTAATCCGTTCATTACGGTGCTCACCGATCCGACAACCGGCGGCGTCTCCGCATCATTTGCATTTCAGGCCGACATCATCATTGCGGAACCGAAAGCGATGATCGGGTTTGCAGGCCGTCGCGTGATCGAACAAACGACACGCCAAAAATTACCGGACCAGTTTCAAACTGCGGAATTTCTTTTAGAAAAAGGCCACATCGACATGGTTGTCGAGCGGCACAATATGAAACCGACCCTGGCGCGCGTGCTCTCATATGCCGCTGAAGGACGCCGGCGTATGGAAGCGGTGACTGGATGAATCTGATCGTGGAACGCGAGAAGGGTCTGCTGGAGATCGAGCGGCGCATTCAAGAACTGCGCGAAGCCAACGTACAGCAGCCCGTCGACATGTCCGCCGAGATTCGAGCGCTCGAAGCGAAATACGCGGAGCTTCAGCGAGAGATTTTCGGGTCGATGACGCCGTGGGAGAAGGTGCAAATGGCGCGCCATCCCAGCCGTCCTACCGCCGCTGATTACATCTCGCAATTCTCGCAGTTTGACGAGCTGCATGGGGATCGCCATTTCCGCGACGATCACGCCATCATCGGCGGTCTTGCGCGCTTCGACGGCGGGGAGGCCGTGATGGTAATCGGCGAGCAGCGCGGGCGCGACACGAAAGAGAACGTCAAACGAAACTTTGGTATGCCTTCGCCGGAAGGCTATCGCAAGGTACAGCGTTTAGCGAAGCTGGCCGGACGTCTCGGCGTTCCGATCGTTACGTTCGTGGATACGAAGGGCGCCGACCCCACGACGCCTTCGGAAGAACGCGCTCAGTCCGAAGCGATCGCGGCGTGTCTGTACGAGTTTACGACCTCGCCGGTTCCGATTATCGCAACCGTTATCGGCGAAGGCGGCAGCGGCGGCGCGCTTGCGCTCAGCATTGCCGATCGCATTCTCATGCTCGAGAACAGCTATTACTCGGTGGCCAGTCCCGAGGGTTGTGCGGCGATTCTTTGGAGCGACGCTACGAAGGCCGATGAAGCTGCAGCTCATCTCAAGCTCACGGCGCAAGACCTGCAATCGTTTGGCATCGTCGATGAGATCGTGCCGGAGCCGCTCGGGGGTGCCCACCGCGACGCAGCGGGAACCATCGCGCGCGTGCTGAAAGCTATTGAGTTAGCACTGTCGGATCTTTCGGGACTCGGTCCCGAAGCGCTGCGAGAGGCTCGTTATCTGAAGTATCGTCGGATAGGCGCATGGCAAGCGGAGCGCCGGGAAGTAGTTCGATCCGGGCCATGAAACGGCAAACGAAAACAGCCGGCGTTCTACGTTTCTTCAGCCGACTGATTTTCGGGCTCGTCGCGGTCGTCGTCTTCACTCTCGTCTCTATTCAATTCGCGCGCATCGTCAACGAGAACGTGGCGATGGCGGGTTCCCTTTCTTCGGTGCAGCAAGATATCGATTCACTGCGCCGGCACAAGCGCGAGGAAGAACGCGAGCTCCATCGTCTTCTCGATCCGCAAGGAGCGGTACCCGAAATACACGATCGTCTGCATCTCGTGCGGTCGAACGAAGCGATCATTTACGTCCGTGAGCGACACTGAACGCGGAATCGTCATAAACCTCAATGCGTACGGCGCAACGGTGCGTCTGAATGACGGCCGGCTCGCGAGCGTGCCGCTGGTCGACGTTGAAAAACACCGTCCTGAATACGATCGCGCCATCAGTGCCCGTAAGAGCTTGGAGTTCGTCGTGCGCAGCAGTGGCCGTCACGTCACGGCGATGCTCGCGCCTCAGCTGCACGACGAACATTTTGAAGAGCAGATAGCCGGTTATTTGAAGATGACCGAAGAGTGGGAAAAGCCTGACGCGCCACCGGCGCACGAGCGCCATTTCCTGCGAAAGAAGAAGCGCGCCGCGCTCTTTGAGTCGCGGCATTCGACCGAGCGGTGATCTCCGGCCTCATATCGATCGGAACGAATTCTACGCGTGCACTTGTCGCTGACATCGACGGCGGCACAGGGCGCACGCTGCTGCACCGATCGACCGGCACTCGCATCGGCGAGGGTTTGAAAGAGCGGGGTCATCTGGATGAAACCGCGATGGAGCGTACGTTAACGGCGATTCGCGAACACGTTGGAGCCATGCAGCACCTCACGCCGAAAGTGCGGGCTATCGCAACGAGCGCACTGCGGCGCGCCGATAACGCAGCCGAATTTGCCGCGAAGGTTCGGGAGATCACCGGCGCTACGCTGCAGATTATTTCAGGTGACGAAGAAGCGCGCTGCTCGTTCACAGGGGCAGTCTCCGGCATCGCAGCTCCGGAAAATGAACGCTTCGGCGTTCTGGACGTCGGCGGCGGAAGCACCGAATATGCGATCGGTACGAAGCAAGATCCGGATCGAATCATTTCGTGCGAAATCGGCGCGGTTCGTTTAACAGAATCGGTGCCCGAGCTTGCGGGCACGCGAGGTTTGATAAGCGAGGAAACGATGGATCGTGCCTGTTCCATTGCAAGCACGAACATCGCTCCAATAGGCTCTTTTCCTCGGGTCGAGCATTTAGTTTTCGTAGGCGGCAGTGCGACGACAACTATCTCGGTGATTGCTAAAAAACGTGAAGAATTTGCATATGCGGAGCTTACACGTACAGGTTTGCAGAACGTGATTGCGCTTTTACGATCCCTCGATTTGGAAGCGCGCAAAAATTTGCCCGGTATGAATCCGCAACGTGCCGATATTTTGCTTGCGGGCGTGCTAATACTCGACGCAGCATTCAAGCGAACGCTGCACGAGCATGCGATTGTATCCACAAATGACGTGCTGCTTGGATATTTGTTGACTCGCGAACAGTCACGTTAGCGCGCGATGACGTTGGGTACGACAATCCTGCGAGAGTAGCCCATCGAAAAAAAACACAGGCGAGCAACGATGAGCCGCCTCTCGCTTGGAAACCAAATACACAATAACGCAACCCCGGATGCCGTGCCCAAGAACCTCCCCATTGTGCGCGCGGCATCCCGCTTTTCCTGGCAAGCGAGTAATGGGAGCAGGCGGCGTAGAAGCACGGTGGCATGGCCTACGATGAGATGTACCGAGCGGTCCTTGACGCACGCCGCGCATGGAACGACTACCTGGACGCGACGGACGAAGACGAGGACGAGGTCTACGAAGCCTACCTCGAGGCAGCGTCTGAGGCGGTTCCGCTCGTGGGCGGTTTAATCGAACTTTGCGTTGAGGCGAACTTGGTCGCGATTTCTGCGCGCGATCGCGAAGAACGCTACGTCGATCTCGCAGCGACGAATGCGCGCGTACACGCCGATGCGATTATAGAAATCGTCGGCGACATCGTGCTCGGCCATTCCGACGAACTGCCGTCGTTCCAACGCCGGTCGCCTCAGGAAGACGATGAGACGCGCTTCAATCGCGCGCGTGAAATGTTCCGCGAGATGAACCGTCCGAACGTGAGCCGCGCCGTCGACGAGTTACGGCAAATGCGCGACGAAATGCTGCGCAGCGGTCAGGAAGCCTACGCGACGCGCTTATCGCACGTGCTCAGCTTACTGCAGATTTCACCGCCTCGATTGAGCGATTAGGACCCATCCGGCCCAGAATTCGTACCTCGTTGCCTCTTTGTTCGGAGTACATTTGCAAGAACGTCTCCATCTCGCGCAACAATTGTTCCGGCAAATCTTTTAGCGACTGGTACCCGTCGGTGCTCAACGACGTTTCGCTGCGCGGCAGCAAGCATCCGACGTAGCGGTCATTGCGTTTACCGTTTTTCTCGACTTTGAACGCGCCGATAAGGCGCACGCGTAACACGCAACCCGGAAAAGTCCCTTGGTCCATAAGCACGAGAATGTCCAGCGGATCGCCGTCCTCGCCCTTGGTGCGGGGAATGAATCCGTAATCGTAGGGCCACGCCATGCCGCTGGGGAGCGTAAAACGAAGCTCGAACGCGTGCAACTGCTCGTTCCACGCATACTTATGCCGGCCGCCGCGCGGCGTCTCGATGACGACGCGCAGCGTGTTATCCTCGCCGAATTCCGGATCTATGCGCTCCACTAGATGCGGTGGATGCCGGCGTCGTCGCAACCAGGAACGGGCTGCTCCTGCGTGACTCCTTCAACCGGAAGTCCGGCGGTGCGGTACGCCTCGAATCCACCCTCTAAAACTGCGGCGTTCGTATAGCCTTGGTGCCGAAGACGCGCAGCAACTTCAGCGGCTTCCTGTTCGTTGTCGCCGTATACGACGATGCGTGCGTCGTGCGGAAACGGTAGCGCAAGACGCTGAACGCTGAGCAGCGCTTTGGCGTCATACCGCAACGCGCCGCGGATTTGCTCTTTACCGGCATGTTTACGCACGTCGAGCGTCGGCATCGTGCTTGTATCGATCTCCGGCGCTCGAACGTGCGGTGTTGATGATTCGGTCATGCGCTAGCTAGCGAGAGCGTTTGCGTGACGAGCTCTTGCGAGCTGGAACCTTGGCGCCGCTGCGGCGCGCTTCCGAGAGACCGATCGCGATCGCTTGTTTACGGCTCTTGACTTTCTTACCGCTGCGTCCCGATTTGAGCTCTCCATGCTTCATCTCGTGCATGGCGCGTTCTACTTTACGCGACGCCTTCGGGCCGTACTTTCGCCCGCTGCTCTTCTTGCGTCCGCGCGTGCTCGTGCTCTTCTTGCGTCCGCGCGTGCT
>CAZHGH010000111.1:0-9365 GCA_964531205.1 uncultured bacterium
CGTAAATCGCGTACTGACGGCATTAGAAGCTCTTGTTGAACTCCGCGAGCGCGGCGTCGAGTTGCTTCTTGGTATCGTCGGAGAGTTGGCCGCTTTGCGCGATAGCCTGCGGAATCTCTGCATGCTTGTCGTGCAAGAACGCTACGAATCCGCGTGCCCACTCTTGCAGACGCGCCGTCGGGATGTCGTTCACGAAGCCTTTCGTCGCGCCGTAGAGAATCGCGACTTGATCTTCGTTTGCCATCGGCTGATACTGCGGTTGTTTGAGCAGCTCCGTGAGCTTCTCTCCGCGCAGTAGCTGGTTCTGGGTCGCTTTGTCCAGATCGCTCGCCAGTTTCGCAAATGCCGCAAGGTCGCGGTATTGCGCGAGTTCGAGTTTCAGCGGACCGGCAACGCTCTTCATCGCCTTCGTTTGCGCCGAACCGCCGACGCGCGAGACCGACAGCCCGACGTCGATAGCGGGACGAATGCCTTGGAAGAACAGCGACGGCGTCAGATAGATCTGACCGTCCGTGATCGAGATCACGTTCGTCGGAATGTATGCCGAAAAGTCACCGGCTTGCGTTTCGATGATTGGCAGCGCAGTCATCGAGCCGCCGCCCAGGTCGTCGGAGAGCTTCGCCGCGCGCTCGAGCAGACGCGAATGCAGGAAGAACACGTCGCCCGGATACGCTTCGCGGCCCGGCGGACGACGGAGCAACAACGACATCTCGCGATACGACTGCGCGTGCTTGGTGAGGTCGTCGAAAATGATCAGCACGTCTTTGCCGCCGTACATGAGCTCCTCGCCCATCGCGGCGCCCGCAAAAGGTGCGATCCAGCGCAGCGCTGCCGCATCGGACGGCCCGACCGAGACGATGGTCGTATACGCCATCGCGCCTTTTTGTTCGAGAATTTGCGCGAGCGCGGCGACCGTCGAATTCTTCTGACCGATTGCGACGTAGATGCAGAAGACGTTCTTGCCTTTTTGATTGATAATCGTGTCGATCGCAATCGCCGTTTTGCCGGTGCTGCGGTCGCCGATGATCAGCTCACGCTGGCCTTTGCCAATCGGAATGAGCGCGTCGATCGCGCGGATACCGGTGAACAGCGGCTGCTTGACCGGCTGACGCTGCACGACGGTCGGAGCGACGTTTTCAATCGTGCGGTATTTGCGCGTTTCGATCGGGCCTTTACCGTCTTGCGGATTGCCGAGTGGATCGACGACGCGTCCAAGAAGCGCTTCACCTACGGGAACCGACGCGATGCGCCCCGTACGGCGAACCTTGTCGCCTTCTTTAATATCTTCGTCGGGACCCATGATCACGACGCCGACGTTGTCCTCTTCGAGGTTGAGCGCAACGCCTTGCAGACCGTTGGGGAACTCGACGAGTTCGGACGCGCGCACGCCCTGCAGCCCGTACACCCGCGCGAGGTTCGCACCAACCTCGATGACCGTTCCGACCTGATCCTCGCGGACCTCGGCCTTGAAGTTCGCGATTTGTTGCTTCAGAATACCAGCAATTTCGTCTGCGTTAATCATGTTTGTCCTTAGATTCAGTTTTTAGCGAACAGCGTTCGCGAAAGTTCTTCCAATCGGCCCTCGACCGAACCGTCGATGCGACGGTCACCCATCATGATCCGCACGCCGCCGATTAGATTGGAATCGACGTTTTGCGTCACGTCGAACGTCTTGCCGTAAATTTTTTCGAGCCGCGAGACGAGCGCGTTGAGATCGCCGGCCGAGAGCTGCTTCGCCGACGTAATGGTCAACGGTTCGGCACCGCGCGCTTGCATCTCCAGCACGCCGTATTGCTGCACGATCTCGCGAAGAAGCGCCTCGCGACGCTTGCGAACCAGCAGCAACAACGTGTGCAAGGCCACGTCGTGAGCCTTACCCTCGAACGCCGCCGCCAGCACACGTTCTTTCTCGCCGCGCTCTATCACGGGCGACAAAAAGAATCGCTTGGTCGTCTCGTCCTCATAGATAGCGTCGCTGATGAGACGCAAGTCTTTGCCGACCGTTTCAACGGCATGCTGCTCGTTCGCGAGCTGAAAGATTGCGGCGGCGTAGCGCCGCGCGACCGTTTCATTAGCCATCAGTTGTGACCACCATGTTCGAGGCCTGCAACAAACGACATCACGAGGTCGTGGTTGACGTTTGCGTCCACGCGTTCGGCGGCTTCCACGCGAGCGATACCGAGTGCGCGCTCCAACAATTCGTTGCGCAGACGCTCGCGAGCGGCGGCGCGGCTGCGATCGAGTTCGCCTTGGGCGTTGCGAACGGCGCGCTCGCCGGCCTCGCGTGCTTCACGGATCACCGCTTCATGCTCCACGTCCGCTTGTATCGCTGCGCGTTCCTTGATCGCCTGAGCATCCCGTTGCGCCGAACCCAGCTCGCCTTGCAACGAGTCGAGAACAGCTTTTGCTTCGTCGCGATGACGCTCCGCTTCCGCGAGTTTCGCGTTCTGGTTCTGCTGCGCGACCACGATTGCCGGTTGAATGAACTTCATCCAGATCCAAACCAGAACGACGACGAAAAGAATCGACGACGCAATCTGACTGTATTCTGCTATCAGCGTGTAATTTATCACCGCGGCGCCCCCGAGAGCGTGCGTTCAAGCATCAGATCGGCGAGCTCACGCGCGCGTTGCGCTTCGTTGGCGCGCGCCGCTTGCAGCTCGTCCTCGACGATGCGATGCGCCTCTTCGATAGTTTGCGTTGTCTGCTGCGCGTACTGCGTGCTAAGTGCGGCCGCTTCATTCGAGGCTTCCGCGCGCACTTTCGAGAGCGCCGCTTCGGCTTCGCGCCGGGCTGCGGCACGAATGCTTTCAGCTTGCGCGCGCAGCGCCTTTGCTTCTGCTTGATAGCGATCGTAATCGTTCGTTACGCTGTTGATGTACTCGCGGCGCGCGACGATCGCTCTGCTAACGGGACGGATAAAGACAACGTTCAAAATCGCGAAGAAAATCGCGAAGTTGATCAGTTGTACGATAAACGTCCCGTCGAGCTGGAGAAACATGAAAGGCCGTTCTTACTTGCCGATTATGTGCGGGATCATGCTCGGCACGCCGACGACGACGAGCAGCACGTAGAACGCAAGACCGAGCGCGATGATCGGGAACGCTTCCAGTACGCCGACGCCAAGGAACATGAACGTCAGGATGTTCGGGCGGGCTTCCGGCTGACGTGCGATCGACTCGACGGCTTTGGACGCGACGTTACCGTCGCCGATGGCCGAACCGAACGCAACGCCGGAGATGATGATACCGAAGGCGAGGACGGTGAGACCGACAACAAACGCTTCAGAAGTCAAGAACGTAGACCTTTCTTAGTTGGTTAGTGGTCTTCGGCAACCGCTAGCGAGAGATAGACGATTGCGAGAAGAGTGAACAAAAACGCTTGCACGGTGCCGACGAAAAAGTTGAAGAACTGGATGAAGAACGGCACCACGGTGACGGCCAGCGAGAGATTTACGGGGCCGATCATTACCTTGGCCGTGATGATCGACGCGATGATGATGAACAGCAGTTCGCCGACAAAGATATTGAAGAACAGGCGCGCGGCCAGCGTTGCGGGACGAGCCAGTTCTTCCAGAATATTGATAGGCGCAAGCGCTGCAAACGGCTTGAAGACGTGGAGCGGATACTTCAAGCCCTTCTTACGGAATCCGACGACCTGAATGAGGACGAACACCATCAACGCGTAAGCAGCGGTGGTATTCAGGTCCGCCGTCGGTGAGCCGCCGAACGGCAAGCCCAGCACTTTGAGCGGCAAGAAACCGAACTGGTTCAGTAAGAAAATAAACAGAAAGAGCGCGATGAAGAACGGAACAAACCGCTCGCCCTGTTCACCAAGCACGCCGGTTGCAAGATCGGCGATATAATTGATGACGCCTTCGATAACCGTTTGGCGCTTGGTCACCCGGGCGGAGCGATAGCTCGCGCCGATCCATGCAAAGAACAATAACGCAATAATCATCACGACCCACGTCGTGATGATTGTGTCGGAATGGATCGTGCCTAACGTGCCCGGCAGCGGCACGCGCCACGTCATATGCTCGCCTATTTGCTCTTGCACTGTCTAAAGTTTTAGCCCCGTTTTTCGCGCGCCCGCAGCAATGTCGCGGAAAGCACGAGCGGTGTAAAAAATCCTATGAAATAGCATCCGAGTGTCCAAACCGATGGATACCGGACCGCCAGCACCACCGGAACTATACCGAAGAGCCCGATGCGCACGAAACTACTTAAGACGAACGCCGCCACGCTGCGGCGTTCGAGAAGTCGTTCGTTGCCGTGCATCGACAGCAGCGTATTTGCCACACCGGCAGCCCCGCCGACGACCAGTGCCAGGGCGAGCCAGGGATACCAGATGGCGAGCAGGAGAGCCGGTGGGACAACTACGAGCAGCGTTCCGAGGCTCGCCGCGCGCTTCAATTTATAGTAAAAGGCGAGGTCGGCCGCCGCTTCGGCGGGGCTGTATGTACGGCGGGTTAGGGAGGTTTCCTCCTGGTCGTCCCACGGCATAGCGTGCTAGAGCGCTGTAGCGATCAAGCGGTATGCGGCATACGCGCCGATGCCGAGACCAACGAACAAAAGCACGGCCGTCCAATACGCCGCGTGAAGCGTGCTGTCCAGCCATAGGCCCAGCAAAAGTCCGGCCAAAACGGAACCGGCGAACGTGCCGCCGGCTCCAACGATTGCGAGGACCGGTTTCAAGCGTGCTTCGAGACCAAGCGAACCTTCCGGACGCGAACGGTCTGTAACAACATGGCGATGCCTCCGACGACCCCGATGGTTGCCGGCGCTTCGATGAGCCGGCGCAGTTCGGGCTCGATGGGGTTCGCGAAAATGCCGATGCAACATGCCAGAATGCCGCCGGCAAAGATTGCCGCTGCCGGATTTCTACGCCCGGCGTACAGTCCGAACGCACAAGCGATCAGCGCCACCAGCGGATACACGCTCACAATCAGCGACTTCACCCAGCCTTTTGCAACGAACGCGATTTGATGCGCGTACCACGCGGCGAATGAATGTTGTTCCGCCGGCGAAAGCGGACGGCTGCTTTCGTACACCCAATGCGTTTTGGCTGCGTTGTACAGCCAATGCAAATGACTTGAAAGCGACGGCGTGTGCGTAGCCACCTGCGCTACGCCGTACGCGCCCCATGCAAGGAGTGCAACAACGAACAGCACCGCAGCTCGACGCAGTAACACCGCATCACGATAAAACGCGAGCGCGTATAGCGCAAGCGCTGCAGCCGCACCCAGCGGTACGTAAGGCAAGGGGCGCGTCAAGGAAACTGCCACCTCGGCGCAAAGCGCGAGCCCGAGATACCCGTTTCCGCCGCGCATCGCATAACGAATCATTGCCGCAAACGCAAGCACGAGAAAGCATATTGCGAGCATATCGGTCAGCGCGGCGCCGCTCAGATCGCGAATGATCGGCGCACTTGCGAACATGGTTGCACCTAACGCCGAAACGAACGGTGTGCAAAACGCTAACAGCAGCCAGTACATCAGCAATGTACCAGCGACATAGGCTATTGCGGAAACGGCGACGAGCGCACGCAAATGATCGAACGGATACAATCCAGCAGCGGCCAGGGGATAGAGTACGCGCGACCCAAACGGTTTTGCCGTGGAGGTAAACATTCCCAGACGTTCGTTGATCAAAAATGGGCGGTACCGTGGATTACGTGCGATCGGCATCATTAAATAAAATGCGCGTACCTGACTCCGAGCGCGAGCCGTTGGAACTCCACGATCGGCAAGCATCATGCGTGCGTATATGACGCCGTCAGGACTGAACGTCGGTTTTGAAAGCGCGTACAACGCAAGTGCGACGCCGAGAATCAGCAACAGCAATGCGAGAACGCTGCTCTGCATCCGTGCGGTGTGCATACCTTTTCGGTACGCTTCCGCTGCATGTTGTGTCTAGAGGCTCATCGGTGTAGTCAATCGCTCGTCCATCGAGAAGGGCTGCGGGTAAGCGGACCCGCGAAGCCGCGCGAGCAGCCACTGAACGATTCGGCTGGATGACTTTCCATCGCCATACGGATTCACAGAACGCGCCATGCGTTCGTAGTGCACGCGATCGGTCAGCAGGCGAGTCGCCGCCTGTAGGATCGCTTCGCGCTGATGACCGACCAGTTGTAACGTGCCGGCTTCAACGCCTTCGGGGCGCTCTGTTTCATCGCGCATGACCAGCACGGGCTTGCCCAGGCACGGCGCTTCCTCTTGAATGCCGCCACTGTCGGTCAACACAAACGTGCATTCGCGCACCGCCGCAACCATCTGCGCGTAATCGAGCGGGTCGTCGAGAATCACGCCAGGCTCTTTTCCTAACACCGCATACGCAACGGGACGCACGCGCGGCGAAGGATGCACAGGCCACAGGATTTGCGGACGCGCCGGAAGCTGCACGATTTCGCGCATGGCTTCGCACATCTCGCGCATGTGCTCGTGGTTTTCGCGACGGTGCGCGGTGACGACGATGATAGGACGCTTCGGATCGAGCTTTTCCCAGCCCGGCGGCTTTGGAAGATCCGCGCGGTGGGCCGTCTGCATGAACGCATCGATGACGGTGTTGCCTGTGACGATGATGTCTTCGCCGTCAACGTTTTCTTTTAAAAGGTTTTCACGCGCGCGAGCTGTGGGCGAGAAATGGTACGACGTGATCGTGCCGGTAAGGCGGCGGTTCATCTCTTCGGGAAATGGAAGCCACGGATCGCTGGTGCGCAGGCCGGCTTCAACATGCCCAACGGGGATTTGCTGATAGAAAGCCGCGAGCGCCGCGGCCGTGCTGGTCGTCGTGTCGCCGTGGACTAAAACAACTTCGGGGCGAGCCGATTTCAACACGCCTTCCATTCCAATCAAGACGCGAGTCGTGATGTCGGTAAGCGTTTGGTCCGGCGTCATGATGTCGAGATCGAACTGCGGACGAATCTCGAAGAGTTCCAGCAGATCGTCGAGCATCTGGCGATGCTGCGCAGTAACGCATACGATGCTTTCAATATGCGGATTTTCTTGCAGCGCGTGCACAACCGGCGCCATCTTGATGGTGTCGGGGCGGGTGCCGAAAACCGACATAACGCGCAGCGGCTGGCCGTGAGTCATATGACTGCAGTCCTCAAGATTGGGTGGAAGCCGCCGGACAAGAAGAACGCGACGGCACCCAGTACGATGCAAATCGCATAAATCAGCAACACTGCTTGGCGCACATTGAGGCCATAGCGGAAGATCAATTGATGGTGGAAGTGGCCGCGATCGGCTTCGGTGATTTTCTTGCCGGCGCGTGCGCGGCGGTAGATAGCCGCTGCGGTGTCCAGAATCGGCAGTGCCAACACAACGAGCGGCGCAATGAGGCCGACGGCGATTGCGGTTTTGCTTGTCCCGATGATCGAGACCGTAGCGAAGACGTAGCCGATGAAGAGCGAGCCGGTATCACCCAGAATGATGCGCGCGGGGTTGAAATTATAAGGCAGGAAGCCGAGCGCCGCGCCCGCGAGCGCGATCACGATAAGCGCAACGACGGGGTCGCCTTTGGTCAGTGCGATCGCGAATAAAAAGATGCACGAAATTGCGGTAAAGCCGGAGAGCAGTCCGTCCAGTCCGTCGATGAAGTTGATCGCATTCATCATGCCGACGTACCACAACAGCGTGAGCGGATACGATACCCACCACGGGAAGTAGACAAATGCATCAGGGTCGTGCGAGAACGGCTGATGGATGAAGCCGATGTGAAAGCCGTAGATGATCGAGATAATTGCAACCACGATCTGCGCCGCGAACTTGAAGCGTGGGCGCATGCCCATGATGTCGTCCCAAAGTCCGACACCAAGAATCAGCATGCTGCCGAAGAGCAGCCCGATGAGGTTGTGCGTCGCCTCGACTTGATCGCCGTAGGCGTCGATCTGGGCTTTCAGCATCGCAATCTGTCCGGGTGCATGATGCCCGATTGGGAAGAGACTTTGCGCGTGGCTGAGCGCGATGCCGAGCACGACGAACAGACCGAATGCGAAACCAAGATAGACGGCGATGCCGCCAATTCGCGGCTTAGGTTCATCGTGCATTCGACGCTCGCCCACTTCGTCGACCATGCCGACGTGGTGCGCGAGGCGGATCACAAACGGCGTCGTAGCCGCGGACGTTACACCCGCGATAATAAGTGCTGCTGCGTAGTAATACCACGGCATCATGCCAGACGCGCGCCTTCCAAAGTGGCAAACGGCACCAGCGCGACGCCGGCTTCCGCTAAGAGTTCTTGTGCGATCGGATCCGGATACGCGGTTTCGTACACGATCTTCCGCACGCCCGCGCTAATCAACAGCTTCGAACAGTTCACGCACGGTTGATGCGTGCAATAGGCCGTAGACCCGTCGAGATTCACGCCGTGCAGCGCAGCTTGAACGACGGCATTGGCTTCCGCGTGAGTCGCGCGCACGCAATGATCGTTGATCAGCGTGCAACCCACTTCCGTGCAATGCGCGACTCCGCGCGGCGAACCGTTGTAGCCGGTAGTCAAGATGCGGTGCTCGCGAACCAAAACAGCGCCCACCGAGGCACGCGGACAAGTTGCACGCGTTGCAACGGTGCGCGCGATCTGCATGAAGTATTCATCCCAGCCGGGGCGCATGAGTAATGGTTTGCCGCGGTTTGTCTTACTGCCTGGGTCGGACTGCGACCGGAACCGAGCTTGTACTGCCGAACATGCGATCTCCGGCATCGCCGAGACCGGGCACGATGTAGCCATGGTCGTTTAACCGCTCGTCGAGACATCCCGTGACGATACGCACGCTCGGATGCGCGGCGTGAATCGTGCGCACGCCTTCGGGCGCTGCGATAAGGCTGATAAACGTGAGATCCTGCGCGCCGCGCGATGCAAGCGCATCAAGTGCAGCGGCTCCCGAATTGCCGGTCGCAAGCATCGGATCGAGCACGAAAACGTGGCGTTGCGAGAGATCCGCCGGCACGTTCGCGTAATACGGAACGGGTTGTAAAGTTTTTGGATCGCGATAGAAACCGAGATGCGCGACGACTGCATCGTCGATGACGTCAAGGAATCCGGGAAGCAAACCCAGACCGGCTCGCAAGATCGGCGCTACCACCGGACGGACTGCAATCCGCTTCGCGACCGTCTCGGTAATCGGCGTGGTCACGGTCTCATCGCGTATCGGCAGATCCCGCGTGGCCTCATATGCGAGAAACGCGCCCATCTCTTCCAGTAATTTCCGGAACACCGGGGTCGGAGTATCGCGATCGCGCAGGCGCGCGAGTCTATCGGCTACCGCGGGATGCTCGACAACGAGAAGATTACTCGTATTCGTCATCGTGAGGTATCGAACCATGACAATTACGGTACATCAAACCGTCCGGTGAGTTCGTG
>CAZHGH010000112.1:0-8827 GCA_964531205.1 uncultured bacterium
ATGCCGACGGCGTCGTACGCGAAATTCCCGTTGAAGATGTACGCAGCGGTCAAACCTTGATAGTAGCTGCGGGTGAAGGCGTGCCTATCGACGGTATCGTGCTCGAAGGTCAAAGCGAGATCGACGCATCGATGCTCACCGGCGAACCGATGCCGGTTACGGTGAACCCGGGCGATGCGGTAAAGCAAGGGACAATTAACGGCGACGGCGCGCTGGTCGTGCGTGCTCAGACCTCGGGCACCGGCACGACCCTGGCGCGCATCGTCGACCTCGTACGCCGAGCGCAGGGAACCACTCCGGACGTGCAGCGCTTAGCGGATCGCGTTGCCGGCGTCTTCGTCCCCGTCATACTCGCCGTCGCGGCGCTTACATTTGTAGGATGGCTCGTCTCGCATCACGCGTGGCCGCTCGCCCTTACCGCTGCTGTGGCGGTACTCGTCGTTGCGTGCCCGTGTGCGCTTGGACTTGCAACGCCGACCGCAATTATGGCGGCCATCGGAACCGCAGCAAAGCACGGCCTGCTATTTCGCAATGCCGAAGCCGTCGAGCGATTAGGTTCGGTCACGACGGTCCTATTCGACAAAACCGGAACGCTGACTCAAGGAAAACCGCAAGTTGTTGCAATTCACGCGCTGGACGGAAGCAACAACGATGAGCTGCTTCTGGCTGCCGGATCGCTGGAGAGCGCTTCGACGCATCCGCTTGCGCGCGCGATAGTCGCGCGAGCGCGCGAAGGCGGCGTTGCCGTAACCCAGGCCACGGATGTCGTAACTGAGCGTGGCCATGGCTTACGTGGACGCGTCAACGGCGATCTCGTGTTTGCGGGTAGCGAAGCTTACGCGATCGCGAACGGGGTGCATGCCGACGGCCTCGCACAATCTCCTTACACGCGCGTCTTCGTTGGAAGCGAACGGCGCTTATACGGCGCGATCGATCTGGGCGATCCGGTTCGCAACGAAGCTGCCGAAGCGGTTTCGCGTCTGCAGCGGGACGGCATCGCCGTTCAAATTGTCAGCGGCGATGCAGCGGTGCCGACGCGCACGCTTGCGCAAACGTTGGGCATTCAGACTTGGCACGCGCAAGCAACGCCCGAACGAAAGGCAGACGTCGTGCGCGAATTGCGCGATCGCGGCGAGCGTGTCGCATTTATCGGCGACGGCATCAACGATGCTCCCGCACTTGCGACTGCCGACGTCGGCTTAGCGATGGGCGGCGGAACGGAGATCGCACTTGAAACCGCTCACGTAGCGGTTATATCGAACGACCCGCGAGCTGTCGCAACAGGCATCGAACTCTCGCGCGCGACGCTGCGCACGATTAAGCAAAATCTCTTTTGGGCGTTCGCGTACAACGTCGTTTTAGTTCCGCTCGCTGCGATCGGGATCGTTCAGCCGATCTTTGCAGCCGCGGCGATGGGGGCATCGAGTCTCTTCGTCGTCGGCAATTCACTGTTGCTGCAGCGTAAGACCAAGTAACGACGCGACGATCAGCGCCATTCCGATTGCTTCGGGCGTCGACGGCACTTCCCCGAGTTGCAGCCACGCTGCGACGATTCCGACAATCGGATTCGCCAACGTGCCCATACTCGCATCTCGCGCGGGGAGCGTACGCAGCACGAATATCCACATCAAATACGCACAAGCCGACGCCAAAACGATGTTGTACGCGAGCGCCGCGAGGTAAAGCGGCGTCCACTGCGTTGCATGATGCGGAACGAGCGCTGCAACGATCGCCACTGCAGCGCCGCCGAAGAACAATTGCCATGTCGTGAGGCTCAATGCATCGACTTTGTGCCGCACTTGCACGCGGCGCGTCAGCACGACGCCGATCGCCCACGCAACTCCCGCAGCAACTGCAATCGCGTCGGCGCCGAACGAACCGCGCGCTTGACTTACGATCAAGACGATGCCCGCGAGCGCAACGGCGATGGCAGCGATCTGCAAAGGGCGAAGTCTTTCACCGAGAAGCGGCCAACCCAACGCTGCAACCCAAAACGGCATCGTGTATGAAAGCACCGCAACTTTGCCCGCGCCCGCTACAACGACCGCCCATGTCGCTAACGCGACGAATGCGCCCGACTGAAAAAGGCCAATCCACAAGTATGCGGCAGGACGTTCAGGCTTGAGCGGTTTGCGCAACGCAATCATCGCGATGAAGAGCAGCAGCGCACCGCCGAGCAAACGCCACGCGGCAAACTCAAACGGACCGGCAAACTGCGTGGCAATTTTCATCACGACCCAGTTGTAGCCCCAGATCAGCGCGAGCGCAGCCAATGCCAACACCGCATAACGCTGCATCGTTGTTTGCATGCATACCATGTACGCTGCTGCGGCGCCGGGCAACTGCTAGCCGCTTGACGCAACGAAACGCGTCCAAATAATGAAAGAACTATGACCGTTGTGCGACTTAGGGGAGAGTATGACGCTTCAAGACTCGACGAACTCGACGCCATACTCGATCGTTACGGTGACGTAGAACCGCTCACGTTGGACTTTATCGAAGTCGATCGACTCGACAGCGCTGCACTCAGCTCGCTCTTGCGTTTTCAGCGAGCCCGTAAAGAAGCCGGACTCTCGGCACCCGCGCTGACAGGTCTGTCCGACGCGGTCAGAGCGTCTTTGGGCCTAACGCCGACCTAAACAGGCGTTATAAAAAGGACGCGCCCGGCCTTCTCGCCGATGTCGACGTTTACAGTGCGTACCGTCGCCTCCGCGGCGCTCGGCTCCACGAACGTTTCACCGACATCGCGCAGCGTTCTCATACGTCGCGCGAGATCGCGGTACGCATTGCTTACGCACAGGACTCTTCCCTCAGGAGAAACGATTGCAACGGCGGCGGGCATCTGCGCGATTGCGCTCTCATACATGTGGCGCTCTTCCTCACTGCGGCGCAGTTGGTCTTGGCGCTCTAATGCGAGCTTCTCCAGTTCGTCGCTGCGCGCACCAAGCTCCTCATTGGTCGTGTTTAATTCTTCGACCGTTGCCTGCAGCTCTTCGTTGAGCGTCTCGAGCTCTTCGCTGGTCGCTTGCATCTCTTCATTGAGCGTCTCGACCTCTTCCGCTGACGCTTCAGCTTCTTCGGCAGCGATCAAAAGATGCTCGTTGCTGTCGAGCAACTCGTTGTGGGCTGCGCTCAATTCGGCGTTCGCCGCCATGAGCGAACGCGCTCGCTGCTGCAATTCCTCATTCTGCTTGGAAAGACGCTCGTTCGTCTGCAGGCGCTCGCGATTTTCCGCTTCCAATCGCTTGCGGCGCGTGCACTCCTCAGTCGTATCGCGCAACATCAGAATTACGCCGGTCACACGCCCGTCGTTGCTGCCCGCTTTGTCCGCAAAAGATGTGATCTGCAGGAAACGCGTCTCCTCCGCCGCGTCGCGGACCTCGAATTCACATGGGTCGGTGGACGGTTCGCCGCGGAATGCGGCGTCCAACGTAGCTTTCAGAGAGCCGTTTGGCAAGGCCGACGCAAGGTGAATCAGATCGTCGCCCACCGCTTGTCCATGAATGCCCAGCATGGAACGCGCAGCTTGATTGATCCACATGATGTCGTAATTTCGATCCACGATCACGACGCCTTCGGGCGAATCGTATAGAACCGATCCGAGCCGTTCGCTCATCGACAACCGCATCGAGGGTTCGATACTGCGTCGCGGAAGGCCGATCGACTTCAGTGCGCCGCGTCGCACCGAGGGCCGCTCCGGCACGGGCATTCCGGTGACGAACGATGCCGGCGGCGGAATGAACAAGCGGTCGCCGTGGCGTCGGAAGACTTTCAAAACGGGATTTGCAGACGCGAAGTATTGCGGAAGCGGGCTAACGCTTTCGGACTTTCCGAGTACGAGATATCCGCCTTCGCGAAGCGAGAACGCGAACAGCTGAAGCGTACGCTGCTGCAACTCCTTTGTGAAATAAATCAGCACGTTACGGCACAGCACGAGATCGATCCGCGGGAACGGTGCCCGCTGCCCCAGATCGTATTCGCCGAACACTGTCAGATTGCGGATGCGTTTTTTAACCTGGTACGAGTCGTCCAAACGTACGAAGTATTTCTGCAACAGCTGCGGAGGCATCCCCGAAAGCGAGCTGGCGGAATAGATGCCGCGGCGCGCAAACACGATGGAGTCCATATCGAGATCCGTCGCGAAAATGCGAATGTGCAGATCGTCGATCTCGTCGTCAAGCAATTCCGCCAACAGTATTGCGATGGAATAGGGCTCTTCGCCCGTCGCACAGCCCGCCGACCAGACGCGCAACTCGGAACCGGTTTCGCGCGCATGCGCGATCAGTTCCGGCAAAACTTCTTCGCGTAGGTAGTCAAAAAACGCCGAGTCACGGAAAAATCCCGTAACTTTTATCAAAAACGATCCGACGAGACGTTGATACGCCTCCGGATTCGCATTGAGATACCGCATGTAATCGGGGAGGGTCGTGCACTGCGCCCCGGTCATGAGACGGGAAAGGCGGCGAACGATCGTGGGCATTTTATATTGCGTGAAGTCGATACCGGCACGTGCGCGGATTTGCGTGAGAAACGCGCGAAGGACTTCTTCCTCGTACAGCGCTTCGGGAATATGTTTGCGTGCTGCGAGACCGGCGAGCAGATTCCCCATTCGCTCAACGGGTGCAATCAGATCGACCTGCGTAGGCGGAATCGACGCCGGGAGCGAGGGATAGGCGGCACTTGCCGGGTCCTGAATCACAACGGTTCCGCCGCCTTCTTTCACCGCTCGAACGCCGGCCGCGCCGTCGGAGCCCATTCCGGAAAGCAACACGGCGACCAAGTGCTCGCCATACGCTTCAGAAGCCGATTGAAACAGGAGATCGATCGAAGGCTGCGGGCGCGCGCGGCGCATTTTTGAAGAAGCGACGAGGCGGCTATCCTTGATTTCGACGTGCTGTCCGGAGGGTACGAGATACACAGTTCCGGCTTGAAGTTGCGTGCCGTCCTTCACCGTAACCAGCGGTAATGTTGAGACGTCATGCAGCACTTGTTCGAGCCGGCTAGGAGCATCGGGATCGAGGTGTTGCGCGATGACGATAGGCGCCCCAAAGTCGCTTGGCAACGACGATAACAATTGCTCGAGCGCGTCGACGCCGCCCGCGGACGCACCAATTACGAATAGCGCCCGGTCGTCTCCAACAGCATCCCGCATACCCATGCATTCGAAGTGGCGGTTGAAATATCTTTGATGAATCCGTCTAGTCAAACACCTTTTGCCATCATCGTCATCGGCGGCTCGGCGGGCGCGTTTGACCCGCTAAAGCGCATTACCGCAGGCCTGCCCGATGGTTTGCCGGCCGCCGTTTTCGTGACAACGCATACGTCTCCGGACTCGATCAGCGCCGTGCCGCACATCCTCGCGCGCGCCGGCGCGCTTTTTGCGACCCATGCGTTAGATCGTGCTCCAATCGCGCCGGGGCGGATCATCATTGCACCGCCGGATTGTCATTTAATGCTTGAAGAAGGCATCATGCGTGTTACGAAGGGACCAAAGGAAAACGGTTCCCGTCCATCCATCGACGTACTCTTTCGAACCGCCGCCGAACACTACGGCGCGGCGGTCTGCGGCGTGTTGCTGTCCGGAACGCTTGACGATGGCGTCGCGGGGTTGCGCGCTATTCGAGAAAATTCCGGATTGACAATCGTGCAAGATCCGGACGAAGCCCTTTTCGGAGACATGCCCTACAACGCGTTGCGCGCAAAAGCAGTGGACCTCGTGCATCCGGCACACGAAATCGCCGTCGACATTGTCGCGTTTGCGGAACGCGTCATCGAGCTGAACGTGAAGACTGAAGGGCGTAGCGAGGCGGATCCACGCGTTGAAGGTAAGCCTTCCATATTTACATGTCCCGATTGCGGAGGAACGCTCTGGGAGAGCGATGATAAAGGGCTCCTGCGTTTTCGTTGCCGCACCGGTCATTCATACAACGGCAACTCCATGCTTGCGGTGCAACGCGATTCTATCGAGCAATCGCTGTGGAGCGCCGTGCGCGTGCTCGAGGAGCGAGCGGATCTGTTGCGGCGTGTCGCGGGCCGCGCAAGAGACCGCGGCGAGCAGCGTATGGCAGATCGATTGACGCGGCAAGAGCACCAGACGCGCTCGGATCAAGCCCGGCTTCAAGAAGCGCTAAGCCAATTGCTTTCGCAGCCTTGGCTACCGGAGGCTTATAGCAACGAAGGGGAAGCGATCGGCGTCGACGTCGGCCAGTAGCGAAGCGGGATTTGATTGCCCTTCCTGGAGAGCGCGTCTGAAAAGTTTAACGATGGTGGCGGGATCGATGGCACGCGTCAACGCCGCATCGTGCACGAGGGTAAGGGAAGGTTCTTCGAGCACGATCACGCCCGTACTACTCTCGGGTACGTCTCTTTGCGCTAGCGTCACGGGACCTTTAGCCGGCACGTGAAACGGCACAGGAAAATGCACGGTCTCATACGCCAGGCGATGTCGTTTTGCGTCAAGCGTTGCTGATAAGCGCCCCTGGTCCGCCTTTATAAGCTCGAATCGCAGCCGGCAACCCTCTAAGGGAGAAACGCGCACAGAGATATCGCGCGCTCTTTGCGGCCGATAGATGTCCACGTGATAAAGCCCAACCGAAATTCGGGTCCACGCCGCGTCGAACGTTCCGATTCGTAGCGCACGCGTTTGCAGTGACGCGAACGCATCGGAAGCCGCTTCAGCAAAGCTAGCAAGACCTTCAAAATCCGCTTCGTCCAGATCGCGTTCAGTCGATAGCGCAACGATCGATCCCACGAGCGTACCACTATGTAACAGCGGTATCGCCGCGCCGGATCGAGCCTGCAGCGCTGCAAGAGCTTCCCAAACTAACGGTTCGTCACAGAGCTCCGCGAAGAACTCCTGGTCCACGCGCGATTTCATCACCGCGTATCCATTAATGAACGTCATTGGAACTTGCTGCATGATCGGCTCGTCGCTATCCGGGAATTCCGCACGATAGAGCTCACCGGTCGAGTCGAACAAATGGACAGCCGCCCAGTCCGCGAAGTGCGGCACGAGGCATTGTGCGATTACACTTGCCAGCTGTCTGAAAGACGTCGCCGACAAAAGAACCGGAGTGAGGCGGCCGACGAGCGCTTCGAGATAGTCGCGGCGGCGTTGCGGCAATTCTCGAACGATCGATTTGAGCGCAGCGAATATCTGATCGTCGGAGGCTGTCGGCGACACGCGCGCGTCGACGAGAATCTGCGTTTCCTCGTCGCAGTTCTCCGCGAAGTACAGAATCGGTGCACTTGCGGCGGCATTGCGAAGCGCGCGCAGCATTCTGGGCCCCGGCGGCATGGCGGATCCGTCGATGAGAATCATCTGGGATTCCGAAGCCAACGATGCGATTGTCTCCGTGTGGTTTACCGCACTATCCAACTCCCACCCGTGACGTGAGATCAAGTGTTCGATGCGGGCCCGCAACTTTGGATTCCCATAGTAAAACAGTCTCGGCGCGCATGGTACTGCGGGAGCGTCGATTCGATTGCGAACGTTGCTGCGCCACTCCGATGTTGTTTGCGGCACCACGGCTGCAATGCATTCGAGAACGGAAAGTAAATCGCGATCCGCCTTATCGAGTTCCGCCGTGCGCAGCGTAAAGATGATGACATAACGCTCGGCGGGCGCCACCTGAAATGGTATCGCCAAGCCCTTTTCACCGGTTACGGGGTTTGTGATAACCGCCGCGCGCCTTTTATTGAAAAGACGCTCGAGCGGCCACCGCACCCACAAACGCGGCGCCTGCCGTGACACACCGAGATCGTGAAGCAGCAAAAACGGTTCGCCGCGTTCCGATGCAAATAGCAAGGCGTCCGAAAAGAGATCTCTGTCCGTCCGCATCACCAGCTCCATCAACCGATGAAGGTTGACGGCGTTGGGCATGCGCCCGGAATTGAATTGTAAGATCTCAGGCAACGCCGCTAGGCGCGCATCGTAATAGCCGGAAACCGGAATTCCCATCACCAGTACGCCGCGCACGTCGTTGTGAACGATGCGCGTGAAAACAAAACGAAACGGACCGAGCTGCAGCGCTTTTGCGTCCTCTTCATTACTGAACGCTCGCTGCGCCCGGCTCAATATCGCTTCACGATCTACATCCGCGCGATCGAACGCCTCATTCGTAAAAACGTGGGGCGGCGTCCAAAAACAGCGTGGCTCATCACCCGCCAGCAATTGGGCCAAAAGCTGCGAACGTGCGCGCTGTTCAAGTGCCATGCCCTACCTCGCTTCGCGAGGACGGCGGCCTAACGGCGTCGCAAGCAGGCGCCGTTCTGTCGCAAAAACGTGCCGAGCCGCTCCCGCGTAACGCGTCCGAAGAGTTGGCGAAGCGCGATTTCTATTACAGAACTCTCGCTCACCCGGTTTTCGAACGCAATTCTCTTCAGTTCCAAACCTACGTCGGACGAGATATTCACTGAAAATTTAACGGCGTTTGCGGGACTGCCGATTTTCGACGGACCCTGGAGTTTGCGAATTCCGTTCTCTCGTGCAGCCATAGTGAAGACATTCTACGCCCTCGTTTAAAATCGCTGCAAGCAACTATTAGTACGCGACGTCATCGCGCGCTTATAGGGGCCGTTCGCACGGCCCCTATACCTCTTCCCTACTGGCCCGGACCGTGCGGAAAACGCATGCTTAGTTGGAAGCTTGGGGCATCGTGCGTCACACCGATTCCTAACATGGCTTGCCACGAGGTGCGGTGGTTTACCGCGTACGTCGTACCGATGTTAAAGACCGCAGCGTTCACACTGCTTCCACCGACCGTTTGCCACGGACCATTGTCAGCACGCAAACGCTCCGATCCGACAATCGTGTCCTGAAATCCGA
>CAZHGH010000113.1:0-4529 GCA_964531205.1 uncultured bacterium
TAGCAAAGAGTAGTATTTTCGCCTCTCGCAGTTTTCGTCAGTACTTCGCCGGTCAGGCACTGAGCCTGGTAGGCGACGGCCTACGCACGCTCGCCGTCCCGCTGTTAGTCTACAAATTGACGGGCTCCGCGCTCTCCACGGGCGTGTCGTACATCTGCGAGATCGCACCGTTTGCGTTCTTTGGACTTATCGGCGGATCGCTGGCCGACCGGCTCGATCGGCGTACCCTGATGATCTCAACGGACGCGATCCGCTGTCTCATCATGCTGTTGTTCGCGCTGCTCTTTGCGCGCCACGCATTGTCGATTCCAATGATTTACGGTGGCCTCGTACTTCTGTCGATCTGCGCGGCGATGTTTATCGGCGGACAGGCATCGAGCATTCCATACTTGCTTGGGCGCGAACGGGGTACCGAGGCGATCGCTGCTTTAAACGCAGCGGAGAATACGTCGAATTTAGTGACGCCTATTGCCGGCGGCGCACTCTTCAGTTTGTTTGGTCCATTGCCGGCACTCGCACTGAACGCGGCGACGTATTTTCTCTCACAACTATCGCTGGCTCGCATCCCCACGCTTGGACCTGAGGAACGCGCGGGATTTCCGTCGCTGCAACACGTCGTCGATGACGTGCGCCTCGGATTCGGCACGGTTTTCCGCGATCGCGGGATGCGCGCGCAAGCGCTTGCGAGTTTCGCACTCAACATCTTCGGCTTCGGCGGCTATTCGGTGCTGATTCCCTTTTTAAAGCGCGACTTCCACGCAACGGATCAGCAAGTCGGCATTTTTCTCGGTATATCGGCCGCCGGCGCAATCGGCGGATCGCTGTTTGCGGGGCGTTTTGCAGGCCGCTGGCGTTTCGGAACAGCGCTGTGCATCGCGTACGTTATCGACGCGGTGCTGTTCGTGCCCGTCGTCGTGACACACAACATGTGGATCGCCGGCGTATTTTGGGCGATCGCCAATGCGGGCTCCCAATTCGAGATTGCACAAATTGTCGGATTTCGCTTGCGCGTAACGCCGGAAGAATTGGTTGGACGCGTGTTCGGCGCGGTGCGATTATTCGTGCTTTGCGGTATCGCGCCGAGCGTCGTGATCTTCGGGTACGTCGCGGATCGTTTCGGTCCGCATACGGCGATGTGGATATCGGCCGTTGGCTATTTGGCGATTGCGTTTGCCGCCGTTGCATCGCCCGCAATACGCGAAGAGCGCCGTTGATGCGGCGCTCTTGCGTTATTCACTTGAACGTTCGAAGTGAATTTAGTACGGGCGAGAGGCTTGTCGGCGAACCATGAGCGGACGCGTCAATGTGAGCTGGAAGGTCTGCCCCTGGTTCAGCGAGATATTCGATTTCTTGTTATAACCGGTGAGGAAACCACCGACGGCACCGATCGCACCCCCGGCGTTCGTGTGGAAGATCGTTTTGCCGATGATGTTGCCTGCGATCATGCCGCCGATCGTCGTCAATGCCACATGGCCGCCGTTGCGGCTCTGTTGCTGCGGACCGCCTTGCGTCAGCTCGGCGTTAATCGGATACGTCGTTCCGTTCGAGAGTGTGATGGACTCCCACGCGAAGTGGAGTTCCGGGTTACGGCCCTGGCCCGCCGGAACGACTTTGATGACGCGGCCGTTTACGACCGCATTCGCGAAGGTCACATCGTCGTTGGGATACGGCGCCACCAAGTGTGCGGTGAAGCGCTCACCCGCGTAAGCGGAGCCCGAGTCGATGGTATCGTTCATCTGAACGTTGACGGTCTGGCCTTGCTGCAGCGTCACCGTTTGTGCGAGGGCCGCCGTCGGCACGAGAAATGCCAGGAGCATGGCCAGCGCCGGAATTCTGCTTCGAAGGGTCATGTAGTCTCCTTGTTGGTAACCCGCTTTGTGGTTCTAGTGCTGGTAACGAGAAAAAGACCCTGCATGTTTCCATGCAGGGTCTCGAATTCGGGCGAGTGGTTCCCTACTTAGGACTTCGCGAAGTTCGGGACTTTCAATTCGCCAAGGCCGGCCGCTGCGCGCAGCGCTTCAACCTTATCCAAGCGCTCCCACGGCAGGTCGAGATCCGGGCGGCCGAAGTGGCCGTATGCGGCGGTCTGACGGTAGATCGGACGGCGCAGATCCAGATTGTGAATGATGGCCGCCGGACGCAAATCGAACGTCTTTTTCACGATCTCGGCAATCTGCTCTTCAGGCAACTTGCCTGTTCCGAACGTTTCCACGAGCACGCTCATCGGACGCGCAACGCCGATTGCATATGCGACCTGCACTTCGCAGCGATCTGCAAGGCCCGCTGCAACGACGTTCTTCGCGACGTGGCGCGCAGCGTACGCCGCGGAACGATCGACCTTCGTCGGATCTTTGCCGGAGAACGCACCGCCGCCGTGACGCGCCATACCGCCGTACGTGTCGGCGATAATCTTGCGTCCCGTTAAACCCGCGTCGCCTTTCGGCCCGCCGATCACAAAGCGCCCTGTCGGATTGACGTAAATGCGCGTCTTAGAGTCGCGCAGCGACGTCGGAATGACGTGATTGATGACTTTTTCGATAATCTCCGTGCGAATCGTTTCGAGCGGAATGTCGGGATCGTGCTGCGTCGAGATGACGACCGCATCTACGCGCACCGGTTTGTCGTCTTCGTACTCCACGGTGACTTGCGATTTGCCGTCGGGACGAAGATACGGAATGTCGCCGTTTTTGCGAACCGCTGCGAGATGGCGCGTCAGATTGTGCGCGAGCACGATCGGCAGCGGCATCAGTTCTTCCGTTTCGCGGCAAGCATAACCGAACATCATGCCCTGGTCGCCTGCGCCGATGCGCTCCCACACGTCGTCGGGATGCTCGCCGCTCTTGGCCTCAAGCGACTTGTCGACGCCCATCGCGATGTCGGGCGATTGCTCGTCCACCGAAACGCTTACGCCGCACGTCTCCGCATCGAAGCCGACGGCCGATTTCGTGTAACCGATGTCTTTGATTACTTCACGCACGATGCGCGGAATGTCCACGTAGGTAGTGGTCGTGATCTCGCCGGCGATGTGAATCTGACCGGTGATTGCGAACGTCTCGCACGCGACGCGGCCGTGAGGATCGTCTTTGAGAATAGCGTCGAGCACCGCGTCGGAGATTTGGTCCGCGACCTTATCCGGATGCCCCTCGGTTACTGATTCGCTCGTAAAGAGCCGGCGGTACGCCATGTTAGGTTCCCTCACTCCAGGAGGCCATGTATTTCACTTGTTCCGGTGTGAGCGTATCGATGTTGACGTCCATCGATGCGAGCTTGAGCTGCGCAACTTCTTCGTCGATATGCTCGGGCACGTCGTAGACCTTCTTCTCGAGATCCTTGTGGTTCTTCGCGAGATAGGCCGCCGCCATCGCCTGATTGGCGAACGACATGTCCATAACTGCGGCGGGATGCCCTTCAGCAGCCGCGAGATTGATTAAACGGCCATCCGCGAGGATGCGAATGTGGCGTCCGTTGTTCAATTCATATTCTTCGACGAATGTGCGCGGCGCCGTTTTGCCTTTGCTGATCTTCGGAAGCACGTCGAGATTCAGTTCGTCGTTGAAGTGGCCGGAGTTGCAAACGATCGCACCGTTCTTCATAAGCAGGAAATGCTGCTCGTCGATCACGTGATAGTTGCCCGTCACCGTAACGAAGACGTCGCCGACCTTCGCCGCTTCTTCCATCGGCATTACGCGATGGCCGTCCATGACCGCCTCGAGCGCCTTGCGGGGATCCACTTCGGTGACGATGACGTGCGCGCCCAAGCCCGTTGCGCGCGACGCAACACCGCGTCCGCACCAGCCGTAGCCTACTACGACAACGGTGCGTCCCGCCAATAGAACGTTCGTCGCGCGAATGATGCCGTCGAGCGTCGATTGTCCCGTGCCGTAACGGTTGTCGAACATGTGCTTGGTCAGCGCGTTGTTCACCGCGATCACGGGATAGGGAAGCACGCCGTCCTTCTGCATCGCTTTCAGACGGATCACGCCCGTCGTCGTTTCTTCGCAGCCGCCGATCATGTCGGCGAGCAACTCTTTATGCTTGCCGTAAATCGTGTTGACCAGATCGCAACCATCGTCCATCGACATGTGCGGTTTCGTCGCGATGACCGCTTCGATGTGGCTGTAATAGGTCTGATGATCTTCGCCTTTGATCGCGTACGTCGGAATGCCGTACTCGCAAAGCGCCGCTGCAACGTCGTCTTGCGTCGACAACGGATTGCTCGCGCACAACGCGATCTCCGCACCGCCTGCTTGCAGCGCAAGCATGAGATTCGCGGTCTCGGTCGTTACGTGTAAACACGCGCCGATACGAACGCCGGCAAGTGGCTTCTCTTTCGCAAAACGCTCGCGAATCTGCGCGAGCACCGGCATAAAGGAAGCCGCCCACGCGATGCGGGACCGCCCCTGCTCCGCGAGCGCGCGATCTTTTACATCACCGCGCAAGGCGTTGTCTTCAAGTACTGGCAACGTCGTGATCCTCTCTGAAATCGGTTGAACTTGGCTATTCTGCCACAAGACTTAGCACCCCCGCCA
>CAZHGH010000113.1:4629-8807 GCA_964531205.1 uncultured bacterium
TCTCTGAAATCGGTTGAACTTGGCTATTCTGCCACAAGACTTAGCACCCCCGCCAGCTAATGAGGGTTGCATGGCTGCGGTCGAAGCGCTGAACGAATATCTGACAAAACTCGCATCCGAAGCACCGGTCCCTGGCGGCGGAAGTGCCGCTATGGTCGCAGGCGCCGAGGGATGTGCACTAGTGGCGATGGTCGCGCGCATCTGCGCCGGAAGTCCCAAGTACGCAGCGGTCCGCAGTATTGCAGAGCGGTTAATCGCAGAAGCTGACGCGTTGCGCGCGAAAATGCTCGATTATAAAGAGCAAGACGAAGCCGCATACGAGGCGGTGGTCGCGGCGCGCGGCAATAAAGATGCGATGCAGCTTGCGCTTCGTCATGCGGCCGAGGTGCCGCTGCGCGGTGCGAAAGCGGCGCTCGAAACGTTGCGGTTAGCCGCCGACGCACTCGAATTGCGCAATGCGAATCTCATTAGCGACATCGGATGCGCCGCGGAATTCTCGCATTCAGCCCTCATGGCGTGCACATACAACGTTGAGATCAATCATAAATTCATGAAAGAGTCCGGCGTCATCGCGGCGCAGCGCCACGAGCTTCACCGTTTGCAACGGGAAGCGAACGCGTTTCTCGCCGGAATCCGAAACGCCGTTATGAATGCGCTAACGGGCGAACCGTAGCCGTCCTTTACTCGACCGGTCCGCTATCCGGAATGCTCCGCATGATCTGATGCGCGAGCGCGTTCGGATCTTGGTCGTCGGATAATTGCACGGCAATGCGTTGGAATCGCTCGCCGCGCGTTTCGATCACGAGGCAATCGCCCTGACCGGCGAGGTCAACAAAGATGAGGCCTTGCGGATTCGCGAAGACGCCGGCACTCTTGATGAGTCCCCAATTCGTGCCTTCGAGCTTATATTGAAGCTCGAGATCTTCGAAGTCGCTGACGTACGCGTTCGTCACGTGTGAGAGCGGCATTTCAAACGAGCTGTGAAACGCCAGAACTCTGTCCAGCAGCGAGAGTTTGATGCTTAGATTGCCGTTTTCGATCTTTACGCTTGCCATGTTAGGCCACGATCTCTAGAAACGCGCGAATATCCTCGTCGGCGACCTCGGCACCCACGCCGCGGGTGTGGTAGCGGATGTCGTGAAAATCCGAACCGGCCGTCATCACGAGCCCGAAGCGCTTGGCCTGGTCTCGAAAATACTGCACCTGCATGCGTTCGTGGGTCGGATAGAAGACCTCCAGGCCTTGTAAGCCGTGCTCCACGAGTTCGCCGATGACGTCGTAGTCTTTTAAGCGACCGGGATGCGCGAGCACCGCAACGCCGCCCGATTCGCGAATGGCTGCAATAGCCTGATGCGGCGTGATATGCGTCGAGGGCACGTAGCCGGGCGAACCTCGGCGCAAAAACCCGCGAAACGCGGTCTCGATGTCGCGCGCGATACCGAGACGGATCAACGCCTTGCCGACGTGCGGGCGCCCGAGCGATGCGCCCTCCCGCGCTTCGGCGTGCACGTCTTCGAGCGTGATGTTGTGACCCGCATCGCGCAGCTGTGCGACCATCCGGCTCACGCGTTTGCGCCGCGCGTGCCGGTTATTCTCCAAAACGTCGGTAAGCGGCGAAGGCCCGAGCGGAACGCGATACCCGAGAATGTGGACTTCGCCGTCGTTGTGTGACGCGTTGATCTCGATGCCCGTGATCACGCGCATCCCGGGCGGCAACTCGAAGCGGCCGTACGCGCTGAGCGTATCGTGATCGGTAATCGAAAAAATCCGAACCCCGCGCTGTTGCATGAAGTCGCAAAGCGCTTGAGGCTCGAGGGTACCGTCGCTCTCGTGCGTGTGTGAGTGAAAGTCTACCAGCAACGCGTTACGTCATGCAGTGGCCGGGCGGCGCTCGATGGCGAGCGAGATCCCGGTGCGCTCGTTGCCGTTGATCTCTACATCTATAAAGGAAGGCACGCAGGCCAGATCGATCTGGCTCGTTTTCAGATAGCTGCGCGCGATGGCGACCGCTTTAATCGCCTGGTTGATCGCGCCGGCGCCCACAGCTTGGAGCTCGGCGGTTTCGCGCTCGCGCAGGACAGCGGCAAGCGCACCTGCCACGGAATTCGGATTGCTTTTTGCCGAGACTTTCAGGACGCTTGCGGTGACGTGCTTTGCCGGGTCTTCTATCATGCTATGCCTCGTAGGAACACCCGCTTGATTTCCGTGGCGCGCCCGGACTCCACATTTATCGTTACAACCGCCGCACAGAACTGTTTCGTGCCAGACTTCTCCACCGAAAAACGCTCGGAAAAGCCCGTCGTAAATCTGTCGAGCACGGGCCGCGCTTCCATTCCGATGACACCTTCGGTGGGACCGGTCATCCCAACGTCCGTCAAATACGCGGTTCCTCCCGGCAAAATCTGTTCGTCTGCCGTTTGAACGTGTGTGTGAGTGCCGTAGATTGCCGAGACGCGTCCGTCGAGATACCTGCCCAGAGCGACTTTCTCGCTGGTAGCCTCGGCGTGCACGTCAACCACGATAATATTCGTATGATGGGAAATTTCTGATAACGCGGCGTCGGTCGCCCGGAACGGGTCGTCGACGGGAGGCATGAATGTGCGGCCCATTACGTTCAGTACCCCGATGGTGGTCCCGTTCGCCGAGATGTAGCCGTAGCCGCGTCCCGGCACGCCCGGCGGATAGTTCACGGGGCGAATCACTCGCTCCGACGCGTCCAAATACGATTTGAACTCACGCTTATCGAAGATGTGATTGCCGCTAGTAATGAAATCGATGCCGGTCCCGAACATTTCATCGGCGGTCTGCGCGGTCAAACCAAAACCGCCAGCGGCGTTCTCGCCGTTGGCTATGCAGATGTCGATATTGTATTGATCGCGCGCGAGGGGTACGCAACGCTTTAGCGTTTCGCGCCCCGGGGAGCCTACCACGTCCCCGATCAAGAGCAAAGTAAGTGAGCTAGCTATCTGCGGGCCGAAGCCTTCGCTTTCTTCTGAGATTTCAAGAAGTACACCAACACGCGCTTCTCTTCGCGGAATCCCACAAGGCTTTTGGACAATGCGGGATCGCGCAGAGCTTCGATAGCAGACTCAACGAGCTCTTCTTGCAGCACGGGATCTTCATCTGGATGCTCGTCCGGCACGGGGTTGCGAACCAGCGCGCTTCCAAAACGGTCTGCGAACAGACCGGTGAGCATCGCCAATTCGTCTTTCGTAAACGTCTCCAGGTCGCGAGTCACATGAACGAAGCTCATCGCACGATCGGACTCGCACTCGACCCGGACGTCGCCGCCCTCACCGGTTAACGCGAGAAAACCATTCACGTGGGCCTCGATGTCTTCGATGACATTCCGCTGGGATTTGCGATCCAACCGTTGTCCGACGGCGAACGAAAAGCGAACGGTACCATCACCCGGTGCGCTTCGCATCGAAGCGATCTCGGGATAGCGCACGAGAAGCGCACACACCAAATTGACGGTATCGCTATTCTCGATTGGTAATCGGGCACTCATGACGTTGATCCGGCTTTCGTTTTTACGGTTTTACGGCGATTAGGGGGCGGGGGTCCGTCTCTTAGACGCGGGCTGAAGAGCACCCCTTCGTGCCTTCACGCCATAAAAACCCCTGTCTAGAGGGCGGGGTTTCCAGGGCGAAGGTCCCCTAGGCAGCCAGCTTCTCGTCCCTCTCTGGAGCACCCAAACTTTCGTTACCATTAGCCCACTATGCGCGGAAAGTCGCCGGCTGCTGCTTTCGTAACCCTCGTCATTCTTGCCACGCTTGCCGCCTGCGGTGGCGGCGGCGGTGGAGGCAACCCTTTGCCGAACGCGCCGTCTTCGAACGCGGGAGGGTCGCCGCCGTCCTCACAGCCGTCGAGCCAGCCGTCAGGGCAACCCTCAGGGCAACCGTCGAGCCAGCCGTCAGGGCAACCCTCCGGGCAACCGTCGAGCCAGCCGTCGGGGCAGCCCTCTGGGCAACCGTCGAGCCAGCCCTCTGGTCAACCGTCGAGCCAGCCCTCTGGTCAGCCGTCGAGCCAGCCTTCGACGCCGCCTCCAGCCACGCCGCCGCCGGCTACGCCGCCACCAGCAACCCCACCGCCGGCCACGCCGCCACCAGCTACACCGCCGCCGGCCACGCCGCCACCGTCCACACCGCCGCCGGCTACACCGCCGCCGGCCACTC
>CAZHGH010000114.1:0-5761 GCA_964531205.1 uncultured bacterium
ATTCCCACAATGAGGGATGCGGCGCGCGCCGTCCAATACAACCTTCGCGCATGCGGAACGGTAGTGTATTCATGGACGCGGTACTTGTGCATGAGGCTCAGCTTCGAATAGCCGGCCAAGATGCCCGCAGCGAACACCAGCGCGAATAGGAATATGGCCGAAATTGCATCGCTCGACATAGGTCTAGCCTTAGACCAAGATGGAAAACGTACCTAGGAAAGGGAGGGCGCCATGAATCAGAAGTGGCTTGCAATATTTCTGGCTTTAACTTTATCGGCGTGCGGACATCGCTCCGACGTCACGACGCGAAGCTCCCAAGCGAATGGAACCTCAACTACCGGTGGTACGGTCGTTGTTGCGTCCGGCACGGACTTTTATGGAAAGCTGCAGCAACCCATAAGCACGAAGAGCAGCCATGACGGCGATACGTTCACGCTCGCGCAGACCGACACGCTGTTGCACAAGGATCCGGCTCTTCACGGCTCGACGATCGACGGCCATCTTGAAAATGTTCGTCCGGCGGGAACGATGCGCAACCCCGCTCTGACGCTTGTATTCGACGATATCCGCATGGCAGATGGAACCAAAGCGCCGATTAACGTGAAGCTCGAGTCGGTGAAAAAGTTCGAGCCGAGAACGCATCATTTACGCACAATCGGTTTAATGATTGGCGGCGCGATCGCCGGACATGAAGTTTCAAAACACACCGGAAAGGGCCACGGCGCGATGTTAGGTGCGGCAGGCGGTTACGCGCTTTCGCAGACGATGAAGACCGACATCGTCGTACCCGCGGGCACCATTATCGAAGTGAAATTCGAACAGCCCGCTGTGAGTGTTGCTTCCGGTTCGCCTGGAACGTGACGGTTCAACGGAACGGAAAAGCCCCTCGCCGAATCGGCGAGGGGCCTTACTTGGTTGCGGGGGCGAGATTTGAACTCGCGACCTTCGGGTTATGAGCCCGACGAGCTACCGGACTGCTCCACCCCGCGATGGTGAACCGACTAATACGTGAACCAGACCGACCGATTCCTGCGCCGCATTCTCAAAGTCCAGTTGCATTGCCATCTGGAGGGGACGTTGCGAGCGGCCACCTTTCTAGACCTCGCACGTAAGCATGGGGTTGCGCTAACGTACAATCCGCGTGAAAGCAGCGTGCTGCCCTCAGCCGCGATAGAAGAGGCGGACCCTGAGGCCATCTATCGCTTTGAGTCGTTCCAACAGTTCTTGATGACGTTCGCCGCTGTCAGCCGCTCGCTCGCCCACCCTGAGGACTACGAGCGTCTCGCCGCCGAGTACGTCCAAGACGCTATCGCGCACAACGTGCAATATGCGGAGCTCTTCATCTCACCGTCGGTATGGCAGTTCTTTCATCCCGAGATCGACGTACGCGAATGCGTGCGGGCAATGCGCGACGTATTCGATGCATCGAACGACAAAATCGGCGTAACGCTTATCGCCGACGTGACGCGCAATTTCGGCGCCGAAAGCGGCATGAAAACGGCACGCATGAGTGTGGAGCTGCAAGATCTCGGCGTCATCGGTATCGGACTCGGCGGCGACGAAGCGCGCTTTCCCGCAGAACTTTTTGAAGACGTGTTCGCGTTTGCGCGCGCCGAAGGTTTGCACGCTGTTGCGCACGCGGGCGAAGCGGCAGGTCCGCAAAGTGTTCGCGCGGCTATCGAGGTGATTGGCGCGGAGCGCATCGGTCACGGAATCCGCGCGCTTGAAGATCCTGCCGTCATCGAACTGCTTGTTTCGCGGCGCATTCCGCTGGAAGTGTGTCCGACGTCGAATGCGCTTACCGGCGTAGCACCTCGTGGCGAATCGCATCCCCTCGTCGATCTCCATGCTGCCGGCTGCATCGTGACGATCGACGCCGACGATCCCGCACTCTTCCGAACGAGCATAACGGAGGAGTACGCCTACGTCGAACAGGTCGCGGGACGCGATGCATTGTTGCGCTTCGCACATAACGCCGTCGACGCGAGTTTTGCGCCCGCAGAACGTAAAACTCGGCTACGGGCTGCGCTCGACGCTTCGGTTGGCCTGGAACCGGACGCCCCGCGTCGAACGTCTTAGAGAACCATGTCTGGCCACAGCCATTTTGCCGAATCCACCGAGGAGTATCTCGAAGCGGTCTATCGCCTTGAGCGCGAGGGGCCGGGCGTATCGACGTCCGGTCTGGCTTCCGAGCTCGGCGTAGCGCCGGCATCGGTCTCCGGGATGCTCAAGAAACTCGCCGCGGAGGGTTACTTAGAGCACGTGGCCCGTGGAGAGGTCACGCTGACCCGTAAAGGCCTGGAAGTGGCGGTGCGGGTTGTCCGGCGGCACCGTCTAGCGGAACTGCTTCTTACTGACGTACTGGGCATGCCGTGGGACCAAGTGCAGCAAGAGGCGTGCATGCTGGAGCACGCAATATCGGAAAACGTCGAGCAACGATTGATTGAGATACTCGGCGATCCGAAAGTCTGCCCACACGGCTTGCCGATTCCGCCAAAAGATCTGAGCGATCCGGAACGCAATGGAGTTCCGCTCGCGCAGATCGACATCGGCAATGAAGCCGTAGTGCAAGGCGTCACGCAAGAGGTTCCGGAGATGCTTCGCTATCTCGGTGAAGTGGGGTTGCGCCCCGGTGCAACGGTACGCGTAGACGCGAAAGCGCCGCTCGGGGGGCCGCTAACGGTTGAAGTGGAGAAGCGTAAGCACGCAATTTCGCTCGAACTCGCGCGCATGGTATTAGTCAGCTGATAACACGCTTTCTCATCGTGCTCAACGTCCTGGGTTTTTTGTGGGAACTCAGGGTTGGCGGCCCCGGTGTCTTCAACGGCAATATTCCGAATAATTCGCCTATTGTTGCAGGCTTGCTGATTCCGGTATACGTCACGCAACAGCACGAGTATTATCGAATTTTGACGAGCGCCTTTCTACACGGCGGCATCTTTCATATCGGCCTGAACATGCTCTCGCTGTATTGGCTGGGGCGTTTTATCGAAGCCGTGTTGCGGCCTGGCCGAATGCTTTTCGTCTACTTCCTCTCGCTCATCGCTTCCGGTATAAGCGTCGTGCTGTTTTCGCCGCCTAATGCTGCGACGCTCGGCGCAAGCGGTGCAATCTTCGGACTCTTCGGAGCGCTCTTTGCAATCGGATTTAAGCTCGGTGACCGTGGTATGGAACTCATACGCGCGAACATCGGCATTTTGGTCCTGAACTTGCTTTGGAGTTTCACGTTTCCCGGAATTTCGTGGCAAGCGCATTTAGGCGGACTTGTCGCGGGCTTCATCACGACGTGGCTTGTGTTTTGGCCGCCAAAACCCGTCGTCGCGCACGTCTACGATGCGCAAAGCGGCGCGCAGTACGAATCGCAGCTGGAGATGCCCGATGAACGCCCTTGACGACGTCTTCGCGCCGGGCGGTCCCATCGAACGAACGCTTGAGGGATTTGAAGCGCGTCCGGGTCAGGTGCAGATGGCGCAGCTTATCGAGCGTGGCTTTCTCGAAGGCATGCACACGATCGTCGAAGCCGGAACCGGCGTCGGAAAATCGCTTGCGTATCTCGTGCCGGCGTTGCGCAGCGGAAAGAAGATCGTCCTCTCGACGGGCACGATTGCGCTTCAAGAGCAGCTCTTTCAAAAAGACATTCCGCTCGTAACGCGTGCGCTCGATATTCCCGCGCGCATCACGCTCGTCAAAGGGCGCAATCATTATCTTTGCAAGCAGAAACTGGAGCGCATGCGCTCGGAGCGTCTGCTCGCGCAATCGCGCACGATGCAAAAACTCTGGGAGTGGGGCGCCGCTACGCAAACCGGTGACCGCGCCGAACTACCGTTTACGCCGCCGGGCGATGAGTGGGAGCAGCTCGATGCCGATGCGGATGATTGCGTCGGCGAGTTTTGCGAACATTTCAAGGATTGTTTCTTTTTCCGCAAGCGAGACGAGGCGAAGTTCGCGGATATCGTCGTGGTCAATCACGCGCTGTTTTTCTTGGATCTGGCAATGGGCGGCGGATTGCTGCCGCCGTACGACTTTGCGATTCTGGACGAAGCGCATCAGTGCGAGCGTTGGGCAACGGCAGCGCTCACGGCAACTCTTTCGCGCTCTACGGTAGGGCGCATGCTTCGTAAACTGCACCGCTCCTATAACATGCCGGGTCACTTCGATACTGACTTCGAGCGCGGCATACGCGGTTTGGAATCGGCCCTTGCGCGCGTTCCGGGCGATCGTTATCCGCTTGCAGCAAATGAAGAGGCGTGGCCCGCGCTCGAGTCGCTGCGAGAGACGCTGTTCAAACTCGAGAACTGGCTATACGCCAACTGGCACGACGGGCTCAAGAAACGTCCGCAAAACGATGCGGAAGCAGAGCGCCGGCGCGATCTTGCCATGCGCGCGATCCTCGCGCATCAGGCTACGATCGATCGCGCGCAGCAACCGACGGATACCGCGATCGCATGGGTTGAGCGTGGGGAGAACGACGCACGCTATCAGGTGAACAGCGCGCCGTTCGACGTCGCGGATTTCTTGCGTGCAACGCTTTTCGAACGCACGCCTAGCGTCGTCCTGACGAGCGCTACCATTGCGAACGGCTCCTCGGTTGAGGCCGGCGCGTTCGATTTTCTCAAACGTTCGCTCGGCGTAACGGAAGCGCAAGAGTTCATCGCGCCGTCGCCGTTCCATTATCCCTCGCAAGCGCGTCTGTACGTTGCGCCGCCGCAGCTCAATCCAAAATCGGCGGATTTTGCGCGGCGCGCTGCACCACTCGTTGAAGAAGCCCTGGACCGCAGCCGCGGGCGAGCGTTCGTGCTGTTTACCTCGTACGCGCGTTTGCGCGAAGTCTATGCCCTCGTGCGCGAGCGCATTCCGTTTCCGATCCGTCTGCAGGGCGAACTGCCGCGAACGCATCTGCTCGACTGGTTCCGCGCGACGCCGAACGCCGTGCTCTTTGCAACCGGCACGTTCTGGGAAGGCATCGACGTCGTCGGCGAGCAGCTCTCTTGCGTGATCATCGACCGGCTTCCATTTCCGTCGCCGGCGGATCCGCTCGTGCAAGCGCGCATCGAAGCGCTCGAGGCACGCGGGCAAAACGGCTTCGAGCAGTACATGATTCCGTCTGCGATCGTTCGGCTCAAGCAAGGCTTTGGGCGTCTCATTCGCAGTAAACAAGATAAAGGTTTGGTCGCGCTGCTCGACGGGCGCGCAGCCTCATCGCGGTACGGCGCGATCATTCTCAGCGCTTTGCCGCCCGCAACACGGTTATCGCACCTCGATCAGCTTACGGAGTTTTTTCAAGGATGAAGATTCGCATTGCGCCGCTGCTGGCTGCGGCACTTCTTGCATGCACCTCGCCCGCGTATGCGTGGGGCGGCAAAGGACACACCATCATCAATCATCTGGCGGCGCTGAGCCTGGTGGGGCGCATGCCTGCATTTCTCACGCAGCCGGCGTCGATTTACGAGATCGCGTATTTGGGGCCGGAGCTCGACGATTTGAAAGATTCGGGCGAATCGTGGGATGCAGATTACGATACGGGCCACTTCCTGGACTTGATGGATGACGGCACGATCGCGGGCGTTATTAGGACGGACGCGATGCCCAAGAACCGCCAGGAATATAATCGGGCGCTTGAAGCGGCGCACACGAACGAATACCGGCAAGGGTATCTGCCATATGCGATGCTCGACGGCTGGGAGCAACTTCGCAAAGATTTCGCTTATTGGCGCGTCGACGATTATCTGGCCAAACACGGCGCGACTTCGACGCTTCGTTT
>CAZHGH010000114.1:5861-8710 GCA_964531205.1 uncultured bacterium
GTGTCCGGTTCAAGCGTACATCGGCTAAACGCTTTTATAACAAGGAGAACCGATGCACGTATTCGCCTTTATTCTAGCCGCTGCCATGGCGACGGCTGCGCCGCATAGCGCCATGCAAGGTCATGCGATGATGAGCGGCCATCACAGTATGAAAAGCCACGCGATGAAGAGTCACGCGATGCATAGCAATGCCATGCACGGCGACGCGATGCACGGCGATGCGATGAAGCCGGCGCCTACCGCTACGCCGTAGTTAAAATTAAAGGGGCGAGCCGTTCCGGCTCGCCCTTCGACGGCGCATCGACAATGTCGATGCTTTGCTCAGGGTCGTTCGATACCTCACGATGACGAAGTATTCCTCACCATGACAATTCTTATTCTTCGCTAGTAACTTCCACCTTAGCGCGTTCCTTCAGTTCTTCGACAACGGAAGAGTCCGCGAGCGTCGTCGTATCGCCCAGTTGTCGCCCTTCAGCAACATCGCGAAGCAAACGCCGCATGATTTTGCCGCTGCGCGTCTTCGGAAGTTCTTGCGTGAACGTAATGTACTTCGGACGCGTGAACTTGCCGAGTTTGTTCGCGACGTGTTCGCGTAACTCGTCGGCCAGTTCCGCGGAGCCTTTGTCTCCGCCGCGCAGCGAGACGAAAGCATAGATTGCCTGACCCGTGACGTCGTCGAGTTTGCCGCACACTGCAGCTTCGGCGACCCGCGGGTGATCGACGAGCGCGCTTTCGACTTCCGTCGTCGAAATGCGATGGCCGCTCACGTTCATGACGTCATCGATGCGGCCCATGAACCAGTAGTTGCCGTCGGTATCGCGGCGGCATCCGTCGCCTGCCAAGTACCTGTGCGGGAATTTCGACCAGTAGGTTTGCTTGTAGCGCTCGTCGTCGCCGTAAATGCCGCGTAGCATGCCGGGCCACGGACGGGTTAGCACGATGTATCCGCCGCCGCCCAGCGGAACGGATTCGCCCTTATCGTTGACGATATCGGCACCGATTCCAGGAAGCGGCTGAGTTGCGCTTCCGGGCGGTGTCGATGTAATGCCGGGCAGGGGCGAAATCATAATGCCACCGGTTTCCGTTTGCCACCACGTATCGACGACGGGACAGCGGTTGCCACCGATATGTTCGCGGTACCACATCCACGCTTCCGGATTGATCGGCTCTCCGACGGAGCCCAGCAAACGCAGCGATGAAAGATCGTGCTTTGCCGGATAGTGCTCGCCCCATTTCATGAACGTGCGAATCGCAGTCGGCGCGGTGTAAAGAATGGTGACCTTGTAGCGCTCGACGATCTCCCACAACCGATCCTTGTCGGGAAAATCCGGCGTGCCTTCGTAGATCACGCTCGTCGCGCAATTCGCGAGCGGGCCGTAGACGATATACGAGTGTCCCGTAACCCACCCAATGTCGGCCGCGCACCAATACACATCCTCGTCCTCTTTCAAATCAAAGACGAGTTTGTGCGTCATCATCGCGTGCGTGAGATAACCGCCGGTCGTGTGTTTTATGCCTTTGGGTTTTGCCGTCGTGCCGCTCGTGTAGAGCAGATACAGCAGATCTTCGGCGTTCATCGCTTCGGGCGCGCACTCGGCCGGCTGATCTTTTACCACCTCATCCCACCAAAGATCGCGGCCTTCGTGCATCAGCGTGAAATCGCCGACGCGTTTTGCAACGATGCAATGCTTGATGGACGGCGTCTGCTCCATCGCGATGTCGCAATTCCGTTTAAGCGGAATCTTGTTGCCACGCCGCCAGCCTTGATCGGCTGTAATGAGCGCTACGCACTCCGCATCATTGACGCGATCGACGATCGCATCGGGCGAGAAACCACCGAAGATCACCGAATGCGCTGCGCCGATGCGCGCGCACGCGAGCATCGCGACCGGAAGTTCCGGAATCATCGGCATGTAAATCGCGACGCGGTCGCCTTTTTTGATCCCCAGCTTGCGTAAGCCATTTGCGAAGCGCGAGACTTCGTCAAGCAGCTGCTTGTACGTAATCGTCCAGCGGTCGCCGGGCTCGCCTTCGTAGTAATAGGCGATTTTGTCGCCTTTGCCGGCGCGTACGTGCCGATCCAGACAGTTTACCGAGACGTTGAGTTCACCGTCGTAAAACCACCGCGCGAACGGCTCGTTCCATTCCAAAATTTTGGTGAACGGCTTACTCCACTCAAGCTTGCGAGCCCACGACGCCCAGAACTGCTCGTAATCGCGCTCTGCTTCTTCGTAGATTCCCGGCTGCGCGTTAGCGCGCGCCGCGAACTCTGGGGGCGGCGCAAAACGGCGGCTCTCTTGAGAGAGTGCTTCAATAGATTCGGCGGTGTTCATGGGGCCGATTTACCGGGAACGCCCCGGCATGCCTGCCGAAAAGGTCGGCGTGAAATTCCTCGCCGCTGCCATCATCGCGATTGCCTCCGCTACGGGGTTGAGCAGCGTTCATTACGGTGCGCCGCCGCCCGATTTTCTCGTACCGACGCCGCAAGGTGCGGAGCCGCTTTCGCATCTGCGCGGCAAGCCTGTCGTTATCAATTTTTGGGCCTCATGGTGTCCGCCATGCACCGACGAGCTGCCGTACTTCGAGCGCATACGCAACAGCTTTGGCGATCGAGTAACGCTGATTACCGTTTCGAACGAAGCACCCGGCGTCGCGGAGAGCTACTTGCAGAAGGAGCACCTGGATCTGCCAGTCATTGAAGATCCGAACGGCAAGATTTTCGAGGCGTACAAGATTCCGCCGATTCCGGATACCATCGTTCTGGACGCCGCAGGGAACGTCACGTACGTTTCTGCGGGCGGTCTTTCGTGGAGCGAACTCGAGACGGCAGTCGAGCACGTGCTTGCTAC
>CAZHGH010000115.1:0-8683 GCA_964531205.1 uncultured bacterium
GTTCGCACCGGAGCGCTCCGAGCAGGTGCTTCGCGAACGGTCTGCGCTCGCGTAGGGCTGGATGTTGCATGCTCGCGCGCAGCCGCGGGGACAGCTCCGCTCAACGCGAGCGCTGCGCACAGGCCGGTTGCGAGTCCTTGCTTGATAAGAGTGCGGGTTATCGTAAACATCGTTCCTCGTTTATCCCCATAAGGCGATCATGAGGAAAACGAGGCCGGCTACTCAGGAGTTCACAAGGCGGTGCTTGCTAGCTAAAAGCGTTTTCTCCGGTTATCTCTTGACCTAGGATCAGCGTGTGAACTTCGCTTGTCCCCTCATACGTGAGAACGGACTCTAGGTTGTTCATATGCCGGATAACCGGATACTCGAGCGTCACCCCGTTCGCTCCGAGGATCGTTCGAGCTTCGCGCGCGATCGCGAGCGCTTCCCGCACGTTGTTGAGTTTGCCGAAGCTCACATGCGAAGGATGCGCGCGGCCTTCATCCTTCATTCGTCCGATGTGCAATGCGAGCAGCGTTCCCTTGTTCAGCTCGAGCAGCATATTGACGAGTTTTTCCTGCGTCAGCTGATAACCGGCGATCGGACGGTCGAATTGCACGCGATGTTTCGCGTATTCAAGCGCACTCTCATAACAAGCGCGCGCAGCGCCCATCGTTCCCCAGATGATGCCGTAACGAGCTTCATTCAAGCACGCTAGCGGACCGCGTAATCCGCGCACTTCCGGAAAGACGGCATCCTCGGGGACGCGGCAATCGTTCAGCACCAGCTCGGAGGTGACCGATGCGCGTAGAGAAAGTTTTCGCTCGATTCCGTGTGCGGAGAAGCCCTTTGTCTTCGTCGGAACTGCAAACCCGCGAATACCTTCATCGGTTTGTGCCCACACGATCGCAACGTCCGCGATGCCGCCGTTCGTGATCCACATCTTCGTTCCGTCGATCACCCAATCGCTGCCGTCGCGACGAGCTCGCGTGCGCATGCCGGATGGATTGCTGCCGAAATCGGGCTCGGTCAAACCGAAACAACCGAGAGCTTCGCCTTTAGCCATGGCCGGCAACCACTGTTGCTTTTGCTCTTCGCTGCCCCAGCGGTAGATCGCAAACATCGCAAGCGATCCTTGCACCGACGCAAAACTGCGAACGCCCGAATCGCCTGCTTCAAGTTCCATGCATGCGATGCCGTATGCAACCGCGCTCGCACCAGGACAACCGTAGCCGTGCAGATGCATGCCGAGAAGCCCTAGGTTTCCCAGCTCGCGGCCGAGTTCGCGCGGAAGGATACCTTCCTCGAACCACTCCGCGATGTTAGTGAGCACGCGATCGCGCACGAACGCACGAACCGTGTCGCGAATCATGCGTTCTTCTTCGTTTAACAGTGCGTCGATGTTGAGAAAATCTGTGGGGTTCGGCGCAGCGATGCGCGTACGTTCAGTCGTTGTCACATTTACCGTTTGAGGACGCGGGCAATTTTGTCGAAGAGCGCTTCGGTGGAACGTTCGTTTGCATCTTCCAGGCGCCGCCAAAGCAGGCGTCCTTCCGTGTCGCTGAGCGTTCCTTCAACGCGGTGCTCCAACGTCGTCTGTTTTCCGTCGCCGGTCAAATAAAACCCATGCGATCCGTCTATACCTTCATTCTGAATGCGCCAGACGATGCGTTCTTCCGGCACAACTTCCTCGAGAATCGCGTGGAAGCCGTTATGCCACTCTTCGGTCTTGCCGGGCAGAAGCGGGCCGGGAGAGCGCATGAACGGCTGCGACGGAAACGGCCAAATCACATCATTCGAAGTGCCCATGTCGACAAGCAGTTGAAAGATTCGACGGCGCGTGCCGTTGAACGTCCGTTTGCGAGAGTCGAGCAGTGGTATCGGCATATTCTGCCCCTTTCGCCGGGCGACCAGGCGTATCCATGCAGCAAAATGGGTAGACGGTAGCGATGACCCCGGGGAGCCCTTCGGAATCGGCTCAACCGCTTGATGACGAGCGGCTGCGTCGTGTCGCGGCATATGCGTCGGTCGGTCTGTTTGAAACAGATCGCTACGGCGCTATTACGTTTGTGACCGACAAGTGGCGCTCGATTACCGGGCTTCGTGGTGAGGATGCATTCGGCCGCGGGTGGTTGCGAAGCGTCGACGCAAACGATCTTTCCCGAGTTGAAGGAGCCTGGAATGAAGCGGTCGCGCACGGCCGCGCGTTGGATATCCGGTATCGCGCCGCGAACGACGCCCTTTTGCTGCGAACGCTTTTGCAACCGGTTCCCGGGGCTTCCGGCGAAGTCGAGCGCTTCGCCGGTACGACCCTCACCGTACCGCCGTTGACGGACAAACTGGCCGAGGCGATCCCGCAACTCGTGTGGATCGCCGCTGCCGACGGAACGACGGAGTACTTCAATCAAGCGTGGATCGATTACACGGGCTTGAACGTTCAGGATGTGAGGCGTGACGGCGTCAAGGATGTGATCCATCCCGAAGATTTCGCCGGCATGTGGGACAGATGGACTAATGCGGTCGTCAGCGGTGAACCGTATGAGATCGAGTACCGTTTGCGCAGCATCGCCGACGGAAGCTATCGCTGGTTCTTGGCGCGCGCAACGCCGGTCTGCGAGCGCGATGGCCACATCACGCACTGGGTCGGTACCGCCACCGATATCGATTCGCAGCATCGTGCGAATGCAAATCTGCGATTTGTACTCGACGCGGGTACCGCACTGTCGGAAACGTATGACGTGGACACGATTTGCAGCGCAGTTGCACGCTTGGCGGTGCAGCGCGTTGCGGATCTCTGTTTAGTCGTTCTTGCGCAATCGCGCCGCAATTACTCCCTCGCCGCAATTGCACATCGCGATCCGGAACGCATGCGCGTGCTCCACCGCTTCCACAACGAGAATCCCGTCCGTGCCGGCAACGCGATCGAAATGGCAATCCGCAAGAACGTTCCGCTGCTTCTGCCTTCTCTGAACGCCGAGGATATGGAGAACGCGGTACAAGAGCCGGAGCAAATGGAGGCTTTAGCCGCCCTCCACATCCAATCGGCAATGGTCGTTCCACTAGCCGCGACCGGGGGCGGGGTCTACGGCGCGATCACGTTCGCGTCGTCGGAATCCGGACATACGTTTACGCACGAAGACTTGGAAGTTGCCGAGATGGTCGCACAGCGCACCGCCGCCGCGATTCAAACTGCAAACGCCCTGGAGGAAGAACGCAGCCGCTCTGATCGGCTGCGTTTTATTGCGGATGCAAGCGAGATTATTTTTGAGTCGCTCGACCTCCCGAATATTTTCGATCGGCTGACCGAGTATGTCGTCCGAGATATGGCCGATCTCGCGTACATCATGCTAATCGAGAACCAGGATACGCTTCGCACCGTTTCTGCGGCTCACCGCGATCCCCGTAAACGTGCATATGCCGAACATTTACGCGGTCAGCGCGCGTTGCGCCCGGAGACGGAAGAAAACGCGCTCCGTATGCTTGCCGCTCACCGTCCGATGCTGTACGCACAAGTTGCGCCGGACGCGCTGCTTGCAAACACGTGGGAGTATCTCGCCTCCGACCTTCGCGCGCTGGATATTCGCACGGGCATCACCATCCCGCTGCATTCGCGCGGCGAAACGTTCGGCGCGCTTGTGGTATACCGGTGTGGACGCGGCGCGAAGCCGTATGAAGACCGCGATCTTCCGCTTTTTGAGGATCTTGCACGCCGTCTCTCCATCGCGATCGATCACTCAGGCACGCTGGCTCGCGAACGAAGAATCGCTGAGGCATTGCAACAAACGCTCTTACCGCAACCCGGCATGATGCCCGACGGCGCGGGCATGAAATTCGCAGCCGAATACCGGCCAAGTTCACGCGAAGCCGACGTCGGCGGAGACTGGTACGACGCGTTCACACTCGAGGACGGCTCGATAGCGGTAAGCGTCGGTGACGTAACCGGGCGCGGCCTTGCCGCTGCAGGGCTCATGGGAAAACTTCGCCAGGCTATGGCCATGGCAATTGTTTACGAACGCGATCCCGCTCGGGCGCTCGATGCGGTCGATTATCAATTGCGGGTTCGCGATTCAACTGCAATTGCTACCGCATTCATCGGCATCATCGATCCGTCACGCAGCGAGATGCGCTACGCAAGCGCCGGTCATCCGCCGCCTCTTCTGCGCCGCGGCGAGGACCTGGTTGAATTGAAAGCCATCGGCGTTCCGATCGGCTTACGAGAACTCGACCGCGAGGAGTCGCGCACCATTTCGCTCGACGGTGCACAACTCTTGGTGCTCTATACGGACGGATTGACCGAAGCGACGCGCGATGTCACCTTCGGGGAACGCCGTTTACAACAAATCGCTTCCTCCGACGCGATCCTCTTCGTACATAACGCCGCGCAATTCTTGTGCGACGCGTGTTTGCCGCTCGACGCCCAAGACGATACAGCGGTGCTAACGGTGTCCTTCGGAAAACGCGTGCACTGGGCATTCGACGCGGAAAATGCACAAGCGGCGCACGACGCTCGCTCCGAATTCGTAGCCGAATTGCGCGCACACGCCGAACCCGCCGGCGATATCGATGCGGCCGAACTCATCTTCGGCGAACTAGTCGGAAACGTCGTGCGGCACGCCCCCGGCCCCATCGACGTGCAAGTCGAATGGACGCACGAGCATCCCGTGTTGCACGTAACGGATCGCGGCAAGGGCTTTATCCGCAACCCCGCGCTGCCTATCGATCCGCTTAGCGAATGCGGCCGCGGTCTCTACATCATTTCATTGTTAGGGCGCAGCGTCTATGTAGAGCGCATTCCCGGATACGGCAATCACATTGCCGTGGAGCTTCCCGTACGCGCGTTACCGCAACAACACGAGTCCCGCTAAACCGGAAAGGCCAATAAGGGCCGGAGCGCTGATTTTCGTGCGCAACATCAGAATCGTTACGACGATGCCTATCGCGTATCCATAAGGACTGTGCGTGGCACCTTTCCCAACCGCAAGAACGCTGGCCCACACTAAACCGACGATCGCGGGCGCAAGTCCGTGCGAAATGAGATCCTTCCAGCCGGCGTTTTTCCATCGCGTCCACACGGCGTCCATTGCAATCATTATCGCGGTCGAGGGAACGAACATCGCCACTGCCGCGATCGCAGCACCAACGAATCCCGCAGCGGCATACCCTATGAGCACCGCGAAAATCGTCGTTGGGCCCGGCACCAGTTTACCAATCGTGTAGAATTCCGTGAACTGCGATGCGGTAACCCACTTGTACTGAGTGACCGTGTCGTTGTGCATCTGCGGAATGATGCCTTTGCCGCCGCCGAATCCCAAGACAGAGAGTACGGAGAATACGACGAACAGACGGATGTACGTGCTGGTCATGCGGTTTGCGTTCGCGTCTTCTTGAGGTGATAGTGCCACATGCCCAGTCCGCCGAACACGAGGAGCGTCGGAAGCAGCGGCAGTTTAAAATAGGCAACTGCAAATGCCGTTGCGGCAACGATCGCGAGAGGCAGCGCATCTTTGCGTAAGTCCCACGTCAGTTCGATCGCGTTGCCCAGTGTGAGTCCTACGGCTCCGGCCGCACAGCCCAGCAGCGTTGCATGAACGAACGAGTTGCTAATAAACCGGAAATACAGCGCGCCTGCGATAAGGACGATAAAAAACGGCGGAATCGTTGCAGCGAGAAACGCAACGATCGCGCCCGGCACACCGCGGGCACGCTGCGCGCAAAAGATTGCAAGGTTAACGATGTTTGGCCCGGGCATGACTTGGGCGAATTCCAGGCCTTCCATGAACTGATCTTCGGTCATCCACTTGTGCACCGTCACGACTTGACGGCGGACACTGGCTTTCTGACCGCCGCCGAACGACGTCGTGGAGATCGCTGCGAAAACCGCCGCGACTTGTAAAAGACTGGGTCGCTGCAGTTCGCTCACGTAACGGGAGCTAACGGACCGTCGATGCCCGGGCTCGTGTGTTTGCCCGAGAGAATATGAATGTGTACGTGTTCCGTGTGCTGGTACGGCGGAAGCACACCCATGCGGATGATGAACCCTTTATCCACTAAGTCCAGGGCGAGCGCCACTTTCTGAATTCCGGCGATCAGTTTATTCCATATAGCCGCGTCAGCGAGTCCGATATCGAGAATCGTGGGGATCCATTTCTTCGGAATGATGACGACATGCGTCTCCCACCACTCTTCGCGGCTCGGATCGACGTTATGTTTGAATGCGAAGACGTCGTCGTCTTGATAGACGACCTCGTCGGCTTTGGCCCGCGATCCGTCTAAACGGCCGCGAAACGTGTGATTCGGATCGGGCTTCTCCCACTGATGCTGCGCCGGTCCGCAGATGACTTCGGAGAGATGTTGGAACATGTGTGCACGTTAGGCGAACAGGATTGCGTCCCTGCTCGACAAAGCTGTAGCGACTTTTTTTAGAGGGCATGAAAATGCATATCAGCGATATAGTCGCAAAGTCCCGTATCCAATGGCCTAAGAAAGCCTTGCGGTGGGAAGAAGCCGCCAAAGATGCCCAGGTGATTTACGAAGATCATCACGTCATCGCGTTTCACGAAACGGAAGACGATCCGCAAGAATCGCCGCGGGAAAGCGGCGAGATTCGCGTCACGATCATGCCGAAGCGCCACGTTCAGAGCTTGCTCGATTTGAGCGTCGCCGATGAGGAACTCAATGCGGCGCTGCTGTTTGGAATTCAACAAGTCGCATATGAGTTAGGGCTGCAAAAGAAAGGCTTCGAAGTGCGCGCGCATGTCCTTCCGCCGTATCAGCATCGCCCTGGATTTATTTACAAAATCCGTGCCGGGAAACCGCCGAAGAGTTCTGACGAGGCCGCTGGATGACGCGCGAAATTGCCGGCACGTCGGTATCATTCGAGCTGGAAGCGACGCGAGATATTTACGCGCGTATTGCATACGGCGGAGCGGAAACTTGCAATTGTCAGCCGTGCCGCAATTACCGGCTCGTGCGCGATGAGGCGTATCCGCCGGAGTTTCGCACGCTGCTCGAAGAGCTCGGCATCGATTACCGCAAGGAGCTCGAGGTATACTTCGGAGTTCCGCTTCCCGGCGGAAAGTATCTGTACGAGGGGTGGTTTTGCTTTGCCGGCAAGGCCTATGGACGCATTATAAACGCGATGCCCGCGGGAACTGCGTTTAAGTATCGCATCGACGAGAGCGCTCCGTCGCCGCAACGCGAATTCCACGGTCACAGCGTTCTGCATCTGGCATTTCAAACTACCGTGCCGTGGCGTTTATCAGAACCGTGGACGCTGGGGGACCCGCCCCCGACTCCGATTGGTTAAATGCCCGTTCTAGGCCCCGTGTCTTTCTCGGCAATCTTTGCGAGCATCTGAATGACGATCGTTGCGATAATGGTGATGATCACCGCATAACCGAGTTCGGCCCAAATGCCGGTGCCCGGTTTCAGAAAGAGCGCGATGAGGTCGGTGATAAATTTGTTCCATGCCAAGGCGGCGATGAGGCCGAAGGCGGCAGTGGCCAGGGCAATCATCGTGCCGAGATATGTCGGCTTGACTTCCATGGTGTCTCCTTGTCGAGAAAGCGGCCTGCCAGCGCGCTTCTTCACGAGCGCCAAGCAGCCTTTCAGGTGCCTTCGCCGAAGCGTGTTTAGATGAAACGCCCACACGATGTCGGCGCATCGACCTCGTTCGGCAGCATCGATACGCACAGCGATGAAGCGCCCTTTCACCACGAGTGGGAGGCGCGAGTCTTCGCCGTCAACCGTACGCTGCTGGCACGCGGCGTCTATACGTTGGATGAATTCCGGTACGCAATCGAACGAATGGAACCGGACGCATATCATTCCGCCTCTTATTACGAGCGTTGGCTGCATGCGATAGAGACACTTCTTGCAGAGAAGGGCGTGGCCGCAGATGAGCTTTGAGATTGGCGAGCGGATCCGCACATGTGCGCAAAATCCCAACGGACATACGCGATTGCCAAAATACTTGGAAAGACGCGAGGGGCGCATCGTGCAGAAGGTTGGCGTTTTCCCGTTTTCAGACGCTCGCGCGACAGATCCGTCCTCAACTCGGAATGAAACGCTCTACACGGTTGAATTCGAACACGGCGCGTGTCGCGTGCGCGCCGATCTCTTCGAACCGTATCTGGAGAAGACGGCATGAAGACGCACGTACACGATCACGAACATAGCGCCGCCGTTTCACAACGCGTAAAAAGGCTTATCAAGCATCTTGAGGACGCGGGAATTACAACCGAAGAGCGGCTGGACTCTCTCGTTGAGGAGTTTCTCGCACATTCGCGCCCTGAGAACGGGTATCGCATCGTGGCGCGCGCCTGGCTCGATCCCGAATTTAAGGCGCGATTACTCGCCGATGCGAATGCAGCCGTTGCCGAGCTCGGGGTGGACCTTTCGCATTGGGCGCCCGTAAAACTGCGCGTCGTGGAAAACACGCCGCAAACGCACAACCTCATCGTCTGCACGCTCTGCTCGTGCTATCCGATCGCGCTCCTGGGACCTTCGCCGTCGTGGTACAAGAGCGAAGCATATCGCGCAGCTGCCGTGCGCGATCCACGCGCCGTTCTCGCAGAGTTTGGCGTAACGCTACCGGAAGACGTGCAAATAACAGTCTGGGATAGCACGTCGGAGGTACGCTACATGGTGTTACCGCTGCGGCCGGCCGGGACGGAAACTTTAAACGAGGCGCAACTTGCCGCAC
>CAZHGH010000116.1:0-8614 GCA_964531205.1 uncultured bacterium
TCGAACGTGTGTTCGAATCGATGGACCCTGTTTTTGAGGCGCTGCATCCGGACATTGCAGCGTGGTGCGATGAACATTTGCGCGAATCGACGGTGCCGCAACGACGCGCAATTCCGGCCGCGCTCGCACGGCGTAACGCGCTGATTTGTTCGCCTACCGGAACCGGTAAGACGCTTGCGGCATTTCTGCCGGTCATGTCGCGCCTTGCCGAGCGGCGCGATCGCGACGAACTCTTCCCGCGTACGTTTGCGCTTTACGTTTCACCGCTACGCGCACTCGGTTATGACGTCGAACACAACGTGCGCCGTCCGATGCGCGAGATCGGATTGCTCGAGCGTCCGAATTCGGAACGCGCGCGGCTGCGCCGTGGGCGGATCCGCGAGCGCTACGTGCGAACCGGCGTGCGAACCGGCGATACGCCCATCGAAGAGCGGCGGCTCATGCTGTCGCGGCCGCCCCATATCTTAGTAACGACGCCTGAGTCGCTCGCTGTGATGCTTGCAATGGAGTCGTACCGTAAAAGCTTGCGCCACGTCGAGACGGTCATCGTCGATGAGGTTCACGCACTCGCCGGCAACAAGCGCGGTTCGCAGCTCTCCTTACTGCTCGAATCGCTTGAAGAACTCGTCGACGCACCATTCAACCGCATCGGCCTATCGGCGACAATCGAGCCGCTCGATCGCATTGCGAAGTTCTTATGCGGGACTGAACGCGAATGCGAAATCGTCGACGCGCGCGGCCTTCGTTCGATTGCTATCGACGTCGTCGCACCCTTTGCCGGCGCAATGGCGCCGCTCGCAACAATCGCGAAAACTGCGGCGCGTTTAAGCGAAGACGAACGCACCACACTCGTCTTTACGAATGTGCGAAGCCAAGCGGAGCGGGTCGCTCACGAGATGCAGTCCGTTGAAACCGTTGAAGGTACCCCGCGCGAGCGCATCTACGACGAGCGCATCGGCGTACATCACAGCGCCCTTGAGCGCAGTGTGCGTCATCGCGTCGAAGCGGCGCTGCGCGCGGGACAATTACGCACGGTCGTCTGCAGTTCCAGTCTAGAACTCGGCGTCGACATCGGATTCATTGACCGCGTGTTCGTCGTCGGCGGAGCTCGGGGGATGACGCCGTCATTGCAGCGGATCGGCCGTGCCGGCCATCGTCCGGATGCCGTTGCGCGCGGAACGATTCTCGCGCAGGATCGCGATGACATCATTGAAGCTGCCGCCACGAAGCGCTGCATCGCTGACGGCGTTTTGGAAGAGACCGCGATCCCAGCGGCGCCGCTCGACGTCCTCGCGCAATGGCTCGTAGGAAGCGTTTGTTACGATCGGCGCATTGCAATCGACGATGCCCTTCGCATCGCGCGCCGCGCGTATCCGTACGCCGGGCTCGAGCGCGACGAACTCGTCCGTTGCGCGCACTATCTCTCGGGTGGCGGCGCCGGCGGCGATGAAGCGCACGTGCGGCGCCTAGGCTTCGACGGCGATGCAATATACGGTCTTGGCCGTGAGGTTTGCGCCGCGTTTTTCGAAAACGTGGGCACGATCCCGGACGAAAGCCACGTGCCGGTTCGCATCAAAGGCGGCTCCGCTCTCGGGCGCGTCGAGGAGAGTTTCGTCAACGAACTCAAACCGGGCGATGTCTTCCTGCTGAACGGGAAAACCCTGCGCGTAAAAGAGATCGGCGTAAGCGGCATCGAGGTCGAACCGTTTACCGGGCGTCCAACGGTACCGCAATGGAGTTCACACCTCAAAGGTATCCCGCGCGTGCTCGCGCGAGAGATTCACGTGTTGCGCAATGGCGTCGCAGAGCGTTTGCACGCCGAAGATCCGCAGGCAGCGCTGGAATGGTTGAAAACGCGGTACGGGATCGGCGGTGTAGAGGCGGCGCATGCCGTGCGTCATATCGCGCAACAGGCAGCGATCTCTGCCGTTCCATCGGAACGCCGCCCGGTGATCGAAATCTACCGGATGGATCGCCGGCAAACGGCCGTCTTTCACACGGGTGCGGGACGGCGTATCAACGAAACGCTCGCGCGCGTCGTTGCCGTGCGCGTGCACAAGCAAACCGGCGCGAACACGCAGCTCACCACAGACGACAACGGCTTTCTCCTAACGCTTCCCGCGGGTAAAGGCTTGGCCGATGCGGTCTGGGGTTCTCTTTTGCACGCGCACAATTTCGATCGCGATCTGTTATCGGGCTTGAAGTCGTCGCATCTTCTGCGCAACTATTTCCGCTACGTGGCAAATACCGGACTGCTCGTGTTGCGCAGAGCCGGCGGGCGTACGTTGCGCCGCGGCGCGCTGGCGTGGAACAGCCAAAAGATTTTCGACCGGCTTTACGCGTGCGATCGGCGCTTTCCACTGCTGCGAGAAACGTTTCGAACGATTACGCGCGATTTGCTCGACGCACCCGGCGCGCGCGAGTACGTTATGCAAATCGAACCGGAATTGCGCGTGATCCATCCGCGCGCTGCCTCGCCTTTCACGTTCGGCATTCTGACGTCGAGCTTCGGCGATTCGGTCACCCTCGAAGATCGTGCGAGCATGGTAGAAGCGCTGCACGAGCGCGTGCTCGCGGTGCTCGACCCCGCCAACTCGCTGCAGCTGGAGTTACAGCATGAATAGCGTTCGACTCGCGAATGGAGTAAGTGCGCTTGCATCGGGTCTGCTTTTTCTTCACAGATCTCGAACGCTCGTTGCGGCGGACGCGCACTTCGGCTATGAAGACGCCATCGGCGCCATGTTGCCGATGTGGAGTACGCGCGAACTTCGCGATGTCTTGTTGAACGCGATTCATGCGATGGATGCGCGCGAAGTGCTTTTACTCGGCGATGCGATCCACAGCTCGCGGCTTAGTGAAGGCGCAACTCGTGGTGTTCGCGACGCCTTGGATGCCGTGCGGGCAAAAGCGACGCTAACGATTGTGGCCGGGAATCACGAGGGAAAAAGCCGGGGTGCGGCAGTTTTGGGCGAGACCGTCGAGTCGGCTGAGCGCGACGGCTGGCTCTTGCTGCACGGAGATAAGCCGCCGGACCTCATCGAGTTGAGCGTTGCGCGCGGCGTAATTATCGGCCATTTGCATCCGAGTTTGCCGCTTGGCGGCCGCGACACGGCGCCTGCATTTCTTGCAAACGACCGTCTCATCGTCATTCCGGCGCTTACGCCGTATTCGAGCGGGCTCAACGTGTGCTCCGATGCGTGCCGCAATGCACTGCGCCCCTTTCTCATGGGCGTCCACCGCGAATTGCAGGTTGTAGCATCGACCGGCGAGCGCTGCTATGCCTTTGGCACGTTGTCGACGCTTCGCAGCATATTGTCGAGCACGAAGTAAATCGAAGCAACGTGCGGCATTGAATCGATTGCTCCGTCGCGCACCAGCTCGCGCAGCTTCTCAAGCGTAACCAGTTCGACCGCGATCGATTCCGTCGGATCGAGACTTTGCTGGGCCGTTTTCTGTGCGTTGCGCGCGAGGAATAAGTGCGCGATGCTGTTCGAGTTCGTCGGTTCCGTGACGAAGGATCGCACAAGCTCCATCGACTCGGCAACGTAGCCTGTTTCCTCGGCGAGTTCGCGAATTGCGGTTTCCAGCGGCTCTTCGCCCGGGTCGATTGCGCCGGCCGGCAACTCCAGCAGTTCGCGCGCGATGCCATGCTTGTATTGCCGCACGAGTACGACTCGACGATCTTCCGTGAGCGCAAAGACAATAATGAATCCTCTGCTGTCGCGCACGTAGTAATCCTGGATAATCGTGCCGTCCGGCAATTCGATCGTGTCTTTGCGTAACCGCAGATACCGCGTATCGATGACGTAATCGGAGGCGATGATGCGCCAGTCGGGGTTGCCCATGCCGCGCCCACGTTCCATTCGCAGGGTGGCGGGTCCCGGCTGCGAGCGGGCGAATGAGGCGGGCGATGGACAAGATCGTCGTGGTTGGCGGCGGCACCATGGGCTCGGGCATCGCGGTCGTCGCCGCTCGTGCCGGATACGCCGTCGACCTTATCGAGCCCGATGCAGCTGCGCGCGATCGTGCCAAGCAGCGCATCGCAAAAGAAGCGGTGCAGGTGGACCTCTACGAGGCGTTGCCGGCCGGTACGCAAGCAGTCCTTGCAATCGAAGCGGCGCCGGAGCGTCTCGATCTCAAACGCTCCATCTTCGCATCGTTGGCCGCAAGCTTAGGACCGGAAACGCTGCTTGCAACGAATACATCATCGCTCTCCGTCACCGAAATTGCAGAGGGCATCGAACGTCCGGAACGCGTACTCGGTTTGCATTTCTTCAATCCTGCGCCGGCGATGAAGTTGGTCGAGGTCGTTCGCGCCGATGAAACGAGCGATGAAACGATTGCACGCGCGCGAAGCTTGGTCGAGGGCTTGCAAAAGGTTCCCGTCGTCACCGCCGATACGCCGGGCTTCATCGTGAATCGCGTCGCGCGTCCATACTATCTGCAAGCGATGCGCGCGTACGACGAAGGCGTCGCGCCGATGGAGGACTTGGATCGCTTGGCGCGCGGCGTCGGCTTTCGCATGGGACCGTTCGAACTGATGGATCTTATCGGCCTCGACGTCAATCTTGCGACATCGGAGTCGGTCTACGCGCGCACGAGCGCGGATCGTCTGGAACCGGTTGCAGTGCAGCGCGACCTCGTCGAACAGAACCGCCTCGGCCGCAAAACGCAGGCCGGATTTTACGATTACTCCAACGGCGTTCCGTCGCACGACGACGATTTGCCTCAGCCGGCCGCCGAGGTCGATGACGTAGAACGCATCGTTGTGCTCGGATACGCCGGACTTGCGCTGGAACTGCGTGAGATGCTCAGCGAAGCGTACGGAAACGTGCAGATCTGGGACAACGAGGAGACGCTCGACGAAATAACGCTCGATACCACAATCGCCTTCGACGTGGGAGACGGCGTAAACGATCGCGGCACGATCCTCGCGGAACTGGACGAATTGCTAGCGCCGGAAACGATTATCTTTGCGGACGCATACGCAACGGATTTAGAAGCGGCTGCAAAACGCATGCAGCATCCCGAGCGCTTGGTGGGCTACGGCATTCTTTCATCGCTTTCGAATCAGCGCGTCGTCGAAATCGTCGATGCGGAACACACGTCGGATGAGGCGCTGGAACTTGCGCAAGAGGTGTTTGAATCAATTGGCCGCCGTGTCGTGCTCGTGGAGAATCAGCCCGGGTTGTTCCTTGGGCGGACGATTGGATCGATCGTCAATGAAGCGGTGTACGTGGTGCAAGAAAACATTGCAACGCCCGATGACGTCGATCTCGCAATGCGCCTTGGAACGAATTATCCGCAAGGGCCCATTCAATGGGGCCGCGAGATTGGCGGCGACCGTATCGTTCGCATTCTGCAGCGAGTTGCCGGCGCCGAGGGCGCGGCGTTTGCACCTCATCGTGCGCTCTGGGTGTTAGACGTTCAAGAGGAAGAGGCGGACTCGAGGTTAGGTGGCTAGAGAAGTACTCGTTATCGATGCTGTGCGCACGCCGATTGGGCGGTACGGCGGCGTGTTGGCAGCCGTTCGTCCCGACGATTTGGCAGCAACGGTTATTAAAGCAATCGTCGATCGCACCGGCGTCGATCCGGCCCGCATCGACGACGTGTTTTTAGGCGCAGCAAATCAGAGCGGTGAGGATAACCGCAACGTCGCGCGGATGGCGGTGTTGCTCGCCGGTCTGCCCGTTGACATTCCCGGCACGACCGTCAATCGATTGTGCGGCAGCAGTTTGCAGGCGATTAATTCAGCGGCACAATCTATCGCTTGGGGCGACGGCGAGATCATCATCGCTGGAGGTGTCGAATCGATGACGCGCGCGCCGTTCGTGCAACTCAAAGCGGAGCGTCCATTCGATCGCGCGCCGGAGATTTTCGATACGACGCTCGGATGGCGCATGGTCAATCCGCGCATGCAAGAGTTGTATCCACCCATCTCGCTCGGAGAGACGGCGGAAAAGGTTGCAGAGCAGTACGGGATTACGCGTGAGGAGCAAGATCGCTTCGCTGTTGAATCGCAAGTGCGGGCGAAGGCGGCGATGGAACGCGGCGCATTCGAGAGCGAGATCGTTCCGGTTCACGTGCGTCGCGGAAAAGAGGTAACGCAAGTAACCGTTGACGAGCATCCGCGGCCGGACACGACATTTGAATCGCTTTCTAAACTGAAACCGGCGTTCAAAAACGGCGGAACCGTCACGGCCGGAAATTCCTCGGGCATCAACGACGGCGCATCCGCTTTGCTGCTTTGCGAAGCGCAAACTGCAGAACGGTTGGGGTTGAAACCGATCGCGCGCATCGTCGCATCGGGGGTAGCGGGAGTTCATCCCGACGTGATGGGATTGGGTCCGATTCCGGCGAGTCGCAAAGCACTCGAGCGGGCCGGCCTGCACATGCGGGATATCGATTTGGTCGAGATCAACGAAGCCTTCGCTGCGCAGTCGCTTGCGTGTCTTCGCGACCTGGAGATCGACCCAGCAAAGGCGAACGTCAACGGCGGCGCCATTGCGCTTGGGCACCCGCTTGGGGCAAGCGGAGCGCGCATCGCCACAACGCTGCTGCACGAACTGCGCCGCCGCGGCGGACGGTACGGACTGGCGACAATGTGCATCGGCGTCGGGCAGGGCATTACGACGATCTTCGAAAGGGTATAGCACAAACGATGACCGCAACTGCTCCGGCAATCAAAACGCAATTGCTGATCGGTAAAGAATGGACCGACGCGCAAAGCGGAGCGACTTATACGGATGTGAATCCTGCAACGGCATCGACGCTCGCCGATGTCGCGAACGCTTCGACCGCCGACGTGGATCGAGCGGTGACCGTGGCGCGCGCTGCGTTCGAGACCGGTAAGTGGAGCACGATGGCGGCATCGCGCCGCGCGAAGATTATCTACAAGATGGCGCAACTGATCGCGGAGCGCGCGAACGATCTCGCGCTGCTCGAAGTGCGCGATAACGGCAAGCCGATCTCTACCGCCAAAGGCGAATTGGGTGCGATCGTCGATTGCTTCGAATTTTACGCCGGCGCCGCGACCAAGAATTACGGCGATACGCTGCCAGGCCCGATGCCCGGTTACGCCGCGTACACGGTTCGCGAGCCGGTCGGCGTCGTCGGCGCGATCATTCCGTGGAACTTTCCTCTGCTGCTCGCATCCTGGAAAGTCGCGCCGGCGCTCGCAGCCGGATGTACGATCGTTTTAAAGCCGGCGCCGTCGACGCCCCTCACTGCAATAGAACTCGGGAAGATCGCGCTTGAGGCCGGTCTTCCGGAAGGCGTACTCAACATTCTCACGGGCGATGGTCCGCAACTCGGGCAAGCCATGGTCGAGCATCCGGGCATCGATAAAATCGCGTTCACCGGCAGCACCGCGACGGGGAAACGCGTTGCGGCGACGGCAGCGCAAACCGTCAAGCGCGTTTCGTTGGAACTCGGCGGTAAGTCGCCGTCCGTGGTCTTCGACGATGCCGACGTCACGCAAGCTGTGAATGGCGCGCTCTACGGCATCTTTTACAACGCGGGCCAAACGTGCGAAGCGCGCTCGCGTTTGTTGCTGCACGAAGCGATCGCCGACGAATTCATCGATCTGTTCCGCGAGAAAGCGCAAAAACTGCGCATCGGCAATCCCGAAGATCCGCAAACGCACGTCGGCGCCATTACGATGCGCGAACAGCTCGAGAAAATCAAGAACTATTGCGCGATCGGGGAGAGCGAAGGCGCGGTAAAACTCTTCGGCGGCGAGGCGGCGAACCTGGGCGAAGACTTCGTACGGGGCTGGTTCTGGAGCGCCACCGGCTTTGAAGCAAAACCCGAACATCGAATTGCGCGCGAAGAGATCTTCGGGCCGGTTGCGACAATCTTGCGCTTCAGCGACGAAGCGCAGGCGATTCGTCTTGCCAACGACTCCGACTACGGATTGTCGGCCAGCATCTGGTCGCAGAACGTCGGACGCGTCAACCGCGTCGCGCGCGCGCTTCGCACCGGAAGCGTCGCGATAAATACACCGTATGCCGTTTTCCCCGGCGTACCGTTCGGCGGATTCAAGCAATCGGGATACGGACGCGAACTGGGCTTTGAAACCATGGCGCTCTATTCGGAAACGAAGAGCGTGCTCACGTATATCGGCGAAAAACCGATCGATCCATTTGGAGTGTAGCGCCATCGAACCGCTGAGAATCGGAAACACGTATCAAACCACCTACGGCACGCTCTGGAAAGAAGGCGCGTATTTCCCGCGCGGTACGCGTGTCACGGTTGTCGGCTTGCATTTGGAAGAAGGCTTCTGCGTTCGTTTTCCCGGCGAAAGCGACGGCATGCCGCTGGAAACGTGGGAAGAATGGAGCGAGTCTGATTTTCTGGTGCCCGATGGGAGCATCGAAGAGTGCTCGCCGATCTCGCAAGCGATGTTAGCGGAAGCGCGCGAGGTGCTGCGCGACGCCGAAGACGGCTGCCACTTACATCTGCACGAAGACTCGGATTCGTAGTTTAGTCCAGGGCCCCGGTGTAACGGACGGGGCCCATGGCGACACCCTTCCATGGATGTACAGCAACGCGGAAGCTCTAAACCGCAGCTGCCTTCTAGTATATTCGGCCTATCGTTGCGGTTTCTGAAGTC
>CAZHGH010000117.1:0-8416 GCA_964531205.1 uncultured bacterium
GAGTTTTGCGCGCCCACGACGGCCGTAATGCCTGACGACGTCGTCGGATCGCACAGCGTGTTTGCGGTAGTGCTGCCGGGCGGCGCTACGTACACGCAGCTCGGATTTACCGACGTGGTTTCGATGTACACGACGTAGGCTTGACCTTGCGTAAGACCCGTTGCATTCGCATACACGTTTACGCCGTTCGCAGCAGAGAACTGCGTCTGGGGAATCGTGGCTCCGCTGTCCGCGTACGTTCCGAACGACGGACTGGTGCCTACGATTAAATAGATAACGCTGACCCATTTTCCCGCAGTTTTGTCATACGTGCCGAACACCCACGTACCGGCGGTCAAATTCGGACTGACGTTTTGCGCGCCGTTTCCGGCCGTATACGTGCCGCCGGCCGTCGTCGCCGTCGTCGAACCGGCGGCGACATAATAATCTTGAAACGTGTCGCCGCCGGTGAGCCCAACGGACTGCCAGATGATGTCGCAACCGATAGGAATGATCGTACCGACGGTGGAGCCGCAGCTGCTGTTCGTGAAGTCGGTGAAATAATTGATATCCGCGCCGGTCGCCGACATGATATGCCGTCCCTGGCCCATCCCGCCGAACGTCGCGGTATTCGCAACGGTCTTCGGGGGCAGGGGCGCCAGCGACGTCAGTGGGACTTGCTGTCCGCTAATCGACGGCAATCGCAAACTCGGAAGTGAACGATTCGTATTGGACGTGCCCGGTGTCGCGGTTGCACTCGGCGTTGCACCGCCGGACGCCGGTGTCGGCGTCGGCATCGGCGCGAACGTGCGAATCGGACGTGGAACGATTGGACGCGTCCCCTCGCCGCCATCGGGACGTACTTGTTGCGCAAGCGATACCGAGAATGCGACGCCGCTAAAAGCCAGCGCTAATACGCCGGCCAAAATTTGCTTAGCGCCGGGCATCAGTAGTACAACGTATAGACCGCATTGGTGCTATACGCTCCGCCGGGAACCGCTCTCGGAATGGCTAGTGTCAAATCGACGCAGTAGGTTTGAATGCCTGTGGACTTCGCTCGCGCAAACCAACTGTTATTGTTGTTCGGATACACGACGAACGGCGTGGCCGTCGCCTGCGGTGTACCGCCCTGGATATACGTGTTGTTCGCTAAGCTGTTTCCGGGAAACGTCGTCCCCGAAAAATCGTTCGACAGCCCGTCGTCAAGGGTCCACGATATCGTTGATGCGGTGTGAACCGTAATTGTGTACGCGCACGTCGTTGTTAGAGTTGTACCGGCCGTTCCCGTCATCGTCACTTGCGGAACGTTGTAGTACAGCAGCGTCGCGTTCGGGTTCGGCGACACCTCGGCTTGCACGCGCGTGGCGCTTTGAGCCTGCGCTACGACGTTATCGCCAATATCGATGTTCGGAACGCCTTCGACGCCGCTGCCGCGAGCACGCATCTGCATTCTCATTGAAATCGCCGTACCGCGTTCACTATGCGCCGGCGCATAAACTAGCGGAGCAGGGGTGACGTTGACTAACACGACGACGCTGATCTGATCGCGCTGAGTCTGTGCGAAGCTCGCGTGACCGCGCTGTCCGGAAATGAGCACGACCGCTAATGCCGCAACGGCCATAAGAAGTAGACGCAAGCGCCTCATTTCGCCACCACCGTGTAAACGATCCAAACGTAGTATTGACCGTTCGTCGCAGTCGGCGGGACCTTCAATTGATAGTCATAGTAGAAGTCCGAGGATCCGCTCGTCGTTGTGGACGCGATCGGCGGCGGATACGTCGTATACGATATCGTCGGCGTCGTGCTAAACGAATTTCCCGTCACGCTGTTTGTCGTACGGTAAAACGGAAACGAGGGAGAGAAACCGGTGTTTGTGTCTGCACCACCGCTCGTCGAGTTCAGGTAATACAACGCCTGATTCAGCGGTGTAAACGAACCATCCGCGGTGTTTACGAAATCCGCCGCGCCTTCACCATAGACGTTTACGCCGTTGACGTCGTTCGTTTGCGTGTTCAGGTGCGATGCGAACTTGTAAAGGTAGTTTGTGCCGGCGAGTATGCCGCCAAAGTCGATCGCCCCTCCCGTCATACAGCCCTGCGGGGGCGCTGCGGGTGTTGGTTGCGTGCCGAATACGGCTTTTACCGTGCCACAGCCGGATGCATAGTTCGGCGTCAGAGCCATCTTGACGACAGCCTGCGCGTACCACTGCACGGTGACGTTTCCCGTCGCCGATGATGCCGCTGCGGGCAACGTTACGGCTAACATCACCGCCGTCGCAACCGCAATGGAGCCAATCCAGGCTCGCACGCTCAACACACTCCTTTGTTTTTCTAGGACTACTTCTTGTCGTAAATGATCTCGCCGCCGGTCTCCGTCTTGCCGCCGTAATCGATCATCGCAACGATGTCGTATTTTCCGGGCGATAAAGACTCACCGTTGACTTCGATCAAACGCTCGCCTCCGCGTTCGACAAGCATTTCCCGCTGCATCGGTATTCTTTGAATCGTAGAACCATTTTTACGCACTTGGATCTCGCCATTGAGATACTCGTGCGCATTTCCTAAGTTCTTATAGAGCACGCGATACACTTGACCGGAAATTCCATTTCCTGCTGTCATCTTTGTTATCGCGCCGTCTATTTTAACCGTCCCAGGAATCGTTAGATAAAACTTCGATCCGACACGCGCCGAAAGCGCAACTGCGCCGGCGTGCCTTGCTGCACGCGTTTGGAAGAATGCGATCCCGGCGTATTCACCACTCAGATTCGCGCTATTCGGTAACGCAAGCGAAAGACGAACCTGTTGCGCTGTACCGCCGGGGAGATCGAATTCTCGAGGATTAATGGATGCGAAGCGCATGAGCGAATTCGGCTTTGAGCCGACGCGCTCGATTTGGTAATCGCCGTTTGGAGCGACACCGAAATCCACCAGCATCACCTGAATATGGGTCACGTCTCCGCCACCGTTGTGCACGGTGATCGGGATGTTGTAACTCGCACCAGGCTTCATCGAGAGTTCGAATTTCGCCGGTGAGACCTCCAGCCCGAGATCCGCCGGAGCGGGTGCCGCAAGTCCGAGGACTGCAACGGCAACAGCTGCGACGATTATAAAGACGCGCATCTTCCTCATACTTGCCGCCTGTTCGCTACGGGCGGCACCCGCGCCCCGTAGCGAATCGGTATTTCTTCGTTAAGGCCTGCGGCTAGTTTGCGAGCAGAGAGAACGTCACGACAGGAGCTTCCGCACCCGTTGCGGCAGCCGGCGTCAGCAACAGAGCCATATCCTGGCCAACATTCGCGCCGCTCGGGTAGGCTGTCGTCGAAGTCGCGAGATTGTTGTTCGACGCCGTCGTGCCGAGCGTTAACGCGGCCGCTGCGCATGTCGTGTTGTCTGTCCACGATGCTGTTGTCCGGCCGCTCTGCGCAACCGCGGCTGCGCCGGAAATGGTGGCGGGATACGTCGTGAAGCCGTTGCCGTATGCACACAGCGTCGAACCCGCCGGATTGGCTGCCGGTGTGCTGATGTATTCGCCGAGTGACCAGTTCACCGAATTGGTGGTGATTTTCGCGTTTACGGCGTTCTTAAAAAGACAGTCGGTGTTCTTCGCAAGACCACTATCCGGAGTGATCGTGCCAAAATCAACGGTACCGTCGGTTTCACTTGCTGGAGCGGTGCAGGCTTCGCCCGTTCCGCCGGGCGCGGTGCTCAGCAGAATAGAAGGCGACGTTGTAAGCGGGGAACCCGTGTTGTCGTAATTTGTGTGGAGAGTGATGTTGGCAGTTACGGAGACGTTCCATTTGACGGTCACCGTACCACTTTGGGTCACGGCGCCGGCCGGCAGTGATGCCGCACCGACGATTGCGGCAAATGCCGCGAGAGATAAGAGCTTTTTCACGTTCGGTCCTTTCACAATGCGCAATCTCGGTGCCGTCCCTGGCATGAATGCGAAAAGCGTTACCTCAGGATTATCGGCAGCTGCCCTTGCTTGGTTAGCAACAGACCGCGCATAGGCTGTACAGATATCTTTACAGTGAATTCGAATACGCGACCGGTAATCGGGGAACCGAGTTTTGTTAACTGACCGTCAAGCCAGCGAATTCGATCGCCGGGATGAACGTCGGCGAGGAAGCGCGCGCGCACCTGAACATATTGCCCGCGCATCGGCCTATGCGGAATCGTCGTAAAATTCGCGACTGGCAAGGCCGGATCGACCTTCAGATCGGTAGACGCCGAACCTTTTTGAGCAGCATCGACGTCTGCAAGAAACGTCGCTGTTCCCGGTGCTGCAGTAATTGGTACAACTACTTCGCCAACCCACTTCTTACGTTTTTTGTCGTATGCGAGCGCGATGCGTTTTTCGAACGCCGTAACGATTACCGAGTGTGCGCGCGCATCACCGTCGACCCAAATCTCAGTCGCTCCGCCGGGCGGAAGCGCTGTCTGTTGCACGCCCATCTCCGTCGCGACACTTGCTGCGCCGGACTTAAGGGAAAAGACGACACTTTTTTGCTTGTGCGTTATGACGAAACGAATGCCTTCGATGTGGCCATCAGGCCCGACCGTGATACTCTGTGGTCCATCTGAACCGGTGTCCGGCGGCACAGTTTCCGGATCGACGTCGAGGGTGTATGTGCCGGCAGGGACGTTGTCCAACAGGAAACTGCCGTCTTCATTACTGATCGCAGCATAATCGCCCGGCTCGGCCACTATGTATGCATTCATCACGGGTCCGCTATGATCTGGCGCGAGCGACGGATCGAAAACGACTGTTCCGGCGATTGAACCGAGCGGACTCGCGATAAAGTCAAGCGTTGCAATCTCGCCGTCTCGCACGACGATCTTCTGTGATGTCATCGCTTCCGGTATTGCAGCGGTGGCCGGCAGCGATTGCGTTTGCAGACTGACGATGTGTGCGCCCGCAGCGAGTCGACCGAACGCATACATCCCCTGCGCATTCGTGATCGCGACGAAACCGTTCTTATCAATGCTCAGCGCAACTCCGCCGAGCGGCGTCGGCTGTCCGTTTGAATCGCGCCCCATCACGTGGCCTTGAACGCCGCCGTAACTGCCGATGCGGAAAAAGATCTGCCCTTGCTGGCCGCCCTGTACGTCAATACTTGCGATGGGCTGATCCGGCGTAACGCCACGCGGCAACGATGCGAGGTCGATTTGGATTGTATGTCGTCCCGGCGTCACAAAATTGAACTGAAAGCGTCCGGAAAGATCGGTTCGTTGCACTTGGGAGTTGTCCAGCACGACCATGACGTTGCCCATGCCGTTACTTACTGCTGACGCAAACGTACCTTGATCGCCAGTGTCGTTAATAACGGCACCGCTAATTGTGGCCGGCAAGTTTGGATTGGCACGCCCTTGCACCAAGCCGCTGCCGATCGAGAACGGCGCATTGAGCTGTACGTTGAAAATCCGCGAGCGGCCATTGGATCCGGGGTTCAACGCATCGTGCGTTGTTTGCAGGCCGTATGTCAATGCCAGAGTCAACGCAGGCGACAAACGGCGCGCTAACGTAAGAAGCGGCGCAGTTTGCACGGCATCGCTGGTCAACGTTCGCGTTCGCGTATATGTATCGCCAAGAGTAAGGGCCGTCAAACCCCACTGTCTCGTAACCGAAAGGTTACTTTGCGACATTTTGGTGAAGAGTCCGTCGCTAACTTGACGCGAATTATTGTACTGCAACTGCGCGAGATAATTGCCGAACGGCTTCTGAAACATGCCTTGGTACGTAACCGATTCCAGCGGCGTGCTCGTGCTCGAGGTCGACCGCGAGAGCTGCACTCCCAAAAGCGCACTCAGATCGCCAAAGTTCGTTTGCAATTGATTGCCTACGGAACCCAGCCAAGTTGTTCCGAAAGCATTCTCCGTACGACCCTCCGACAGCGACAACTGCGTGCCGACCGGCCGTCGCTGACCGAACTGCCGAAACACCGAAAACGTACCCTGCCGCGACCGCGCCAGCTGGTCGCCGTATCCCGACGTTTCGAACGTCTCTTGAATTGTAACGGGGCCCGTCCGAAAGCCGGCGGACAGTTGATTATCTGCGTTCGCCGTGCCACTGCCGACGCTAACGAATCCGTTGCTAATATGCCGCATCGCGAGCGTCGAATACACCGTGTCGCTGCCGTAGTCCAAACGGTACTGATACGCGCTCGCATTTGACGTACCGGTGTCATCATGCCGGCGTTGAAGCGCCCCTTCAAAGAGCTGATTGAGGTTGCCGTTGTCGCTCGCGAAGCCCGCAACAAGCGAATCGATCCGTGCGGATCCATCCTGACGTGCTGCGCGATTAAAGCCGAACTCGATGAGATCGCGTCCCAACAGCGATCGCGCGCGCAATCCGTACACACGCGCACCGGCATTATTATCGACGATGCCGTCACCTTGGAACAGCGTCACGTCGCCGCCGCGTAACGGAAGAACCAGCGAAAAACCACCGAGCGTCGAGCCCAATGGCACGCTTCCAAGAACGGAAAGCGGCTGCGGCATGTACTGTACGCCGAACCGCGGCGTGTAGTATCCGGCTTGTAACTGACCTACGTTCGTACGTTGCGAACTTGCAACACCAACCGGTACGCCCATTGACAATGTCGTCGCTCCGGTGCGGCGCTGCAGCTGTACGAGAAGGCCGACGTTGTTGCTGGCCAATGTTTGGTTCGAACTCAACACGCCGCCGGGCGTTGATGCATCGCCCCGCGTACTGAGGAAGCTGCGCTCGCCGAATGCCAGATTACCGCTTAGGGAAAACGTGAGCGGTCCGCCGCGTGCTACGGATGGTTTAGGCGTCGGTGTGGCGCGTGGAATCGGGCTAGCACTAACGGCCGGCGAAGGCGTCGGCGTTACGGGGCCCTCGGGAACCGGAGTGCCCAGGCCCGGGACGGGCATGACCTGCGCGACCATTTGCCGCAAGGCCAATCCGGGCTGTGCGAGTGCGGATGCCGCGCCAGAACGAAGTAACGCCGCCGTAACCGACGCCGCGACAAGTGCCAATCCTGCGGCACGCAAGCCGATGGCTAGGCGCCTTAAACGCTCCCGCTCCTTCATTTACTAGCCGTCCTCTACGTGTTTCGGAGAACGGGGCCGAATGGCTTAAGAAAAGCGGCCGCCATTCACGCAAATTTTTCGGCGCTTAGCCGATTACAGGATCACTAGGGAAGGTTTCACGGAGGAAACGCCTCTCTTCATGGATGTGCTGGGGAGCGCGGGACAGCTAGAGCTCAGTCTGTCTCGTACTCAAATGGATGAGGAACGGCAAGTACGCGCGTTGGCCAGTGGCTTACGCGTGATTTCTGCTTCCGACGATCCCAGCGGTCTCGCAATCAGCGAAAACATCCAAACCAAAGTCTTAGGTCTCCAGCAAGGCGTCCAAAACGTTCAGACCGCAAACAATCTCCTGAACGTCGCCGATTCCGCACTTGCAAGCGTACAATCTATCCTCAGCCGTATCCATTCATTGGTCGTTGAGGCGACCAACGATTTTAATTCGGTCTCGCAATTGAATTCGATTCAAGAAGAAATCGATCAATTGCTGCACGAAATAAACAAGATTGCCGGAAGCGCGAATTTCAATGGATTGAAATTGCTGGACGGCAGCCTCAGCATGACGGCATCACCCGTGCCGACCGTCACGCCGATTCAATCGCTGCCATTACCGAATGGCACTCCTGTTACGGGTTCGAACGTCGTAAACTGGGATGGTTCCGGTACTCCCGGACCACTCGTGTTGTCTTATATAGATACAACTGCTCCTCCGACGGTTCCAACCGTTGGAGCGCTGCCTGCCTACATCTCCGTTCGCGTAACCGGATACAGCGCTAACGCAGTGGATCCGGATACCGGTACCGCGGTAGGTGCCGGAGACTACGTGCAATTCGTTGCGTATAGCAACTCACCGCAAATGGGCGCGGCCCCGCTATACATGGATACGATCGCGGTGCCGATCAATAGTCCGGGACTCTACACCGGCATCCAAACAACGCCACCTACGTCGCCCGGCTCTATTCTGCTCGAGTGGAGTCTTCCGAATCTCACGCCGCAAGACGTTGGCGCTTCCGCGACATTTGAAACGTCGTCTCCCAATTCAAGCACGCCCAGCAATGGGTCGCCGCTATCGGTAAATTCCTCAGGACAGGAAGGCGGCGACGTGCACATATCTTTGCCTTCCGTATCGACGTCCGCGTTGAATCTATCGGGAATCAACGTGTTGCCCACGCAATACATGGACTACACCGGAAACGTCGTCGGAACTACAGGGAACGCAGTCCCAGCTGCCGACGCAGAAGCCCGCGTACAAATGGCGCTAGACGCAATAAGCGGTGTACGAGCGACGGTGGGGGCACAATCCGTATCGCTTCAGGAAGATGCGAGCGACGCATCGCTGGAAGTCGTCAATCAAGTAGCCAGTGAAAGCGCGATTCGCGACGTGG
>CAZHGH010000118.1:0-8404 GCA_964531205.1 uncultured bacterium
CCGATGCCGGCAAGTTCGTGCACGGTGCGCACAACCGTATCGGCATGCCCTTGCGCAATAGACATTGATGGATGTCCGCGGCTGTATTTGATCTCGCTAAAAAGCGGACGACGATCGATACAGCCCCGCACGCCGCCTAGCACTTGAAAGCCGATTCCACCGTACTCGTAGCCGCTGGTTAACGGAACGCCGTCGACGCGGCTTTCCGTATGCGGAACGAATAATACAGGTCCGGCGCCGACATAGGCGCCTCCGCCCGCACGTCCGGAGAGTTGCTCCAACACTGACAGACCCAACATGTTCATACCGTGCGTCACTTCAAAGGACTGCACACGATCACGCATTGCCTCGTTTGTGTGCAGGTTGGCGCCATGCCACGTACCGGTTTGCACATCGACGTCATCCGTTTCCGCATAGATTTTCGCGTGAGTGAAATCCAGCGCGAGACTTGTGAACGGATAATGCGGCGGCGTATAGGTTAAACGAATGCCGTAATAAACTTCAAAACGAAATGGATACCCGCGCCAGGTTACGGAATGGACCGTGGCATCGTTGCCCCGGCTTTCCTGCACGACTCGCAAATCGCTGGGTGCGGTTTGCGAGGCTCCGAGGTAGAACGAGAGCACGACATCGCCGAGCAGCGGCAGCATATCATGCTTTTACCGCGTTCTCCCGCACGGCAGACTCCGTTATCGTTAGCGTGCGCGCGCCCGCGTCAAGCATCGCCGTCGCGCCAAGAGGCAACGTCCATTGCTCGTCGATGTGTCCGATCGGCAAATCGAGCAAAACCGGGACCCCCAGATCGGATAGTCGATCCGTTACCACGTCGGCCAAACGCAAGCCCGCATAACGGTGATCGTCGGAGACGTCGCAGTTCGTGAAGCCTCCGGCAATAATGCCGGCAACGCGCGTGAATGCCCCGTTCAGGCGCAGCTGCGTGAGCATGCGATCGATGCGATACGGTGCTTCATCGACTTCTTCAATCACAAGGAGCGCATCAGAAACGTCTATTTCGTGCGGCGTGCCGAGCAGCGCCGTAATGAGAGAGAGATTGCCGCCCGCAATTCGTCCCTGCGCCGTTCCGGCACGCAACACGCCTGCATTCGGCACATGCAGCGCGCCAAGCGGTTCTGCGCTCATCACGGCAGCACGCAGCCACGCGACCTCGTTTTCCGTAAAATCCGAGAGTGCAGCGACGGGGCCATGAAAGGTGATGACGCCCGTGCGCTGAGTTATCGCGTTCAGCAGCGCGGTGAGATCGGAGTATCCGAGAATAACCTTCGGATCGCGGCGAATCGCATCATAGTCCACACGATCCAGAATACGCATCGTGCCGTAGCCTCCGCGCAGCGCGAAAATGCCGCGCACCTGCGGGTCGCGTAACGCGTCATTAAAATCGGCAGAGCGTTGTTCGTCGGTTCCGGCGAGATACCCGAGCCGCAAAGCCGCACCCGGCATGATACGCGGCTCGAGTCCCAGCGAGCGCACGACATTTTCGGCGCGCCGAAGCTCTTCATCAGAGGTGAGTGGCCCCGCCGGAGCTACGAGTGCAACTACGTCACCCTCGCGTAACATGTGCGGACGCAGTGCCTGCCTCATCGCCGTAACTCCACGCGCTCCGGATAGATTGGCCGATTGATGATGCGTTCGAGCGCTGAAGCGTTGGCGCTAAGAATTAAATCGCAGAACCGCGCAAAGTCCTCGCGCGCGGCTTCGCCTTCTGCAAAACGCTCGTTCTTGGTGAGGTCCACTTTTCCGTCGACGTGGCGGAACACGATGTAGCGTCCGTCGTCGTCTATGCCGGTTTCGACTAGGCCTTCGTCTTCGAAAATTCGCGTTGCGACGCTGACCGTGCGTTCGTTCGCCTTGTCCAAATCCAAGGTGCGTGCAATGTCAACGAACGTCATGCGAAGCGGTCCGGTTTTTGCAAGCCCTCGCATCCCCTTGTATAGTTCGCGGAGGACATTCATCGTCGGCGCCTCTTGATCGATGATGAACTCATTGATGCGGCGATCGGCATCTCCGAAAAGCAGGTGAATCTGCGCCGGCTTTCCGTCACGGCCTGCGCGTCCCGCCTGTTGGTTGAACTCGGTGAAGTCGAAATTCAAATGATAGAGAACGACGTTGCGCACGTCGGGCAAATCGATGCCTTCGCCGAACGCAGACGTGGCGACGATAATGCGCAATTCGCCGGCTCGAAAACGCGCCTCCACTTCGGCGCGATCGGGCGTTGGCATGCCCGCGTGATAGAACATCACCTCGTCGCGGAAGCGTTTACGCAAAGCCTCAGCCGTTTTCGTCGCTTCACTGCGCGAGTTGCAGTAGACGATGCCCTTGCCTTCATCCTCAAACACGCCAGCCAAGTACTTCAGTTTGTCTTTCGTTCCGCGCGCATCGACAACGTGCAGATTCTCGCGCACCGTCGGATCGATTATCCACGCCTCTATCGCCAAATCTTTGACGATCTGCTTGAATGCATCGTCACCTGCAGTCGCAGTGAGCGCGAGCACTTGGGGACTGCCGAGTGACGCAATCGTTTCGCCGAGCCGGCCGTATGCGGCGCGGTGTTTGGATTCGTAGATGTGATGCGCTTCGTCCACGACCACGAACGACGGCGAACTCCGGCCGCTAAACGCCTCGCGATGGAACTGCAGAAATTCCGGCGTTGCGAGGATGATGTCCCACGTGCCGCTTTCCAATGCTTGCATCAGCGTCGTACGCTCTTCTGCCGAGATCGAACCGTTTGCACGAAGGATCCGCAACCCAAAACCGTCGAGGCGCCGCACGAGCGCGTCGTACTGATCGTTTGCAAGCGCGCGCAGCGGATAGATCACCAGCGTCTTCTGCTCCGAATCCAACGCGCGGTATGCCGCGGGATATTGGAAGCAAAACGACTTCCCCCGTCCGGTTCCCATCACCGCAATTGTGTTCTTGCCGGCATCGACGCGCGAAAGCACAGCCTCCTGCGCATCGTGCGGATGTCCGTTGCCAATCAGTGCTTTGCGCAACGTCTCATGATCGGCTTGGGCGCGCGTTTGAACGGCGAAGGCATCGAGGTTCGAGCGGAATTCGCGTTCTACGCGAATGTTGACGCCGTAATTTTTTCCATCGCGGCCGCCCGTCACGTGCTCGATACGCGCGTGATAGCGGGTACCGGCGTCAATTAGCGGCGCAAGGTGCTTTGCGATCTGCTTTCGGAGAAAACCGATTTGCAGAGCGCCGTAGTGTACCGCAACGGCGTTTGGATCAACGGGGTTATCGGGTTGGCGTTTGAGTTCTAATTCGAGACCGGGGACGAGTCCCGCGACCATGTCTTGGCGTCGTTCAAATGAAACGCCCATGACCTTCGTCGGGAACGAATCGCGATCGCCGATGCCCGCAAAATCGTCGCGCTCGAGAAATTTGCGGCTTTGCTCGAACATGCGGTCGAGGAAGTCGGCCCTTCGACTCGCGTCCGGCTTCGCACGGCCGCTGCGCTCAGGGTGGTTCGATACCTCACCATGACGATGAGGTGTCGCATCAAACGACGCGAGCACGCGTTCAAAAGCCGCCTCCGACGGTGTCGGAGGCGGCAGATGTTTACTGGTTGCGCGGCTGCGCGGAGTCATCTTCCGGCGGCAGCGACTGCTCCGGTTCGAACGCCTCGAGGTTCAGATTGATCTCCTCGTGGCCTTGTTCGAGATGATCGACGTCTTCGAATTGCTCATCGTGCTGCGTGTCTTCGACCATCGTCGTGGCGACGCCGTCGCCGCGTTTGCGCTTGTACCGCGCAGGTCCGGCACCCGTCGGACGCGTGGCCTTGGTCTTTTGACGGCGTGCTTTGCGCGCGGCAACGATATCTTCGCGTGCGAGGCCGCCGTGTGCGCCGAGCGCTTTACTTTCCGCGACGGTGCGTGCGGAGCGCGTGGTAAGCGTCGCCAAGCCTGCAGCGCGCTTGCGCGCCGCTGCTTCCAGCTGCCGCTTGCGGAATACGAGCACCAGCGGAGCCGAGTAAAAGATCGAGTGATAACCGCCGGAGCAAATACCGACGAGCAATGCGAAGCCGAAGTTCTGCAGCGACGCACCGCCGAGCGCGAGCAGCGCGACGAGCGTAATGACGACCGTCGCAAGGGTGTTGAACGAACGCGTCATCGTCTGCAAAATCGACGTGTTAACGATCTTGTCGTACGGCTCGCCCGCCATGAGCTTCGTATTTTCGCGGATACGATCGAGAATGACGATTGTGTCCATAACCGAGTAGCCGATAACAGTTAGCACCGCGGCAAGGAATGCATCATCCGCGCGACGGCCCGTAAGGCCGTAGATACCGATCATCATCGCCGCGTCGCGAACCAGCGCGATAACGGTGACCAGACCGAAAATATAATTCCACCCGAATCTAAACGCGATGTAGATGAACTGAATGCCCAGCGCGATGATCAGCGCCTCGATGGCTTTCGTCAAATATTCGCGTCCGAGTGTTGGACCTACCGACGTAATCGAAGAGCGGCCGCGATCGACCGGAGCGACTGTGTTCAGCGCGTTCCAAAGCTGTTGCGTGTTGTTGCCGAGCGCGGTCTGCGTTTCGACGTTGTAGTGCAGCCAGCCGTTACCGGTCTGCGATCCGACCGTGCGGATCTCTTCATCGTTTACGCCGATCTTCGATAATGCAGGGCGTAGTTGGTCTTGCGTGACCGGCTGCGTGAACGTTACATCAACGGCCGTGCCGCCGGTGAACGACAAGCCGAGTTGCAACATGTGCGACGGTTGAAAGCCGCCGCCCGGCCCGGTGAAGCCATGGTAAATCATGCCGCCGATGCCGGCCGCGATGATCAAATACGAGATCAGTGAAACCGTGCGGAACCAGCCGACGATATTCCAATTCAGTCTGCGAAAAAACATCGGTACTAGGCTCCTGCCTTGGCTAAAATGCCGACTTCTTCAGGCTTCACGCCCCAAAGCGCCGGATTTGTGGCGATATCGTTGTCCACCAACGTATCAACGAAGAATCGCGTGATGAACACGGCAGTGACGAGAGAGAACAAGGTTCCCCAGAACAGCGTGTACGCGAAGCCTTTCACTGTTCCGGTACCGAGTATGAATAACACGCCCGCACCGACGATCGTGGTGACGTGACTGTCGATGACCGCAGACAGCGCGCGCTTAAACCCGGTGCGAACCGCTGCGCGCATCGTCTTGCCCGACCACAGTTCTTCTTTAATACGCTCGAATATCAATACGTTCGCGTCAACCGCCATACCGATCGAGAGCACAAAGCCCGCGATACCCGGCAATGTGAGCGTAGCGTGCGCGGTCGCCAGCAGACCAAGCATCATCGCGACGTAAATGATCAGTGCGATGTCGGCGAGGAATCCGGGCAAACGGTACACGACGATCATGAACAGCAAAACCAAACCTAAGCCGAGCATGGAGGCTTTGAGCGACTTCACCAGATCGATCTTGCCGAGCGTCGGCCCGATGGTTTGGTTCTCGATGATTTCGATTCCGACGGGCAGCGCACCGGCGTTCAAGTTGTTGGCAAGAACGATCGTTTGGTCTTGCGTGAACTGCCCGGTGATTTGGCCGTTATCGGAGATGGGGCTTTGAATGACCGGCGCCGACAGGTAACGATGATCCAAGAACATGCCCAGCAGTTTGCCGACGTTCTTGGACGTCAGATCGAAAAACTTCTTTGGATCCTTGGTCGTGAACTGAATATTCGGCTGGCCGTTTTGACCGAACGCAGCTTGCGCCGACTTCAGCTCTTTACCGGTATAGACGACCGGACCGCTCGCGTCGTATGCGCCATTATTAGCGTAATCGCACGCCTTTTTGTTCTTCGGATTCGCGTTGCAAAGCGCGAGCGCAGCTTCAGCCTTCTGCGCGACGTCCGGCGGCACGATTTTGTAATCGAGAACCGCGACTTGTTTTATCGCTTGTTCCGCCTGTTCCGGATTCTTCACTTGCGGCAGATCGACCGAAATGCGATCCGTGCCCACCTTTGCAATCTGCGGTTCGGTTACGCCCAAACCGTTAATGCGGCGGTCGATGACCTGAATGGTTTGATTTTGAGCATCCGGCGTGATGGTCTTCACGTCCGAAGTGGGCTTGAGCTGGAGCAGCAGATGTGCGCCGCCCTCGAGATCGAGTCCGAGATGAATCTTCTGCTGAATGGGAAGCGCCGCCCAAAGACTGAGCGCGACTATCGCCAAGACGACGAGCGCCTTGATCGGATTCTTGTATCTATTCCAGCTCATGTGTACCGTTAGAAAAAGTAAGTGGCCCGCGGACGCCGTCCCGGCGCGTCGCAAACCCCAAAAGTCTAACAGCCCCCGAGGGGGCCGTCAAATTGGACTTGCGGGAAGTTCTCTCAGGCTGCTTCAGGCCCTTCGGCGCGCGGGAGCCCTTCCTTAATAACCCCCGCGGGCAGGAGGCGAATCTCCGGTGGCACCTCCGCATAACTGTACACGTCGATACGTAGACCGCTGCGGGCTAAGAAATCGGCGATGAGCGGACGGACGGCGCCCGTGCAGAGAAGCGTCGCGCGGCCGTGTTCGGCGCTTGCAGCGTAGCCGGCGGCTTGTTCGCGAATCGTCAGCGCCAGAGCCGGATCGATGTTGGCGAAACCTGCTGCAGCGAACGAATCCGCGAGCCGCCGCTCGAGCTGCGGGTCAAGCAAGAGCGGCTCGAGACTTTCGATGCCTTTCCGCCGCAGTTGTCCTGGGACCACTATGCGTCTCGCTGCTTCCGCTAAGTCGTGCGGATCGCGGCTACTCGACGAGGCATCGATCATTGCTTCGAGCACCGCAATGGGATCGCGCGGCCACACACGCTCGCGTAAAAGCAAGGCAAACGCTTTCTGCACCAAGGCAAGCGGGAGCGCATCGGTTCCAATTTCTTTCACGAGTGACGGAACGGTCGCGCGCAAATGTTCGAGCAGCGTTTGCAATTCTTGTCTTCCAAGCAGTGCGTCGGCGTTCGAACGCGCCACTTCCGCTAAATGCGAACCGACGACGGAGATCGGATCGAAAACGAGCGCACCCGCATGCAATGCAGCGTCGCGCGCCTGTGCATCGATCCATTTCGCGGGCAAGCCGTACACCGGTTCACGGGTCTCCTCACCCAAAATTTGCGCCAGAACCGTTTCGTCCGCGACGGCAAGCAGACGCGCGAGATCGAGTGCGCCTTCTCCTGCGACGCGGTCGCGCACGCGAATGGCATACGTGTCGGGATCGCGAGCAAGGTCGTCGCGAAGCCGCACACCCGGAAGCACGATGCCGATTTCTGCAGCCAGCGCACGCCGCACTTCACCGACGCGATCGAGCAGCGCATCCGCGAGCGGTGAGGCAAGCAATTGCGCGATGTTCGCACCGATCTCAATCGCAACCGCATCGACGCCGACTAATCCCAACGCCATCTCGGGCCGCCGGATAGCCTGGCGCTTTGCAAGGTCGCGTTCCTGCTGCGCAACCTGCGCTGCGAACTGCTTACGCTTATGCGCGACGTGCGCTCCCGCGAACGCAGACAACCCTAAAATAATGAAGACCGGACGCGGCAACGCCGGCACGAGTGCGAGCGCAAGCAACAAGCCGCCGGCGACACGGAGAATCTCGGGACGCGCGAAGAGCTGCGAAGCTAAGTCTGCGCCCAGCGAACCATCGGCGGCGACGCGCGTGACCATCATGCCCATCGCCGTCGACATCAAAAAGGCCGGAAGTGTTGTTACCAGCGCATTACCGATTGAAAGCAGCGCGAACGTCTGCAGCGCCTCCGCGGGTGAGAGTCCGCGGTACGCCATGCCGACGACGATGCCGCCGATCAAATTGAGCGCGACGATAACGAGCGCTGCTATTGCATCGCCCTTCACGAACTTTCCGGCGCCATCCATCGCGCCGTAGAAATCGGCTTCCTTTTGAACGAGATCGCGTTTGAGCCGGGCGGTATCCGCGTCAAGCAAACCGGCGTGCACGTCCGCGTCGATCGCCATCTGCTTTCCGGGCATCGCATCGAGTGTGAACCGCGCCGCAACTTCGGCGACGCGCTGCGACCCGCTCGCGATGACGATGAACTGAATCGTTATCAGAATCGCAAAGACGATCAACCCGACTACGAGATTGCCGCGCACGACAAACTCGCCGAATGCGGGAATAATCGCGCCCGCGCCTCCGGGCTCGTGACCTTGCGTCAGAATGAGCCGCGTCGCCGAAACGTCCAACGATAGCCGGAAGAGCGTTGCAATTAAAAGCGCGGGCGCGAACGCGCTGAACTGAAGCGGCTCTTCAACCGTAACGCTCAAGAGCAACACCAGCGCGGAAGCGAACACGTTAATGCCGAGCAACAGGTCCAAGACCGCAGGCGGCAGCGGAACGATCAAGATCGCGACGATGCACAGCAGCAGTGCGGCAAAAACGTACGTTGGGACGCG
>CAZHGH010000119.1:0-5726 GCA_964531205.1 uncultured bacterium
AGCGTGAACCAGAAGGCCGTTACCTTGTCCGGCTCGCTGTCGTAGCCAATCGTGCCGCCCATCAGCGAAACCAGTTCCGAGCAGATGTATAGTCCCAAACCAATCGACGAGTCGCTCGGGTCGGACGAAACGCGCGAAAAGCGCCGGAACATTTTCTCACGCGCACTCTCCGGTACGCCGGGACCTTCGTTTTTAACGGTAAAGGCGACCCGGTCTGCGTACGTCTTGAGCTCCACTACGATGACCGAACCCTCCCACGAATATTTCGCCGCGTTCGAAAGCATGTTCGTGAGCACTTGTACGACGCGCCCTTCATCGGCATGCACGGGCGGCACCGGCGCGAGATACATCGTGCGGAACTGGCGCTCCGGATGCTGGCTTTGCATGCGCGCGACGGATTCTTCGACGACGAGAATCGGATCGACCATCTCCAATCGCAGCGTGAGCTTGCCCGCATCCATCCGCGAGAGCAGCAAGAAGTCTTCGAAGATTGTCGAGAGCCGCGCGGCGGAGCTGCTTAGCACGCCGAGTACTTCGCTGCGCCGTTCTTGCGTGAGTGAATCGAAATGCTCGTCGAGTAAAACCGTTGCGCCGCGTATTGCAGCAAGCGGCGAACGCACTTCGTGCGACACCATCCCGAAAAACTCGCTCTGTGCGCGCGACGTCGCTTCCAGCAATTCTCGCCGCTCGACTTCGGCGGCGTGGCCCCGTTCGTTGCCGAGCGCCAATCCGAGTAAATTCACGAAGAGCTGCATCTCGCGCATCGTTGCATGCGAGGGTACGCGGCCGTCCAGCGGCCCGTCCACGGAGATGTAACCGATCATCTCGCCGTCGCGATCTGCAAGAACGAGCGTTAGTGAATCGCGTTCGTGCCATGCGGCCGGATCGACGCGCATCGTCACGTCCGGGGCGACGTTGCCGGCATAGATATTGTACGCCCACCGTACGTCGCGTTCGACCGGAATATAGAAACAACGCGGAATTACTTCGAATTGGGGCTGCAGCAGATCGACAAGCATGTCGCGCGGGATGTGCTCGCCCAAACGCTCGCCGATCGCTTCCGCCGGAAAGCCGATGATCACGCGCCGGTACATTTCGCCGCCGGGCCGATCCGAGGCGACGATGGAGACGTATTTGAAGCGGTACAGCTCGCTCAACCCGCGCGCGATCGACTCGAGCGCCGTCTGGAGGTCGCGCGCCTGCAGAATGTCTTGCGTTATTTCGAAGAGCCGCTGTAAGGCCCGGTTCTCTCGATTCACCCGCAGGGCGCTTTCAACGGGAGAGCGCGCCCGGCCTAGCGTAAGCTTCCGCATGGAGCCGTTGTTCGTCAATGCGGACTGCGTGCGAGGTGCGCTTGAGTACCTGGCCGATGCTAGCGTTGACTTGATCGTGACGGATCCGCCCTACGGTATTCAAGGCGATCGTCTGCACCGCCATTACAACCGCGACGAACGTTTTGTTATCGACGGCTACGTGGAGGTCGACGGTTCGTCGTACAACGCGTTCAGCCGCGCGTGGATCGCACAGGCGGAGCGTGTCCTGCGCCCGGGCGGACAGCTGTACGTCGTCTCCGGCTACACGAACTTGTACGACGTCCTTGACGCGCTGCGCAACACGTCGCTTCAAGAAATCAATCATATCGTTTGGAAATACAACTTCGGCGTCTATACCAGCACGAAATTCGTTTCCTCGCATTACCACATCTTGTATTATGCGAAACCTGGTGGGCGCCGCACATTTAACTTGCAGGCGCGCTATCCGCTGGACGCTACGTTGCCCGACGGCGGGTCGCTGAACTATCGCGATCGAGAGGACGTATGGATCATCAATCGCGAGTACAAGCCCGGCAGGGCGAAAAATAAAAACGAACTGCCGAAGGCGCTCCTGCAAAAGATCATCGCGTACAGCAGTAACGAAGGCGACTTGGTTTGCGATTTCTTTCTTGGCGGCGGGTCGACGGCCGCCGTTGCAATCGGCATGAACCGGCGCTTCGCCGGTTTTGAAATTTCGAAAAAGACGTTTGCCAGCCGCGTGCCGCATCTGCGAAAAATCGTTCCGGGATCGCTGCTTGAGCCGCTGCCGCGTCCGCATATCGTACCGAATCGCGGCAAGATGTGGACGGCGGCGGAATCCGAGTTGCTACATCAGCGCTATCGCGATCTGCATGCAAGCGGCGCATCCCAAGCCGCAATCGTTGACGCGCTGAGTCGCGAATTCGCACGCGGTCCGTGGGCGATCCGCAAACGTCTGCGCCGTTTATGCTGACGCGGCGTCAGCTGCTGGGCGGAGGCATAGCGGCGGCGGCTGTTTTGGCCGCTGCCGGACTAGCGTACGAGTTTTCGCCCGATACGCTGCGCACGGATCCGCAGTACCGTTTCACGATGCTGGACGAAGAGGATCGCGTTATCGTTGCGGCACTGGCGCCCGTGATGCTGTCAGGAGCACTTCCCGGCGACGCGGCGGCGCGAAAAGATGCAATCGCGCAAACAGTTCGCGGTGTAGACGTTGCTATCGCCGGGTTACCGCTAGCCGTACGCGCGCAGATTCGTCAGCTCTTCGGCATATTGCGTTTTCCGATTACGCGTATGTTCGTCGCCGGGATATGGCACCCGTGGCATGCCGCAAACGACGCAGAGATCGCGCACTTCCTCGAAGCGTGGCGCTACAGCCGCATCACGCGATTGCGCAGCGCGTACGACGCGTTGCATCAATTGCTGATGGCAGCATGGTACGGGAATGCGAAGGCATGGAACGCGATCGGCTATACCGGTCCGCCGGCGGTCGGCTGATGATTCGGGATTTCGTAGCCGGCGGCGTACAAAGCGGCTGGGACGTGCGCGACGCATCCACGCTGGATCGCGACGGGCACATCGATGCCGACGTTGCAATAATCGGCACGGGTGCGGGCGGCGGTACGAGCGCGGAGATTCTCTCAAAGGCCGGATTGCGCGTCGTGTTGATTGAGGAAGGACCGCTACGCACGTCGTCCGATTTTCACATGCTCGAACGCGAAGCTTATCCGCAGCTCTATCAAGAATCTGCTGCACGGAAAACCGCAGACAAAGGCATTACGATTTTGCAAGGCCGTGCGGTTGGCGGATCGACGACCGTGAATTGGACCAGCAGTTTTCGCACGCCGCCCGAAACGCTGAAGTATTGGCGCGAGCGCTACGGGCTCCAACCGTACAACGAAACGGAACTTTCACCGTGGTTTGCCATGATGGAAGAGCGGCTCAACATTCATCCGTGGGACGAGCCGCCGAACGCGAACAACGACGCACTGAGGCAAGGCGCAGCGAAACTGGGCGTTTCGACGAACGTGATTCCGCGCAACGTCAAAGGGTGTTGGAATCTCGGTTATTGCGGCATGGGCTGTCCGACCAATGCGAAGCAGTCCATGCTCGTGACGACGATTCCGTTCGCGTTGCAACACGGCGCTACGCTCGTTACACGTGCACGCGCACAGCAGTTCACCTTTAACGGATCGCGGATTACCGGACTCATCGTGCGCGCGTTGCAACCCGATGGCATCACGCCGGGACCTCATACGCTTACGGTGCACGCGCGGCAGTACGTGCTCGCCGCCGGCGCAATCGGCAGTCCCGCGCTGTTATTGCGCAGTGGGCTGCCCGATCCACAGAAACGCGTTGGGAAGCGCACGTTCTTGCATCCCGTCGTTCTGTCACTCGCATCGATGCCGGAGGCCGTCAACGCATTCTCGGGCGCTCCGCAATCGATCTATACGGATCATTTTTTGCACACGCAGCCGCTCGATGGTCCCGTTGGCTATAAACTCGAAGTGCCGCCGGTGCATCCCGTCCTTGCCGCGACGACGCTCGTCGGTTTTGGGCAGGCCCACGCGCATCTCATGAACGATCTCGCGCACGGCCAGGTCATTATCGCGCTGATGCGAGACGGCTTTCATGCAGAAAGCCCGGGCGGTACCGTTGCACTGCAAAACGACGGCTCGCCGGTGCTCGACTATCCGATGACGCCGTACTTATGGGATGGCGCGCGCCGTGCTCTCTTGACGATGGCTGAGATCCAATTCGCGGCCGGTGCGAAAAGCGTGTTGCCGATGCACGAAGATGCGACGCAGTATACCTCTCTAGATGCGGCCCGCAACGCCATCAAGGCACTCCCAATGGAGATTTTGCGAACGCGTGTCGTCAGCGCGCATGTTATGGGAGGTTGCGCAATGGGGAGCGATTCGCGCAATTCCGTCGTCGACGCAAACGGCTCGCACCATCACATCGAAAATCTCTCGGTATTCGACGGCTCGATATTTCCGACGAGCATCGGTGCGAATCCCCAGCTCTCGATTTACGGGATGGTTGCGCGCAACGCCACCCTCTTAGCGCAGCGGCTCTCATAGATTAGGTCGAACGTCCGAAGGGGTGCAGCGGGTCGGCGGGAAGTCGCGCGACATGCAATTAGAACCATATGTGTTTTTCTACGGCCGGTGCGAAGAAGCGCTGCAATTTTACAAGAGCGCGATTGGCGGCGATTACGAATTGAACCGCTTCGAAGGCTCGCCGATGGCCGATCAAGTCCCACCGGATTTCAGAAATAAAGTCATGCACGCCACGTTCAAAGGCCGGGGTTTTTCATTCATGGCTTCGGACGGTCAACCCGGGAAGACAGTCGATCCCGAGGCGGGGAACATTTCGTTATCTCTTGCGACGGACGATCGGGCCGAAGCACAACGGGTGTTCGACGCCCTCGCACAAGGCGGCAAAGTCACGATGCCGTTCGCCGACGTATTTTGGGGCGGCAGATTCGGTCAGGTCGTCGATCGTTTCGGCACGGAATGGATGATTACGAGTCAGTAATCTGCGCGTCTACGGCTTGCTAAAGCGGACCTCGGTGTGCGGTGTTACATGCAGCACTTTCTGCATTCGGCGCTGTAGGATACTGCTCAACCGGGGCCGCAGCCAATGCAGAATGGGCAACGGATCGTCGAGCGCAAACCAATGCGTTTCTTTCACACCGCGAAGCGAGTGAAGCCACGTTTTAACCGTCAGCTTGCGCGCGCGAAAGTCTGACAACGCGGATGTAAAGTCTTCCTCCAACATCCATTTGCGTCCGTACGCAGGTACGGATGAAGGAACGGATTGTCCGGTTAAATCCATATAGCATGCACGAACGACATCCATGCCGTTCGTACCGACGAATAAGCGAAACGCGCCACCTATGCGTGGATTGACGTCCAGCACTTTGTATTGGCCGTCGCGCGGATCGTAGCGGTAACCGACGTCGAGCACGCCTTCATAACCAAGGGCCTGCATAAACTCGCGCGTTTGGCGCTCCACGATTTCGTTCGGCAGGCAAATCCCAAGCGATGCGATGCCGGTTTCCGAAACCTGCCGTAGTTTTTGGCCCGTAAAAATCGCTTTGCATTCAGAGCCCGCGCCAAAGTACGCGTTGCTCATCCATACGCTTCGCGCGTCGCCCGGTATGTAGTCTTGCAGCACGACGTCGGCAAGGCCGGCTTCTGCCGCGGCATCGTATGCTTCCAAAAGTTCGGCTGCATTGTGCAGAATCGCTTTGGCGGCGATCTTCGGTAGAAATGAATCCGCGGGCTTCATCACGACCGGAAACGTTGCGGTTCGGACGAATTGCATTACGTCGCTGCGGGACAGGGGCAACGCCGTTTCGGGCGTCGGAATTCCGTGCTGCTTTGCAAGTAAGTACAACTGCCATTTGTTCGAGAGCGTGCGAATCAG
>CAZHGH010000119.1:5826-8290 GCA_964531205.1 uncultured bacterium
CGTGCTGCTTTGCAAGTAAGTACAACTGCCATTTGTTCGAGAGCGTGCGAATCAGGGGCGGAGATGCTTTCGGGAAGATAAACGCTTCCTGTAATTCCGTTGCGTGCTGTTCGATGAAAATCGCAACCCAGTCTGCAAGGGTCATCAGCACCGGACGGCCACCGATGCGTTTTGCCACATCGAGAAGAAAGCGCACGGAATCTGCAGCGGGCGCTGAAAAATCCCAGGAAAACACCTTGCGCCAATAGCGCGATGCGGATACCGGCGTGTTCGCATCTTTTTGCAGCACCAGATACATCGGCACACCAAGGCGTCCCAACGTCCGCGCAATTGCAAGTGCGCCGATGCCGCCGCGATAGACGACTACAACAGGTACGGCGGGGTCTACGACCACAAGGGTTCGTTCCAAAGATTCAAGGTTTGCCCCAGACCCATCGCGCGAGCCCGCCGGTAGACGCTGAAAGCAAGTGCGACGTCGGCGATTCCCATGCCCATGTGCGCGAAATGAATGCGCTCGGAATCACTCTCGCGGCCCGCTTTCTTGCCGCGGATCAACTCGCCGAGCGTTGCATAAATGGCGCTATCATCCAGCAAACCTTGCGCGTGCATGACGGCGGGCGAAATGATGCCGCGATGTTTGAGCACTTCCCAATCATCTACGACAATCTTGGTGCATTGCTGAATCAGATCGAACTCGCATTCGTGTCCGGCGAGTTGGATGGTGAGCGCGCCCGGCTTGATATGTTTGCCCGAAACGATCGGTTTCAAAGCGGTTGTAATCGTCAACGTGACGTCGGCGTCGCTGAGCGCCTCTTCAATGCTGTTTGCGACGACTGTGGGCGCATTCCAGCGGCGCGCACACTCCTCGGCCAGTAGCTCCGCGTGTTCTTGCGTACGGTTGTATATCGCAACTTGTTTCACCGTAGGCAGTGCGGTAATCAGGCCAAGAATCTGCGTACGAGCCTGTACACCGGCGCCGACGACGCCGATCTTTTGCGCGCCTTTCGGCGCTAAAAACATGCTTCCCAATGCGGTAACGGCGCCGGTTCTCACCGCGCTGATGAGCGTTGCGTCCATGATGGCGATTGGAAACCCGGTTTCGGGTGAATTCAAAATAACCAGTGCGCTTGCGCGTGGGAGACCGCGGTCGCGGTTATGCGGAAAGCTTCCAATCCATTTCATTCCCATAGCAGCCGGCGGATCGCCGATGATGGCGAAAAGGCCGTTGAATCGTCCGAACTCTTCACATGCGGCGTCCTCGCCGTTGCGAAGCACGACTTTGTACGGCTGTTTGCAGCGCCCGAGATCGTATTGCGCAAAGGCGTCGCCGACCGCTTCCATTGCAGCCGGCATGTCGAGTACACCCGCCGCAACTACGGCGCTTTGGTCGAGATAGAGAAATTCTGCCGCAGCAGGCGCCGCAGGCGTTTGCCGTTGCTCGGGTGCATCAATTGCTCGCACTGTCCTACCTCCGCAAGGCATTTAGCTTAACACCGTGCGACGGCAACCAGGCAGGGCATAAGGGCCCGGGACAGCGCGAAACCCGGCACTAGAAAACCATACACTCGCCCTTCCATTATGAGCCTATGGACGCTAGGTGGGACGCCATCAGTCACTATTGGGACACGCGGGCACCTGGATTCGACCGCGAACTGAGCCACGGTCTCCATAGCGACGAACAGCGCGTTGCGTGGCTTGACTTGTTGGGTCGTTTAGCCGGGCCCGCCCCAAAACGCGTGCTCGACGTTGGCTGCGGAACCGGATTCTTGTCGTTGCTGCTTGCGGAACTAGGTCACCGGGTCACCGGGATCGATCTTTCCGCTCAAATGCTCGAACAGGCGCGTAAAAAAGCAGCCGCAGCAAATATGCCGCTAACGTATCGAAATGAAAATGCAGCGTCCCTGAGCGATCCGGATGAAACGTACGACTTCGTTATCGGGCGTCACATTGTGTGGACGCTTCCGGATCCATCTCGCGGCGTGTCGGAGTGGCTGCGTGTATTGCGCCCCGGCGGACGCCTCGCATTAGTAGAAGAACGGTGGGCGTCGACGCGCAAACCGCGTCCGCCGCTTACCTTCAAGTCAAAAGCGCGCGCGGTCTTGGATGCAGGCTTCACTGTCGTATCGCGCGGCATCGGCATTCGCCCGCGCGGTTTGTACGCGCGAAACTACGCACGCGTGCTCGCGCAATTACCATTTTCCGGCGGCCCGGAACCCGAGCGCCTCGTCGAATTACTCGAGGCGCGCGGTTTGCGAAACGTGACGTTCGAGATGCTCGCCGACCCTGCACTTTGGTGTGAGGTTCCGCAAGTAAAACGGTATCTTGTAACCGGCACGCGCTGACCGTAATTTACGCCCCTGTGTAGGAGCCGTGCGCGCCGCTAAACAATGTGCGTCGGGTCTGGTGGCTCGCACGGTCTTCAAATCGGTTCTACAACCCCCATATAAGCAACTGTTGCTTTATA
>CAZHGH010000120.1:0-8232 GCA_964531205.1 uncultured bacterium
TCTCACTACGGACCGCCCCGCGGTCCACATCAAGAAAGGTGTTTTTATGAAACGCACACTTAGCATGCCACTGCTGAGCGAGGGCGCCAGCGCACTACCCGGTTAACAAAAACCAAACATTATGCGCCGCGAGGGCCGAGGTCGGCCCTCGCTTTTTGAGCCGGGACGAAGCCGCGATCAGCGAATACTTGCGGCTTAAATGCTTTCCACGCGTCTAGCCCGACCGCGCATCAACGAGCGGCTTGAAAAGGCCGCGCGTTTTCCTGTGACACTTATCGTCGCACCGGCTGGATTTGGAAAAAGCATCGCTCTTCGCGATTTTTTAGAGACGTCGCACGTCGATGCGGTGCGCTACGATGTAAGGCGCGAAGACGGAACTCTTCTCGCGTTTGTCCGCCGCTTGAGCGAGACGCTAGCGCCTGTTGCGCCCGGCGCACTCGCTGCATTTCCTGCGATGCAGGAGCGCGTGCTTGCGGCCGGCGAGCCGGTCCGGCAACTCTCCGATTGGTTTGCTGAGCACTTAAAAGAATGCAGGTGCACCATTGTCATTGACGACCTGCACTATGCATCCACGGACCCGGCATCAATCGCCCTGTTAGCGGACCTTATAGAGCGCACGACAGATCGTATCCGTTGGATCATCGCGGCGCGAAGCGACGTGGGGCTTCCCGTTGCAACGTGGATCGCCTACGGCCGCATGGATTATCCGATTGGCGAAGATGATTTGCGGTTCACGACTGACGAAGCGCTTGTCACCGCCAATGAAACGGCCGGCGATATCGATTCGCAGGAAGTCGAAGCACTGCGCCAGTTGACTGAAGGGTGGCCAGTCGCGCTCGCGATTGCTATTCGAACGCGCACGCATTCCGCCGACCTGCGCACCGCAGCGTTCGGAACCCGTGAAATGGTGTACCGCTACTTGGCGGAACAAGTTTTTACGGGACTCACGATATCTCAGCGCGGCTTCGTTCTGGCAACTTCGGTATTCTCGGCGTTTGACAGCAGCATAGCTGCGGCGCTCGGCGCTAATACTCAATTTCTAAATGAAATTCGCGCTAGACTCACGTTTCTCAACGAAGTGTCGCCCGGCGAGTACCGCTATCACGACCTTTTTCGCGATTTTCTCGAAACGGAACTTCGCCGCTCCGGCGAACGGGAGTGGCTGGGCGCGCTTTGCAATGGCGCTTCGCTCTTAGAACAGCGCGGAGACTATTCCGGTGCGCTTGTTCTTTATACAAAGGCGCACGCGGCCGATGAAATCCTCCGTATCGTTGAACGCCATGGCTTTGCACTTTTCGAAGAGGGCGCGAGCGAGCTTCTTTGGTCAGCGCTATCCGTCTTGCCGGAGAAGCAACGGCAGAGCAACGCCAGCGTCTTAGCGCAGACGGCAATGATCCATGCCGGCCGTGGACATTTTGAAATAGCAGAGCGCGAGTTTCTTCGAGCGATTGAAGAAGCCGACGATATCTCGCTGCGTCTTTCTCTGGTTCACCGGTACGCCATCGAACTGGTTCGAAATGGACGAGACTGCGTCGCGTTTTTGCAGCCGTATGCAAACGATGCGTCGCTCACCGTAGAGGAACGTATACCGCTTCTTGGAACGCTGGCAACAGGATACGTTACCGAGAACCGCATTGCCGATGCAGTTTCCACGATTGAAACGGCGCTCGCTGCGGTACACGCCGACACCGATGATTACACGCGCGCACGCCTATTTCAGCAAGCGGCGCACGTTTTTCAAAGAGCAGGAGTGAAAGATCGCGCATGGAGTTACGCACGCCTTGCCGTTGACTTCGCAGTGACGCGGAATCTTTACGAGCTGGCTGCACGCGGTTACAGCGTTTTATATAACATCAAATATGATGAAGAGGACCCAGCTGCTACACTAGCTATCGTTCAGCAGATGAGTGAGTGCGGGAGAAAAGGCGCAAGCAGCCAGATACGGTTGTACAGCCTACTCGCAAGCTACGATCTCTTAGCAGAATTGGGTGACGAAGCCGCGCTTGAAGGTTTGGATGTCGATCTGCAAGAGAACCAAGCCGCCTTACCCGATACACGCCTCACGTCTTTATTGCCGGCACTCGCGTTGCGTGCTGCTTGGAATCGCGATTTCATGCACGCATATGAGCTCTTAGCAGGCACAGCAGAGCAACAAACCGACGCTGAAAGGCAAGCCCTGCGCGGTGCTGAAACAGCTCTCTATGCTGCGGCTGCAAACTTACATGACGAAGCCGAAGCAGCTACGCGGTTTGCCGATACCGCCCTTCAGGCGTCCGCGCCCGTGAGCCGACGTGCGATCCGCGCGAGGCTGCTCATGGCACTTGCCGATATGGTACGGGGGCGATCCACAGCGGCTCATAAACGGCTCTCGGAGGTCGAGCACATGCTCAAACCAGGCATGCAGAGACTTCGCGCGCTTTGTGCTGCTGCACGTGCCGCTTATCGCGTCCAACTGGAGCAAACGGACGTTCAGACTTTCGTTCAGGCTACGAGCCAGCTGCGCGCCGTGCAATTCGGTGGATTGGCGCAGCTTCTTAGCGTTCTGCCGCTGGGAGCAATCTCGCAAGCAGCTTATGGATCGCTCACACCGGCCGAGCGTGACGTTCTTCAGCTATTAGCGAGAGGCGCTAGCACCAAAGATGTGGCAAGCGCGACGGGTCGTAGCCCGCACACGGTCGACACACATATTCGCTCCATATGCCGCAAGTTAGGCTGCAGCGGAAGGCGCGAGGCCGTTGCGTTAGCAACCAGCCACGGCTGGGTACAAGCCTAGCGCGTTTTAGGCCCTTACCGGGAGGCTTACGTTTTTGAGCATACTGCGACTGCTGCCGACACTTGCGCTGTTAGTTGTGTTCGTCGCGTGCGCAGGCCCTAATAATGGGGCTATGCCCGCCGGTGGAACGCCAAACGGCGCGCCGGTCCTGCCGCAAGACAGCGCTCAAAGCCTACCTGGCGACAGCGCGCATAGCCTCCCCGGGGACAGTGCACAAAGCCTTCCCGGCGCACAGCTGGCATGCAGCGGAATCTTTGAAGCCGGCCAAGCGCACTGCACGATCGCGATCAATATCACGCTTCCACCGATCAGCGACGCCACCACACCTTCAAACTTAATTCCCGGCTTGCATCCCTCTGACTTATGGAACCGCTATGCGCTACCATCCGCGAATGCGGGTGGAACCGTAGCCATCGTTGATGCTTACGACGATCCATCCGCGGAAGCAGACCTCGCCACTTATCGCACCGCGTTCGGTTTGCCGGCATGCACATCGCTGAATGCATGCTTCCGCAAAGTGAATCAACAGGGTGCGGCAAGCACGTATCCAGTGCCAAATGCGGCTTGGGATCAAGAGATCTCGCTCGATCTCGATATGGTTTCGGCCGTTTGCCCGAACTGTAAGATTTTGCTGGTGGAAGCAAACTCGCCATCGTTTGACGATCTTGGCGCCGCCGTCGACACTGCCGCCGCTTTGGGTGCAAGGGCGATCAGCAACAGTTATTACGGAGCGGAGTGGTCGGGAGAGACCGCTTACGATAAGTACTACAAACACGCAGGCATCGCGATCACAGTGAGCTCCGGCGACGAGGTTAGCCCGTTTTATCCCGCTGCCTCGCCATACGTTACATCCGTCGGCGGGACAACAATTTCGAACGGTGTGGAGAGCGCGTGGCAGTACGGCGGCCGCGGATGCAGTTTGTATGAAGCGAAACCCAATTGGCAAGGGAATACCGGGTGCCACACGCGTTCAGCGGTTGACGTAGCCGCGGTTGGAGATCCGCAAACCGGCGTCGCGATGTACGATTCAACCGCCGGCGGATGGCTCGTTGCAGGCGGAACAAGCGTGGGCGCGCCGATCGTCGCGGCAGCGTACGCTCTTTCGGGCAATCCGCAAGGCCCCGCGTTTTCATACGATCACGCGAGCGCTTTCAACGATATCCCGCCGAGCGGCTACGATCTCGCGACGGGCTTGGGAACCCCGAAGGGAGTCTCCGGGCTCTAAGCGCTCTTGCGCGATGCTCCGAGCGCTTGTTCCACTGACTCGTAAATCGGGAACAGCCCGTCGAGTCCGGTTGCGGAAAGCAATCTCCGCACGAATGCGGATTTCACAGCAAGCGAGGCGCGCGGCATGCCGCTGCCTTCACGATGCTTGTGCGCGACGACGAGCGCGCAAATCAGCGTGCTGGTGACGTACTTGGCCGACGTCAAGTCCAGCACGACTTCGCGTTCGAAGTAAGCCGGCTCGAGACGGCTTCGCAGCTCGTCGCGCCGGTAGATGTCCCATTCACCCGCTAGCGATATGACCATGGCTCCGTCATCGTAGCGCGCGATACCGGGCGGCCGCCCTACTCAAATCACGGTATGTCGCCGAGCGTGCGCCCTCGCGTACCGTGAGAAGCGAGGAGGGAGTCTTCGTCCATGAAAAGATTCGTTGCCGCGGCGGTAGCCGTCGGCATTTTTACAGCGTCGTGTTCAGGACACGGCGGCTCGGCATTACCGAGCGCCCCAGGCGGCACCGGTACTGCCAGCGCCTTCGGGATGCACGGGACGCGGGCGGCAAGCGCCGTCATCAGCGTACCGACCGGATTCGCTACAACGGCAACGCAAGCAATCTCGTTAACCGGCGTGACCGATAACGGCGAGCTGCCTGCCACGCAGACGCTGACCGTTCACGTTGCGCTGCAACTGCACAACGTCGATCAACTCAAGCAATCCGTTGCAGCCGGACAGATCACATCGCGTGCGACGTTTATGAGCACGTATGCACCGACGGCGAGCGACGTTGCGTCGGTAAAGCAGTATCTCACCTCGCAAGGCTTTACCAGCGTCACAGCGCAGGCGAATAATATTCTCATCGACGCGACCGGCACGGTTGCGACGATTGAAAAAGCATTTAGTACGAAACTGGAATCATATACGGACGCAGCCGGTAATGCCGTGTTTGCAAACACGCAGCCGGCGTTCGTTCCGCAAGCGCTTGCGGGAACCGTTATTGCCGTACTCGGCTTGAATAACGCGCAGATGCAAAAACCGAAGCCGAAGACGAACGGCCACGTCACCGCAACGCCGACGCCGTCTCCCACGCCGGTTCCGACTGTTGCGCCTACCGCAACCCCCGCACCCACGCCGACGCCAACGCCGGTGCCGACTCCGGATCAGTGCACGCAAGGCCTCAACGCCGAAGGCATTTGCCCGCGTTTCTACGATCCGGCAAGCATCCAACTCGCGTATGACGCAGCAAATGCGCCGACTGCTGCAAACACCTCGGTCGCGATATTCACCGAAGGCGATCCGAGCCAAGCGATCAGCGATTTCCGCTTGAACGAGCAGAAATACAACTTGCCGCAAGTGCCGGTGAACCTCATTCAAGTCGGTGCGCCGAACAGCGATACGTCCGGCAATGGAGAGTGGGTTCTCGACATGACGGCAGTGCAAGGCATGGCCGCCGTGGTCAAGCAGATCGATCTCTATGACATGCCGTCGATGAGCTTCGCGGATATGGCCGTTTCCTACAACAAATGGGTGATCGACAACAAAGATCGCATCGGTAACAGCTCGTTCGGCGGATGCGAAATCTTCCCGTATCAAGACGGCTCGATGCTCGCAGCCGATGAAATTCTCGTTGAAGCAGCATCGCAAGGACAAACGATGTTTGTTTCGACCGGCGACAACGGCGCGTATTGCACAGCTGTCGTTAATACAAATGGCGCGCCCGGCGGCGTGCCGATGGTCGAGTATCCGGCTTCTTCGCCGTACGTTGTCGGCGTCGGTGGAACGGATCTCTTCAGCAACGCTGACGGCTCGTATTTGGGCGAGAACTCGTGGGAAGCGGGCGGCGGCGGTTTGAGTCAGTTCGAGTACTCGCCATACTGGGAATCGCCGACGCAGCCTGTAGGAACCACCGCCGTGGGATACAGTTATCGCGGCCTTCCCGACATTGCGATGGATGCGTCGATCGAGACCGGATATCTGGTCTATTCGTCAGCGCAAGCAACAAACGGCGGAAGCTGCACGCCGTGTATCACGGGCGGCACCAGCTTAGCGTCACCGCTAGCCGCAGGCGCATTCGCGCGCATGCAATCCGCACATGGTAATGCGCTTGGCTTCGGTGCGCCGCTCTTCTACCGCATTTACACGAACAATCCAAATTCGAGCGAAGCTAGTGCGGGACCGCCGCCAACCTCGCTCGTCGGCGGATTCCACGACGTGCTATCGGGATCGAATGGCGCATACAGCGCGTTGCCGCGTTACGACTACACAACCGGTCTTGGCAGCTTCGACGTCGTGAAGACCAATGCGATTGTCGGACAATAGTGGAGGAACGATGAAACGTTTATCAGCAATCGCATTGGCCGCGGGTCTTCTTACCGCATCGTGCTCGGGACATGGAGGGCAGTCGATGCTTCCCTCCACTCCGCGGCAGTCAAACACAACCGCGATCGCCGTTCCATCGGGATGGGCGGCGACGGCAACGCAAGGTGTGACGGTTGTCAACGGTACGTCGCTTGGTGCGCTGGATCCAAATACAACGATGACCGTTCGCGTTGCGCTGCAAGCGCACAATGCATCGGACCTTGCAAAGGCAGTGGCATCCGGACAGCGCTTTACCGACTCGCAGCTGCTCAGTCAATATGCGCCGACCTCGGATGAAGTATCGCAAGTTACGAGCTACTTGCAGAGCCAAGGTTTCACGAACATCAGCGTCTCGCCAAACCATCTGCTCGTAAGCGCCGATGGAACTGCGGCGCAGGCGCAAAAAGCGTTCAACACGTCGTTAACGTCGTTTTCGCTGAGCGGCAAGAACGTATTTGCAAACACGACGCCGGCGCTTGTGCCGCAATCCCTTGGCAGCATCGTTCTTGCAGTGCTCGGTCTCAACAATGCGGCGCACATGGCATCCGGACCGACGGCATGTTTCCCAACAGATCCTGCACCGTCCGGAACGCCATGCGTACGCGACTATGATGCGCATGCCATTCAAACGTTCTACAATGCCGGCTCCACGCCAACAGCAAGCAATACGACCATCGGCGTAATGGCTGAAGGCAACGTATCGCAAACGGTGACGGATCTTCGGTACGAAGAGCAACAGCTCGGATTACCGCAGGTACCGGTTACGGTCGTCAAAGTGGGTCTCTCGAGCCCCGATACGGCGGGCCTTGGCGAGTGGGATCTCGATACGCAAAGCTCTACCGGCATCGCTGGAAACGTCAAGACTCTGTACATCTACGACACTACGTCGCTCACCGATTCGGACATCGCGAACGAGTACAACAAATGGGAATCCGATAACCTCGCGCAGCTCGGCAACTCCTCGTTCGGCGAATGCGAATATCAAGCGTATCTCGACGGTTCGATGAAAGCCGACGATCAAACCATGATGTTCGCGGCGGCGCACGGTCAGACGATGTTTGCATCGTCTGGTGATACCGGTTCTTCCTGTGCGCTCGCACCGACGAATGGTGCGCCGGGATCGGGACCGCCGATGGTGTCCTATCCTGCTGCATCGCCGTGGATCGTTGCAGTGGGCGGTACGACGGCAACGTCAAATAACGACGAGACCTACATGGGCGAAACCGCATGGAACGCCGGCGGCGGCGGGCTCAGTCAATTCGAGAATGCTACGAGTTGGGAACAACCCGTGCAACTCACGACAGGTATTGTAGCCGCCGGAAATCTGCGCGGCGTGCCCGACATCGCAATGGCTGCCGATCCGAATGCCGGCGGATACTTGGTTTACGTTCAGCAACCGCTCGTGTTTCTCAACGGGACGTGCGGTCCGGGTCCATGCGGCATCGGCGGAACGAGTGAAGCTTCGCCGCTTTCAATGGGCGTGTACGCGCGCATGCTTTCCGCGCATCCGACTCTCGGATTTGCTGCGCCCGTTCTGTACCACAATTACCAGCAGTACGAAAGCGGTGAATCACTCGTTCAAGGACCGCCGCCGACGGAAAGCTATGGCGGATTCCACGACATCATCAGCGGCGCGAACGGCGCCTACCAGGCGATTCCCGGCTACGATTACACGACGGGACTCGGTACGTTCAACATTAGCGCGTTAAACCAAACAATCGCTAACTAAGCGAAGACTCCACTCAACGCGCTATACGAGGGCCGCTGCAGCTGCGGCCCTCGTTTTTTTACTTTTTCTACTCTGTTTTCGGTATGTCGGGGCTTCTGGCGGCGGGCGTATTTTGGTAGCCGAGGAGGAGTCAGAGATGAAACGTTTAGGTGCG